>NZ_JAGGPC010000049.1:0-5345 GCF_018614005.1 Streptomyces sp. ISL-99
ACAACTGCGGCTGCAGTACTAGCCCACGCTCGGAAGAGCCTTCAACCCCTGGTATGCCTCTCGGAGATCCGCAGCTTCCGGAAGTTGTCGCGCTTCCACAGTCTTGACGACTTCCAGCGCACGCCAATGGTTCGACGGGACGATACGGCCGGACAGTATGGCCCGTTGTGCTGCGTTGCACGCCTCATCCAGCCGGTCGCCACCGAGTAAAGCCAACGACAGGTCGATATTCGCTGACGCGACCCGACGCGGCCATTTCTCGATATCGTCAGCGGGAGCCAGCCGGGCAATCACTTCCCGAGCGTAGGTCTCCGCCGCTGGATCTCCGACCCATGCAAGCGTTGTTGCTGTGTAGGCCAGAGCCTTACCAGGGTCGTACTGGTAATGATGCTCGGTACCTTTGCGCGGAACGAGTGCGGCCGACATACGCTGAACACGATCTATGGCCGCGTAGGTTTCCGGACCTTCCCCTAGACGCGCTCTCGCCCTGCCTTCTTGCGCCGTCGCCTGAATGGCAACCGACGATCCGACTGGTGCTAGATCTTGCGCAATCTTCGACAGTTCCAGCGCGCGCACGTATTCGCCATCCGTGAGGACCCGCCAAGCGTCCGTCTCGTAACACCACGCCTCAATTTCCGGGTGCTCGGCGTGTTGCGCGAGTGACGCCGCTGTCTGCAAACGGGCCGTCGCCGCGTGTTCCTGGTTCAGGTCGATATGGAGTGTGGCCCCCAACAGTTGGAACCATCCCCCGACCCGGTAAAGACGGCGCTGTTCCGCAAGCGTCATACGCGCATCCATGAGGTGCGAGACGTACGCCGAATACTTTCGCACCCTTTCCAACAATTCCTGCGGCGGGGAGACGGGGTATTTCATAGCCAACTCATCAAAGGAGTTTTCCAGTCGGCTCAATGTCTCCTTTCCCACATCGCTTGCTGATACTCGACGCGCCAATTCGAGAGCGTCAAATTCGTCATCGCTATTCGGGGACGTGGCAGCGAGCCATCCATTAGGAGACTGCGGCGGCGCGTAGGCATCGGGGACCAGCAGCGCGTCAAGCTCATTCGCCGTGACCGCCAAAGCCTTAGCGATCTTCGGGCGCTGCCACGGTTGGGGGTCGTTCTTTCCGTTCTCCCAGCGCTGAACAGTAGAGCGATCTACGCCGACCGATTCCGCGAATTCCTCTTGATTGAGTCCGCACGCTTTCCGGCGCTCCGCGAATCTCCGCCGCCTGCTGGTCATCGTTGGCCGGTCCTCCCTCGTGCGGGTGCCTCTTCCCTGGTCAGCGTAGCCAGTGCGGCCAGGGTGCGGCAGGACTGCGGCCTTTCTGCTGTGGTGCCGGGCCACTCGCCGCGCTTCTCTGAGCCAACACCCCACAGCATCACTGGACTTGACGGAACAAGCGGGATGGTGACCATGGCGAACGACCTACCGAAGCGGTTACCCCGCGACGGCGCGGCGGACCTTGAAGCGGCCGTTCAGCGGCGCGAGTTCTACCGGCTGACTCCGGACGTGGTGCCGCTCCCGGCATGGCTGCCGTTGCCGTTGCACGCGGTGCCGACCAGGGAGACCACGACGCCTACGCGCTGCCTGCTGCGGGCCGTTGAGGCGGGGCTACTCCGGAGGTTGCGCAGTGAGTGACACCACGGCCGTACCGACGCTTCACAGCCCCGCCCTTGAGCCAGTGCCCGTCGACGGCTGCCGCATCTGTAGCGCAGCCATAAACGGGCGCGAGTCGGCGCGTGAGCGCGGCAGCGTCGGGAGCGTCCGGGAGTTCAACGCGATCGCCTCCCAGCACCCCCACCGCCGGGCGACTGATCGAACGGGGGCGGAGCGGTGAACCGTGACTACCCCGACGACCACGGTGAGCCCCCGCTCAGGTCGGCGCTCACGTTCCCGCCGTGCGTATGTGGGCTTCCGGAGTGCCCCGACACCGTTGCCGACGACGAGTCGAAGCACAGCCGGGCGGACGACGACCGATCTTTCAGCCCGACCATGCAGCGACTTCGGCCCCTGGTCGAGAAGGAGAACCAGCGTGCGGGTGGGGGCTGGTACTAGTGGCCGCTGAGACGGTCGAGAAGGCCACCGTTGACCCCTACGCGGGCACGGCATACGCGAACAGCCCCGATGGATGGTGGACCGAATACGGGGGCGCGCTAGACGTGGAATCCGGCGTCGTCTTCCTGCCCGGCCCATTTCACCCCCCGTCGCTGTTTCACACGGATGAGTGCCCGAACTGCCGAGCCCCACGAGGTGACGCGTGAGGGTCGTAAGGCGCTTCGGCTGGAGCGCATTCGTCTTCACCGTAGCCGCGCCGAGTACGGCGATTCCCACCCTGGCCGCTACCGGCCGCCTATGAACTCCCGCCCCTGCCGGACGTAACCGAACTCGTTCCCCCACGCATTCGGAATTTCGGCGGGGGCGGGGCACCAAACACCAACGGTCGCAAGGAGACGCACAATGAGCGCTGCCGGAAATCGACTGTTATTCGCATGGTTGGAAGTGACGGGACTCTGTGACGAGTTCTGTGATCACTGCTACGCGGACAGTGGCCCAAAGGGCACCCACGGGGCCATGACCGTGCAGGACTGGTTGAACGTGATTGACCAGCTTGCGGACATGCGCACGCTGGATGTCCAGTTCATCGGGGGCGAACCGACCCTCTACCCGAGCTTGCCCGCGCTGATCAAGCACGCCCACGGGCGGGGCCTCGGAGTCGAGGTGTTCTCGAACATGACCCACATCCGTGAGGAATTGTGGGGCGCGTTCACGGCATACGGCGTCAAGCTCGCCACGTCGTACTACTCGGACACCGCCGAAGAACACGACCAGGTGACGCAACTCCGGGGCTCGCACAAGAAGACTCGCGCCAATATCCAAAAGGCGCTGGAACTCGGTATCCCGCTGCGAGGGGGAGTCGTCGCCGTACGGGACGGGCAGCGCGTACAGGAAGCGGCGCAGGACCTTACGGGGCTCGGCGTCGGCACGGTCGGCGGAGACCGGACCCGCGCATTCGGGCGGGCGAGCAAGGGAGCCACGCCGACCATCGCGGACCTGTGCGGGCACTGTGCCCACGAGAAATGCGCCATCGGTCCGACCGGCGAGGTATGGCCGTGCGTTCTCGGCCGATTCCTGACTATCGGCAACGTGCTGGAAAAGCCGATCTCGGATATCTGGGGTGGCGCACAAATGGCCGATGTGACGGCCAAGATTACGGCGGTGCACGGCGCGGGCATCCAGTCGTGCACGCCCCCGCAATTCCTCCCCATGTGCGGTCCGTGCGGTCCGTGTGTTCCCTCGGTCGGGCACTGTGACCCGAAGGAGGCGGACAGCGTGGCGGGCGCGGCTACGATCGGCGCACCGGCTTAACCCGCTGCGATCATCAGGAGTGCACAAATGGACGATCATGGGGACGACTTCGGGGTCTGGGGGTGGGACTTCGAGAGCAACGCCCCACAGCGGACCGACGAGGAATGGGCCACGACCGCTCGCTACATTCGCCATGCGGCGAACAAGCTGGGTCCGCAACTCCCGCTGTGCCTACCTGGTGAACCGCAGGAATGCGGGCGGACCGCTCAACAGCATGTGTTGGCGTGGGCGGCGCATCTAAAGGCCGTTGCCCATAACCTGATCGAACGATCCACCCCCAGCGAGGCAAGGGGGACTCATGCAATCGGCCCCCTCTACCAGCGGCGACTAGCTGAACTTCGGGCACAGACTGCCCCTGTGCAGACCCAACGCTGATCCTCTCCCGCCCCGTCCGTGTGCTGCCCCCGTGGCGCATGGGCGGGGCTTCTCGCTGCGCTGACCTGCACACATGTCAAGTTGCCAGGGTGTAGGGTTCACCGGCTGCCGGTCGTAGCGGAACTCCCCGTCGTAGTCGTCCTCCAGGATCAGGCCGCCCGTACCGCGCGCCCAGTCCACGGCAGCCGCGCGCCGGTCCGGATGCAGCGCCACCCCGACCGGGAACTGGTGGGCCGGCGTCAGCAGCACCGCGCCCGCGCCCCGCAGCTCCCCCAGCTCCCCGGTGCGCGAGCCGAGCGCGTCGAAACCCCAGCGCCGGAGTGCGCAGCCCGGCCTCCGTGAGCAGGTCCCGGTGGAAGTGGAGCCCGTACGACTCGACCGCCACCTCCCGCACCCGCCGCTGCCTCAGCGCCTTCGCGACGAGCATCAGCCCGTGCACGAAACCGGAGCAGATGACGACCCGGTCCGGCGTGGCGCGCACGCCGCGCGCCCGCGCCAGGTACTCGGCGACGGCGGTACGCAACTCCACGCGCCCGCGCGGGTCGCCGTACCCGAACGCCTCGTGCGGCGCGGCGGTCAGCGCGCGCCTGGCCGCCCTCAGCCACTCGGCGCGCGGAAAGGACGCGAGGTCGGGAGAGCCCGGCATGAGGCTGTACGCCGGTTCGCGGCGCGCGCTGCGCCGCGTCACGGTGGCCGGCGCCGCCTTGCGCGGCGCGGCCACGGCCCGCCGCGCGACCCGCGTGCCGGAGCCCTGGCGCGCGGTGAGCCAGCCCTCGGCGACCAGTTCGGCGTACGCGTCGGCGACGGTGTTACGGGCGACCCCGAGGTCGGCGGCGAGCGAACGGGAGGACGGCAACCGCGTCCCCGGTGCCAGCCTGCCCGTACGGACGGCTTCGCGCAGGGCGTTGATCAGGCCCGCACGCAGCCCCGAACCGCCCAGCTCGACATGCAGGTCGACCCCGTAGGTGGCCCATGAATCTGTCACGGAAGTGGACCATACCCGTGGGCTACCGGGCCTGTAACGTCGTCCCCATGACGACAGACAGGACCCCCACGACCAGCGGATACGCCCCCGAGCACACCCCCCGCCTGGACATGGCGAAAATGGCCCCCGAGGTCTACAAGGCCATGATCACACTCTCCGCCGCAGCGAAGAAGGGCCTCGATCCGGTCCTCGTCGAGCTGGTCATGATCCGTGCCTCTCAGATCAACCACTGCGCCTTCTGCCTCGACATGCACACCAAGGAGGCGCTCGCCGCGGGCGAGACCATCGAGCGGATCATCCAGCTCGCAGCCTGGCAGGAGTCCCGGCACTTCTACACGGAGCAGGAGGCGGCGGCACTCGAACTCACGGAGGCCGTGACCGTCCTGACCGAAGGGTTCGTCCCCGACGAGGTGTGGCAGAAAGCCGCCAAGCACTTCGACGAAGCCCAACTGGCCCAGCTCACCGCCGTGATCTCGGTCATCAACTCCTGGAACCGTTTCGCCGTGACCACCCGCATGGTCCCCGGCCACTACACGCCGGGCGCGTTCAAGCGCTGAGACCGAGCCGAAGCGAGTGGACCGGCCGTGCCCGCCGGGTACGGCGGGCACGGCGGGCACGG
>NZ_JAGGPC010000050.1:0-59677 GCF_018614005.1 Streptomyces sp. ISL-99
CCCGCGTCACCCGCACCGTCTCCGCCGGGATCTCCCCGGACCCCTTCGGCTGCATCGACATCCGCACCCACCCCACACGACAACGTCGGCCTTCAAGACCACAACCGGGTCTTGAAGGCCGACGTCACGCACAGGCCCGAATTAACCAACAGCATCCCATCTCGGACGCCGGCCCCTGCGCCGTACGCGGCCGACGGTGGTCCGCCGCCGGCCGGGCAGAGCCCCTTACCGGAGGTCGGCGGGCCTTCCGAAGCCTCCGCCGCCCGGTCCCGGCAGGGTCGCTGTCATGTACGACGACCACACCCGCAGCGGCAGGAAGTCGCCCCGCTCCTGCCCGGACGCGCCGACGCCGCCCACCCCGGCCAACGGGAGCAGGCCGCCCTTACCCGGTTTGTTCCTGAAGACGGTCACGGCGGTCGACAGCTCTTCGGTGTAGCCGACGAACCAGGCGGCCGGCAGGCGGTCGTCGTCGCCGGTGCGGCCCGCGGCCACCGGCGCCACCGCGCGCAGGGTGTCCGGTGCCAGGGCGTCCACGGCCACGTCCCGCATCGCGCGGGAGACCTCGCGGGCCACCTCCGCGTCCAGCACCTGCCTGCCGGGCGGCGGTTCCAGTCCCTCCAGCCGTGTGCCCCGGTAGGTGACCGTGGTGACCGAGTACGGGTCCGTACGCCGGCCGTCTTCGGCGAAGGTGGCGTACGCGTCGGCCATCCGGATGGCGCTCGGGGTGGACGTGCCGACGGAGAAGCGCCGCTCCAGGGGCGCCATGCTCTGTGGCAACAGGCCCGTACCGACGGCGAGATCGCGAACCCTCGCCAGTCCGACGTCCTCACCGAGGCGGCTGTACACACTCTCGCCGCCCAGGACCAGCGACTCGCGCAGGGTGGGAAGACCGGTGGCGAAGGGCAGGACGCCGTCCGCGAACCCGCTGGTGCCGGTACCCGCCCGCTCCGGCGGCAGCAACGGTGTCCCGGGTGTCAGGACGCCGCCGCGGTCGTAGAAGCTGTCGGACGTCACCGGCAGCCGTGGCGCGGCCGCGCCGGCCGAACGGACACCGTGCTGAAGAGCCGCCGCCAGGACGAACGGTTTGAAGGCCGAACCCACCGGCACTCCCGTCGTGTCCGCGTTGTTGGTGAAGTGTTCGGTCGCGTCAGGGCCGCCGTACAGCGCCAGCACCGCCCCGTCGCCCGGGCGTACCGACGCGGCGCCGACCTGGACGTCCCGGTCGGTGATCCGGCGTTCCGGGTCCAGGCTCTGCGCCGTGACCCTCTCCACGGTCTGCCGCAGTTGCTCCACCTTGGTCCGGTCGAAGGTGGTGCGAATCCGGTATCCGCCGCGGCCGAGTTCCCCGGCGGTCAGCCCGGTACGTTTCTCGATGTACTTGTTCGCCACATCCACCAGGTAACCGGTCTGCCCCGACAGGCTGGTGGACACGGACTGCCGGCGCGGTTCCGGGAAGACGGTGTACTTCGCCCGCTCCTGGCGCGACATGTGCCCGAGCTCCACCTGCCGGTCCAGGACGTAACGCCAACGGGCCTCCGCCCGGCGGTGGTTGGCCTCACTCAGCGAAGGATCGTACTGCTGCGCTCCCTTGAGCAGCGCGGCAAGCAGCGCGCTGCGGCCGGGATCGAGCTCCCTGGCGTCCATGCCGTAATAGGCCACCGCGGCGGCCTGCACTCCGTAGGCGTTGCGGCCGAACCAGCTGGTGTTGAGATATCCCTGGAGAATTTCCTGCTTGGACAGGGACCGGGACAGCTTGACCGCCAGGCACAGCTCACGCAGCTTGCGGTCCACGGTCTGCTCCGGCGTCAGGTACGTGTTCTTCACATACTGCTGTGTGATGGTCGACCCGCCCTGGACCTCCCCTCCGCGGGCCATGTTCACCACGGCCCGGCCCACGCCGCCGACGGAGAACCCGGGGTCACTGTAGAAGTCGGCGTTCTCCGCCGCGATCACGGCGTTCTGAAGGGAGGGCGGAATGTCGGACAGGGGAATGTTCTGGCGGTTGACCGCCCCGACGCTGACCATTTGTGTGCCGTCGGCCCAGTAATAGACATTGGCTTCCGCTCGCGCGGCGGCGTTCACGTCCGCGATGTGCACGGTGGAGTAGACATAGCCGACCAGGGCGGCGACCGTACCGCAGCAGATCAGCGCGACCCCCAGCAACTGCCGCCACGACGGGACCAGCCGTAACAGTCCGCGACGCCCCTGACGCGGGTAATCGATGCGGAACCGGCGGCTGCCGCCGGAAGCCCGGCGCGGCGGCACCCACGGTTCGGGTCCTGTTCGACGCATCACAGACGCTCGCCCCTTCTCTCTACGTTACGGTCGGCCTGCCGCCCCCTACTACGCGATGCGGCAGCCCCCTGTTCACGCCGGCCCGCGCGGTTCCTGCGCCAGCCAGGACGCCACCGTCTCCGCGATGGGCTGGCCGGTCTCCAGCTCCACGAAGCCGAACTGGCCGCCCTGGTTGCACTCCAGGAACCACCACACGTCCTCGGCGTCCTCGGCGAAGTCGAAAGCCGCGTACGCGAGACCTGCCAGCCCGGTGTAGTCGTGAACTGCCCGCGCGATGCGGTCGGGTACGACGGCGGGCTCCCACGCATGACCGGTGTCGCCGTAGCGCCCGTCGACCTGCCCGGACGCGGAGACCTTCCGGGCGGCGAACATCCGGCCGCCGACGCACGTCAGCCTGATGTCGGCCCGTTTGGGCACGTACCGCTGAAGCAGCGTGGGGCCGCCCGCGACACCGGCGAAGTCCGTACCGGGCTCGACGAGTGCGGTCGGCAGGGCGATCGAGGGCTCACCGCGCGGCGGCCCGGAGAGGGACTTCACCACGACCTTCCCGTACTGGCCCGCGAACTGCTCCGCCACCCGCGGGAAGGTCGTGATGACGGTGGGCGGCACGGCGAAGCCGCTCCGGTGGGCGAACCGCAACTGCCAGGGCTTGAGCCGGGCCTGGTCCGCCTGGCGGGGATGGTTCATCCAGCGTGCCGTGGTGGAGCAGAGCGCCCCGTACAGGGCCTGCCCGGTCTCGGCCGAGAGCCACCGCGACGGCTCCGGGGCGTGTGCCGCGGGCTCGCCGGGCCGTCGCACCCAGATGGAGCGCAGGGACTTGGAGCTGACCATGCGCCCGTCCGCCGACAGGTAACAGTGGAAGTCGCCACTGACGTACTCGGCCGACAGACCGGCTTCCCCGGGCAGATCAGCCGGATCCAGGCGCACCAGTGGTACGCCCTGTTCGTGCAGCTTGGCCACCACCATGTCGGTCGTGACGTCCTGATGGCATGTCAGGATCAGTACAGTCATCGGCGTCGCCAGGCCGGTCAGTCGTCGAAATGCGTCTGGGAGCCGGCCGTGGACGTGGTGGTGCTGATGGCCAGCAGCAGCTCCCGGTCACTGATGGCGGGACGCCCGTCCGGCAGTAAGTTGAGCTGGGCGGCGCTGTTGTAAGCGTAGGGGACCGGGGCGTCCGGCCCTTCGTTCCGCTGGGCGTAGTCCAATATGAACGGTCGCATGGCGCTCCTCGTTGCTGATCAGCCACCGCTGTACGCATGTCAGTACGCGCCGGCAATGGAGGGAGTTCATTACTGTCCGCCAAGACGGTCCGCGGAGGGGTGCCCGTTCCATTGGGGCCGGATCTCGTGCCTGAGTTGAGATCAGAACGCCACCACCGGTCAGACCCCCGCGGGCAGCACCGTGCCGGCGACAACCCCGCCGGATGCTCTGCCGGGCTGGGAGGACGCGCCCACACCGGCGTACGGGCCGGGCGAGACCCCGCCGGGTGTTCCGAACGCCGAGGGAGGCATCCCGGTTCCCCTGGATGACCCCGCGGCGTCGGAGCCGACCCCTGACTTCACCGGGCCCAAGCCGGTCAAGGAGGTGCCGTTGACCGGTATCGAGAAGTGCACCGGCGACGAGCACGCACAGCGCGTCAGTGAGGCGTTCCAGAACACGAAGACGACCGGCTACCGGGCGATGCAAAGGAAGCTGACGGACCTCGACTACCCGGCGTCGCGGATTCACCGGGTGCCGGACCATGCGGGCGCGCCCCGGGCAAGGCTCGACCTGCGCGTGATGGGCAGCCACTTGGCTCTGGAGGTCACCGGCACCAGCAGCGGGGTGATCGCCGAGGCGTTCGGGGCTTCGCAGACGGAGGACGTGAAGGTGACCGAGGTGAAGCGGAAGCCGAAGCTGGACGCGCCGACGTCCTGACCGGATCACACGGGACGTGCGCAAGCGATTCAGCGCGGTCGTGGCCCAGCAACCGCCGTCCGCGTGGCCTACGAGGCCGTACGCCGTCGTACGACGTGCCCGGACCAGCGGAGTGCGAGAAAGCCGTCGGGACCGGGCGCGGGCTCCACCGCCGTACCGAAAACATGCCCCGCCCTGGTCAGGGTCTCGCACAGCCAGTCGGCGTCCGCCGCCGACGCGCGGTGCAGCGTCATCCGCCGGGCCCGCAGGGGGGCGATCCGCAGACCGGTCAGTTCGCCCGTACGCGCGTCGAGCGACGGGAAGTACAGCAGCCGCAGGTCGTCGCGGTAGCGCTCGTACCCCGTGATGCCCTCGTAGTCGTCGATCAGGTCTCCGCAGCCGTACAGGACGAGCCGGCCCCGGTAGACCTCGACCGGGCGCGGATGGTGCGAGGAGTGGCCGTGCACGACGTCCACGCCGCCGTCGACGAGCCGCCGTGCGAAGGCGGTCTGGGCCGGCGGCACCGCGTACCCCCAGTTCGACCCCCAGTGGATCGAGACGACCAGCAGATCACCGTCCCGCCGCACCGCCCGCAGCCGCCGTACGAGGGCGTCCGCGCTGCGGACCGACAGATCGGGTACGAAATCGACGCCCGGCCGGTCCTCCGTCGCGGCCCACCACGACGGAATCCCGCTGGACGCCGTCCCGCACGACAGCACCACCACTCGCCCGCCGCTTTTCGTGGCGACCGCCACCGGCCGCCGCGCCTCGGCCGCGTCCCGCCCCGCGCCGGCGGGCCTGAGCCCGGCGGCGCGCAGGACGTCCAGCGTCTCCTCCAGGCCGCGGCGCCCGAAGTCCAGTACGTGGTTGTTCGCGAGCGCGCACACATCGGGCCGCGCCGCGGTCAGACACGGCACGTTGCGCGGGTGCATCCGGTAGTTCACGGCCTTGCCGGGGGCGAAGTCGTCGCTCGTCGTGATGCTCGTTTCCAGATTGATGATCCGGGCATCGGGCGCTACGGCCGCCATCACACCCAGCGCCGCGCCCCAGGGCCAGGTGTGGTCCACGGGCCCGGGAACGCGGCCGTTGGCGGCCTCCGCCAGCGCGACGTAATCGCGGGCGTCCCGGATGTACCCCTCGCGCAGCGCCGGGTCACCGGGGTGCGGAAGGATCTGGTCGACACCCCGTCCCGGCATGACGTCGCCGCTCAGCGCGAGCGTCACGAGGGCCTGGCTCACGGCCCAATTCTCCCACCGGGGCCGCCCGTCCCTCTACACGCTCGCACGAGCCGTTGCCGTCATCAGCGTCCCTGGTAGGGAGGCTGCTGCGGGTACGGATTCGGGTTGTACGGGGGCTGGTTCGGCTGCGCCGGGGGATAGGCCTGGCCCGGCGGCACCGGGTACGGCGCGGGTTGGTTCGGGTGGTTGGCGTAACCCCAGTTGACCGGCGCCGGGCCACCGCTCTTACGGCTGCGACCGCTCAGGATCACTGCGAGGACGACGCCGAAGATCACTATGCAGGCGATGCCCGCGATGACAACCAGCATTCCCATGGGGCTCTTTCCATCCTGACGTTGCTGACGAGAGGAGGCGCCGGTCAAGCGAGCGTGTCGGCCGGCGCCCCGGCTCAGGGTACGTGATCAGCGCTGTCCGCCAGGTGGCCGGAGATGCCGCCAGGACGCGTGACCTCAGCGGTGGTAGAGGCCGACCAGGGTGCCGCCGGCCAGTTGCTGCTTGTCCACTGCCGAGTGCACCTGCGCGGCGCTCGCGTCGTCCGCCAGATCGGCGGGTTCCGGGAGCGCGTAGACCCGGAAGAAGTACCGATGCGCCTCGTCACCGGGAGGAGGGAGCGGCCCTCCCCAGCCCGACTCGCCGAATCCGTTCATCCGGGCCTGTCCGCCCTGCGGCGTCTGCCCCGCCTCCACGCCGCTGCTCGAAGGGTCGATGCCCGTGACGAGCCAGTGGACGAAGGTTCCCGTCGGCGCGTCGGGGTCCTCACACAGCAACAGCAGCTCTGAAGTGCCCTCCGGCACCCCGGACCAGGACAGATCGGGGGAGACGTCCTCGCCCTCCTTGGCGTAGCGGCGCGGGATGAACGCACCGTCGTTGAACGCGGAACTCCTGAGTTCGATACCAGCCATGCGCAAAGGGGTACCCCGCCGTCACGCAGGTCTCCTGAGCCGCCCGGCAAGATGCACCGGGTGGCGCAGTCGGTCACCGCGCGACGAGCACGGCCACCCCGGTGATCCGCCCCGCCGCCAGGTCACCCAGCGCCCGGTCCGCCAGCCGCATCGGATAGCTGGTCACCCGCACCGCCGGGCGTAGCCGCGTCACTTCGGTGAGGTACGCCCGGCCGTCCTCGCGGGTGTTGGCGGTGACGCTGCGTACGGTCCGCTCCTGGAACAGGTGCCGGTCGTACACGAGCGGCGGGACGGTGCTCAGGTGAATACCGGCGATCGCGAGTGTGCCGCCCCGGTCCAGCGCCGCCAACGCCACCGGTACCAGCTCACCGGCCGGTGCGAACAGGATCGCCGAGTCCAGCGGCTCGTCCGGCGCGTCGGTTCCGGCGGACGCCGCGCCCAGTTCGAGCGCGAGCCGCCGCGCCGCCGGTGAGCGGGTGACGACGTGGACCTCGGCCCCCCGCGCGACGGCGAGTTGGGCGGTCAGGTGCGCCGAGGCACCGAATCCGTAGATGCCGAGCCTTCCGCCGGGCGGCAGGTCCGCCCGTTGAAGTGCCCGGTAGCCGATGATCCCCGCACACAGCAGGGGTGCGGCTTCCTCGTCGCTCCACCCTTCGGGGAGCCGGTAGGCGAACCGGGCGTCCACGACGACGTGGCCGGCGAATCCGCCGTCGATGTCCCAGCCGGTGTAGCGCGAGTCGTGGCACAGGTTCTCCCGTCCGGTACGGCAGAAGCGGCACTGCCCGCAGGTACCCGCCAGCCAGGCGGCCCCCAACCGGTCGCCGACGCGGAAGTCCTGGACGGCGGCCCCGTGAGCGACCACCTCGCCGACCACCTCATGGCCCGGCGCGCAGTGCGTCCTGCGCGGGACCAGGTCGCCTTCCGCCAAGTGCAGGTCCGTCCGGCACACCCCGCAGGCGCGCACGCGCGCCAGCAGTTCGTACGGGCCCGGTTCGCGAACCTCGCGCTCGACCAGCCGCAGCGGTGCCGACGCGATCGGGCCCGGGCGCTCGACCACCCAGGCGGACGTCACCGACGGCAGCCGGGCCATGGCTCACACCCTCATCCCTCCGTCCCTCCGGCTTCCCGCAGGCCGGCCGGCGGTTCGGCGACCGCCACCTGGGCGGGCCGCAGGAGGTGGTCGCCGACCCGGTATCCGGGCCGCAGGATCTCGGTGCAGGTCGGGCGCTCGACCGCATCGGTACAGCGGTACGAGACGGCCTCGTGCACGAACGGATCGAAGGAGTCGCCCACTGTCCCGAACGACTCCAGACCCAGGGCCGCCAGTTCCGACCGCAGCTCCTCGGCGACGCGCTCGAAGCCGCCGGTCACCTCGCCCTGCCCGGTCGCCTCGGTGACGGCGTCGAGCACCGGCAGGAGTTTGCCGAGCACGTTGGCCACGGCGATCTCGCGGACCGCCAGCCGGTCACGGCGTACCCGCTTGCGGTAGTTGTCGTACTCCGCCTTCAGCCGTTGCAGGTCGGCCGTGCGTTCACGCAGTTCCGCGCCGGGCGACTCCTGGCGGGACGGCTCAGGCGCGTCGGTCCCGCCGCGGCCGGTCGGCGCCCCGGCGGCCCGCTCGGTCCGCTCCTCCCGCCGGTCGGCACGGGCCGGAAACGTGGCCGGGGAGCCACCGCTCCGTCGCCCGTCCCGGACGATCTCCAGCGACGGCCCGCGACGGGGGCCGCCACCGTCGGTCGGGCGGTTCATCCCGCGCCTCCCTGCTGCTTGTCGTCATCGACGATCTCCGCGTCCACGACTTCCTCTTCGCTCTCCGCGCGCGACCCGCTCTCACCCGCGCCGCCCGTGGCCCCACCGGAACCCTGGGCCTGCGCCTGCGCCTGCGCATCGGCGTACATGGCCTGGCCGAGCTTCTGGGAGACGGCCGCGACCTTCTCCGTAGCCGTACGGATCTCGGCGGTGTCCTCACCCTTGAGCTTTTCCTTCAGCTCAGTGATGGCGGTCTCGACCTCGGACTTCACGTCACCCGGAACCTTGTCCTCGTTGTCCTTGAGGAACTTCTCCGTCTGGTAGACGAGCTGCTCGGCCTGGTTGCGCGCCTCGGCGGCCTCGCGGCGCCTGTGGTCCTCCTCCGCGTACTGCTCGGCGTCGCGGACCATCCGCTCGATGTCGTCCTTCGGCAGCGCGGAACCACCGGTGACGGTCATCCGCTGCTCCTTGCCGGTGCCGAGGTCCTTGGCGGTCACATGCATGATGCCGTTGGCGTCGATGTCGAACGCGACCTCGATCTGCGGGACACCCCGCGGGGCCGGCGGCAGACCCGTCAGCTCGAACATGCCGAGCTTCTTGTTGTACGCCGCGATCTCGCGCTCGCCCTGGAAGACCTGGATCTGCACCGACGGCTGGTTGTCCTCGGCCGTCGTGAAGACTTCGGAACGCTTGGTCGGGATCGTCGTGTTGCGCTCGATGAGCTTCGTCATGATGCCGCCCTTGGTCTCGATACCGAGCGAAAGCGGCGTGACATCGAGGAGCAGGACGTCCTTGACCTCACCCTTGAGGACACCGGCCTGCAGGGTGGCGCCGATGGCCACGACCTCGTCCGGGTTGACGCCCTTGTGCGGGTCCTTGCCGGTGAGCTCCTTGACCAGCTCGGTCACCGCAGGCATACGGGTCGAGCCGCCGACGAGGATCACATGGTTGATGTCGGCAAGCTTGATCTTCGCGTCCTTGACCGCGTTGTGGAACGGCGCCTTGCACCGCTCCAGGAGATCGGCGGTCAGCTGCTGGAACTGCGAGCGTGTGAGCTTCTCGTCCAGGTGCAGCGGCCCCTCGGCCGACGCGCTCAGGTAGGGCAGGTTGATGTTGGTCTCGGTCGCGGCCGACAGCTCGATCTTGGCCCGCTCGGAGGCCTCCCGCAGCCGCTGCGTGGCCATCTTGTCCTTGGAGAGGTCGATGCCGTACGCGTTCTTGAACTGCTTGGCCAGGTGATCCACGATCCGCTGGTCCCAGTCGTCCCCGCCCAGGTGCGTGTCGCCGTTGGTGGCCTTCACCTCGACCACACCCTCGCCGATCTCCAGCAGCGACACGTCGAAGGTGCCGCCACCGAGGTCGAACACGAGGATGGTCTGGTCGTTCTCCTTGTCCAGGCCGTAGGCGAGCGCCGCGGCCGTCGGCTCGTTGATGATCCGCAGCACCTTCAGGCCCGCGATCTCCCCGGCCTCCTTGGTCGCGGTGCGCTGGGAGTCGTTGAAGTACGCCGGAACGGTGATGACGGCGTCCGTCACGTCCTCGCCCAGGTACGCCTCCGCGTCGCGCTTGAGCTTCTGCAGTACGCGCGCGGAGATCTCCTGCGCGGTGTAGCGCTTGCCGTCGATGTCCCCGCTGTCCGGGAAACGCCATTGCGCCTCGCCCATGTGGCGCTTGACCGACCGGGCGGTGCGCTCGATGTTGGTCACGGCCTGCCGTTTGGCGATCTCACCCACCAGCACATCGCCGCTCTTCGCGAAACCGACGACCGAAGGCGTGGTCCGGGCGCCCTCGGTGTTGGTGATGACCGTGGGCTCGCCACCCTCCAGCACGCAGACCACGGAGTTCGTCGTACCAAGGTCAATACCCACTGCACGTGCCATTGCCTTCTCCTCACCCTGCGCTCCACTGCCACAGCAGGTACCGGTCGGCGGCCAGGTTCAGCCGCGGCGGACCGGGCCGGTCGTACACCGGACGCACCCGCGTGGGGCCCGCCCACAGCGGCACGTCGCGACGGGACGGAACCGGGCGCGGCGTCACGCGCACCGTGAGCGGGACCGAGACGCCGGCCGGGACCTGGCGCCCCTGCGGCCGCCTCGGCCCGCCCAGACCCAGCTGGGAGTCGTACGCCGCGCGGCGGACAGGATCGTGCAGGATGCCGTAGGCAACCACGACGTCGGCGAACCGGCTGTCCGCCGCCGGCCTGTCCGGATGGGCGTCGGGGTGCAGCGCGCGCACGAGCCTGCGGTACGCCGAGGTGATCTGCCCGGCCGAAGCGGTCGGCTCCACGCCGAGGACCGCGTAATGGTCGCGTCGCCGACCGGACGACTGGGGCCCTGCCACTGCGCTCACCTCCCCCGCTCTGACCTGCGGATATGGAGGAATCCTCTACAAAACCTGGATAGAACGCCCCGCCACGCTTGTCAAGACGTACCAGCGGGTGGACAGAATGTCCGGTCAAGGGGTTCCCTGGGTGAAGCCCGTCCATCCCGTGTGCGCATCGCATGCAAAGGGGGCCGCCGTGAACGACACGATCCAGGTCGGCGTCCACGCCACGGGGCCCGACAGCTGCCGGATCACCGTGGCGGGGGAACTCGACGTCGCGAGCGCGCCCGATCTCAGGGAAGCCGTCCAGGCCGCCGTGGCCGGTCACCGGCAGGTCCTGATCGATTGCGGCGGCCTGACCTTCTGCGACTGCTCGGGGCTGAACGCGCTGCTGGCCGCCGCCCGCGTGGCCAGGGCCCACGGAACCGATCTGCGGCTGTGCGCCGTCCCGCGCGCGCTGGTCAGGCTGCTGCGGCTGTCCCACACCGGAAGCGCGTTCACGATCGAGCAGGAGCAGGCCGACGCACGGTAGAGACCCTCGCTAGCCCTGCGTCACCTTCGCCACGAAGGCGTCCAGGTTGCCGAGCGTGCGGGCGATCCGCTCCTCCAGGTTCAGGCTCTCCTCGTACCGGCCACTGCGCAGCTTGGGCTGCCGCTTGCCCCGTACGTACAGGGAGCAGGCGAGGTCGGCGCAGACGTAGATTCCGACGGTGTTGCCCGCGCGGCCCCGGGCGCCCGCCAGGGGCGCCGCGAGAAGGGAGACGCCGGAGGAAGCGTGCCCGGTGAGGCAGAGCTGGCACAGGCTGGACTTCACGGCGCTGGTGCGGGTCGCGCCGGGCACCCGCAGGGTGATCCCGAGCGGCCCGTCCGGCCGCGACAGGACGAGGTGCGCCCGCAGCGGCGCGCCCGGGTCGACCCAGCCGAGGAAGTCCAGGTCCTCCCAGGGCAGTTCGGCGAAGTCGAGGGGGAGTTTCAGGCGGGCCGCCTCGCCCTTGGTGCAGTTCACGAAGGACGAGCGGATGTGTTTCTCACTGAGCGTTTCCACAGGCGTCGACCGTACGGGTCACGCCCCGCGCCCGCATCCGATTAATCCGCCAGGACGCCCTTGCCTACGGGCATCAGCACCCCTCAGAAATCGCCGTAATGGTCGTGGTCGGCCCCCCACGGGGGTGGTCGTCTCACGGTGGACCGGGTTGCGACGGAGGACGCCGGGGCGTACGCGGCGGTCCCCGCCGCGTAAGAGCCCGGACCGGCCCCAGAGCCCACGCGAACCGGCCCGCGTGCGCCTGCTGACGGTGGCCGCCCCGCGTCCACATGATGACGCCCGCCGTGAGGCACGCCGCGCCGATGAGCGCGCCCAGCCAGGAATACGCGCTGCCCGTTCCGGGCTCGCCCCGCCGCAGCGCGGCGGCCTGCGCGGCCGGGACCGGCGCGGTCTGCGGGTCCTGGCGTACGGCGGGCGGCTTCAGCGATCCGACCGGGTGGACCCGTCCCACGGCGGCGAAGCCCCAGTCGAGCAGGGAGCGGGCCTCTTCGTACACGGCGCGGCCACCGCCCCGCTGAGGGTTCATCACCGTCACCAGCAGGCGGCGGCCGTCGCGCTCGGCGGCGGCGATCAGGGTGTGCCCCGCGCGGGAGGTGTAGCCGTTCTTCAGGCCGATGATGCCGGGGTACCGCCTCACCCCGTCGGTGCCGGTCAGCAGCCGGTTGGTGTTGCGGATCCGGAACGTCCACGTAGGACTTCCATCGCTGCGCGTGCCACCGGGGAAGCGCGTGTCGGCCGTCGCCGCGTACCGGGCGAACTGCGGATCCGCGAGACCGGACCGCCCGAAGACAGCCAGGTCGAACGCGGAGGAAACCTGGCCCGGAGCGTCGTAGCCGTCCGGGGAGACCACATGGGTGTCCAGTGCGCCCAAGGAACGGGCCTTGGCCTGCATCTGCGCCGCCGTGGCCTTCCAGCCCCCGTTCATCTTCGCCAGTACGTGCACGGCGTCGTTGCCGGAGCTCAGGAAGACCCCACGCCACAGATCCGCGGTCCGGTACGTGCGTCCCGGGGACACCCCCACCACGCTGCTGCCCTCGCCCACCGCGGCGAGCTCGCTGTCGGTGACCGTATGCAGCGCCCTGCCGGAAAGGCGGGGGAGGGCGGTGATGGCGAAGAGGGTCTTGATGGTGCTGGCCGGCGGCAGGCGCCGGTGCGCGTCGTGGGCGGCGAGCACGTCGCCCGTACCGACGTCCGCCACCAGCCACGACAGGGCGGACACTCCTCGCGGGAGGGCGGGCGCCCCGGGCTGGAGGCGCACGTGGGTGCCCGGCCGGTGCAGGAGGGCCTTGCTGACGGACGCGGGCCGCGGCGGCGGCAGCGGATCGTTGAGTACGGCGGCTGCGGCCGGTGGCTGCAGGAGGGCCGGGGCTGCGAGAGTGAACACCGCACCGGAAAGAACCCCGCGAACAGTGGACCTGGTGATCATTGGACCAGCGTAAAAACGGACGGTGCCGCGCGCAGGGCCGGTGGGCCGACCGGACGAATCCGAACGGGGATCACGGGCTGCCGGTGTGACTCCTTGCCACATAGACGGTGTTGGACGAGGTCCCCCCTTGCAGGGGATTGGGAAAGTCGACGACGTGGGCTTCTGATTCCGCGAAGACTTCCCCGAGTACGGAGTTGAACTGTTCGTCCGGCGGGTCGTTCGACCACAGGGCGAAGACTCCCCAGGGGTGGAGACGGCTCGCGAGCGCGCGCAGTCCGGCGGGCCGGTAGAGCGCTGCGTGGCGTGGGTGCAGGACATGGCGCGGCGAATGGTCGACGTCCAGCAGGATGGCGTGGAAGCGGCGATCCGGCTGCCCGGGATCCAGGCCATGGGGATCGCCGGTCATCGCGAAGAAATCGCCGTGGATCAGACGGCAACGGGAGTCCGACGCCAGGCGAGCACCCAGCGGTACCAGACCCCGCTCGTGCCAGTCGATGACTTCCCCGAGCGCGTCGATCACGATCAGCGAGCGCACGCGCGGGTCGTCGAGCGCTGCCTGGGCGGTGTATCCGAGACCGAGGCCGCCCACGGCGACGTCCAGTGCGGTGTCCGGCAGCCCCGCCAGCCCGAGCCGGGTGAGCGCCTTCTCGCCCGCCGTGAAGAGGCTGGACATCAAGAACTCGTCACCGAGCTTCACCTCGTACACATCGGTGCCCGAAGCCGGATCGCGCCGGCGCCGCAGGCTGATCTCACCCAGCGGTGTCGGGCGCCAGTCGAGCTCCTCGAAACGCGCACCCATCAATTCACCTTTCCGGGTTCTCGTGCCGGGCCGGCGCGCCCGGGGGCGCCGGCCGCCGCCCGGCGGCGCCGGGCCAGGGCGCGGCGCCGCCGGGCTCCTGCGTCAGGCGTCGATGATGACCGGGATGATGAGCGGCTTGCGGCGGTGGGTCCGGAACGCCCAGGACGCCACGGCGCGGGCGATGAGCTGTTCGAGCTGGTGGGCGTCTCCGACGCCTTCCTCGGCCGCGGTGGCCAGGACCTTTTCGATCACCGGGATGACCGGCTCGAAGGTGGCGTCGTCATGGACGAAGCCGCGGGCCAGGAAGTCGGGCGTCTCGGCGAGTGCTCCCGTGTCGGCGTCGACGATCGCGACGACGGTGACGACGCCTTCCTCCGCCAGGGTGAGGCGGTCCTTGAGCGACGCCTCCGTCGCGCCACCGACCGTCATGCCGTCCACGTAGACGTAACCGGCCGGCACCTTGCCCGTGATGGAGGCGCGCCCCTTGACGAGGTCGACGACGACGCCGTCCTCGGCGATGATCACGTGGTCGGGGTCGACCCCGGTACGGATGGCCAGGTCACCGTTGGCCCGCAGGTGGCGCCACTCGCCGTGTACGGGCATGACGTGCCGGGGCTTGACGATGTTGTAGCAGTAGACGAGTTCACCGGCGCTGGCGTGTCCGGAGACGTGCACCTTGGCGTTGCCCTTGTGGACCACGTGGGCGCCCCACCGGGTCAGACCGTTGATCACCCGGTAGATGGCGTTCTCATTGCCCGGGATCAGGGAGCTGGCGAGCAGTACGGTGTCGCCCTTCCCGATGCGGATCATGTGGTCACGGTTGGCCATCCTCGACAGCGCGGCCATCGGCTCGCCCTGGGAACCGGTGCACACCAAGGTGATCTTGCTGTCCGGAAGCTTCTCCAGTTCCCGCAGGCTCACGATCAGGCCGGACGGGACCTTCAGGTAACCCAGCTCTCGGGCGATGCCCATGTTGCGGACCATCGACCGGCCCACGAAGGCGACCTTGCGGCCGTGCTGGTGAGCCGCGTCCAGCACCTGCTGGATGCGGTGCACGTGGCTGGCGAAGCTGGAGACGATGACCCGCCGCGGCGCGGTGCGCATGACCTGCTCGATCGCGGGGTTCAGATCGCGCTCGGACGTGGTGAAGCCGGGGACCTCGGCGTTGGTCGAGTCGGTGAGGAACAGGTCGACACCCTCCTCGCCGAGCCGGGCGAAAGCGCGCAGGTCGGTGATCCGGTCGTCCAGCGGGAACTGGTCCATCTTGAAGTCACCGGTGTGCAGCACCATTCCGGCACCCGTGCGGATCGCGATCGCGAGGCTGTCCGGGATGGAGTGGTTGACCGCCACGAACTCGCAGTCGAAGGGGCCGAGCTTCCGCCGGTCGCCCTCGCGTACCCGTACGGTGCGCGGCCTGATGCCGTGCTCCTTGAGCTTGGCTTCGAGGAAGGCCAGCGTCAGCTTCGAGCCGACGACAGGAATGTCCGACCGCTCGCGGAGCAGGTACGGAACGCCGCCGATGTGGTCTTCGTGGCCGTGGGTCAGCACGATCCCCACGACATCGTCCAGGCGGTCCCGGATCGACGTGAAGTCGGGAAGGATCACGTCGACCCCGGGCTGGGTCTCCTCGGGAAACAGTACGCCGCAGTCGACGATGAGCAGTTTGCCCGCGTACTCAAAGACGGTCATGTTGCGGCCGATCTCCCCGAGGCCGCCGAGGGCGACGACCCTCAGCCCTCCGTCGGGCAGGGGAGGAGCGGCTTTCAGTTCGGGATGCGGATGGCTCATAACTTGTGACGTTACCGGAGGCTCCGCCGCAGATCCTTTACGGGTTCACCCAGCAGGTTCAGCGAGGCACCCGAAGTGAGGTGATCAGCCCCGAAGCCAAGGCCATGAGAACCGGGTTTCCGGGTCGGATATGTCGCCCATGCGGCACATGATGCGGCACGCACCCGGTGCCAGACGATCACCTCGGCCGTACGCATACGCGTGCACGGGCGCTCTCAGTGACCGGATCCGCTGCGCGGTGCGGCACCTGAGTATCCTCACCGGACCTGCGGGAAGGAGTTGTCACGGAGTGCGGTAACCGCTGCCGCTCAGGAAGGGGCCTGCCTGTATCACGTGCTCGGCCCCGGACCACCACATCCCTGCCCCGGCCAAGACAGAGGCCGGGCCCTTCTGCGATTGCGACAAGTTCCTTGCGTGCACGTTCGATGCCACCGGAGAGGTCCTCAGCGGACTTGCCCACTCCCACGGATGCCTCAGCCCCCGGAATGGCGCCCGCACCGCTGACCGCCCGCGAAATCTCGCTCGTACGCGCCGGTCTGGCGGTAGTCGAACCACACGCAGCGGACCTGACCGTCTACTTCTACACCATTCTCTTCGCCCGTTACCCGCAGGTCAGAGAGCTTTTCCCGGACAACATGGACGGACAGCGCGACAGGCTGCTGCGCGGCCTGCTGCGCATCGTCGACCTGGTGGACGATCCGGAAAATCTCGTACGTTTCTGCACCCTTCTGGGCCGCGACCACCGGAAGTTCGGGGCACTCGAAGCTCATTACCCCGCCGTCGGCGAGTGCCTTCTGGCCTCCCTGGCCCGCTACGCCGGTGCCGCGTGGACCCCGGACGTCGAAGCCGCCTGGACCCGCGCCTACACCACCGCGGCGCGGGTGATGATCCTGGCCGCCGCGGACGACACCCGCCTGCGCCCCGCCACCTGGGCGGCGCAGATCGTCCGGCACCAGCACCGCGGCCACGGCATCGCCGAGATCACGGTCCAGCCGGATGCTCCCTATTCGTACGAGGCAGGCCAGTACGTGAGCATGCAGACGCCCTGGCATCGCAAGGCCTGGCGCCAGTACTCACCCGCCAACGCCCCCCGCGCGGACTCCACGCTCACCTTCCACATCCGTGCCGTGCCCGGCGGCCGGGTCAGCAACGCCCTGGTCCATCGCGCGGCCGTCGGCGACATCGTCACGCTGGGACCGCCACAGGGCGGCATGACGCTGGCCGCCGCCGGCGACCGCGACCTGGTCTGCGTCGCGGGCGGAACCGGCCTCGCGCCGATCCGCGCCCTCCTGGAGGAGGCGGCCCGCAGCGACATGCGACGTTACGTCGACCTCTTCGTGGGCGCCCGCACCGCGGAAGAGCTCTACGGGCTGGACGGCATGCTCCGGATGGCCCAGCGCCACTACTGGCTCTCCGTACGAGCCGCCGTCTCGCATCAGCACATCCCGGGGCGCGAGGGGACCCTGCCGCAGGTGTTGCGCGAATTCGGGCCCTGGGGGCAGCATGAGGCCTTCTTGTGCGGGCCGCCCGGCATGGTCACCGCGGCCGCCCGGATCCTGCGGAACGACGGGGTGCCGGCGGCCCGCATTCACCACGACCCGCTGAGCGATCCCGTCCTGACCGCACCCCTCGCACCTTCCCGACACCAGCCCGAGAGCGAACAACTGTGAACAGCCACGACGCCACGCCCTCCCTCGGGGAGCGCATCCTGCAAGACCGTCTCGGCACCGCGGACCGCGCCGACGCCTTCTACGACCGACAGGTCCGACCGCATCTCACGGCGGCCATGCGGGAGTTCATCAGCCGTCAGTCGATGGTCTTCCTCTCCACAGCGGACGCCCGTGGACACTGCGACGCCAGCTTCCGGGCCGGCCCGCCGGGATTCGTCACGGTCCTGGACGATCACACCCTCGCCTACCCCGAGTACCGCGGGAACGGCGTCATGGCCAGCGCCGGCAACATCACAGAGAACCCTCATGCGGGGCTGCTGTTCGTGGACTTCACCCAGCATCACATCGGACTGCACATCAACGGATCGGCCGAGCTGCTGGGCGAGCGGGAACTCCGGGCAGCCCACCCCGGGATACCGGTCGACACGGCCCCGGGACGACAGCCCGAATTCTGGGTTCACATCACCGTCGTCGAGGCCTACATCCACTGTTCCAAGCACATACCCCACCTCGAACCGGCCCGCCGCCCCCAGGGCACCGCTCTCAAACGCCCCAAGGACGCCGACTACTTCACCGGCTCGCCGGCCGAATGCGTTCTGACGGACCGGCAAGGCAACGCCGCGCACGCGGGAGCCGTGCACACGTCCTTCGCATCCGGGCCTCCTGCGTCTGCGTCGTAAAAGCCCTGCCGGGCGCCGGAATCCTTCACGCATTGGTCTATACCTTGACGTGATCATGACATGGCGCTTGAGTGTGGCCCAAGCCCCCCCACGCGGCCGCACCCGGAGCTCAACTGCGTCCTCCGGCAGGGCCGTTGCGCTCAAAGGAGTGATCGAGTGCTGAGAACACGCCTCATGGCCCTGCTGGCGGCGTTCCTCGTCGCCACAGGTCTCATCGTGACGCTGACGCCCTCCGCGTCTGCCGCGTCCGCGGCGACCGTCTGCGACACCGCGCCGAACTGGCAGCAAGGTGCCTCCTACAGGACTGGCAACGTTGTCAGATACAACGGCGCGTATTACATGGCCGAGCACGACAACCCGGGTTACGACCCGACCGTCAGCACCTGGTACTGGAATCCGTACACCTGCGGCGGCGGCACCCCGGCCCCGTCCGGCTTCGTGGTCAGCGAGTCGCAGTTCAACCAGATGTTCCCGAACAGGAATTCCTTCTACTCCTACAGCGGCCTCACCGCGGCCCTGAGCGCCTATCCGGCCTTCGCGAACACCGGCAGCGACACGGTGAAGAAGCAGGAGGCCGCGGCCTTCCTCGCGAACGTCAGCCACGAGACCGGCGGACTGGTCCACATCGTGGAGCAGAACCAGGCCAACTACCCGCACTACTGCGACTGGAGCCGGCCCTACGGCTGCCCGGCCGGTCAGGCGGCGTACTACGGGCGCGGTCCCATCCAGCTCAGCTGGAACTTCAACTACAAGGCCGCGGGCGACGCTCTCGGCATCGACCTGCTCAACAACCCGTGGCGTGTCCAGAACGAGGCCGCCGTGGCCTGGAAGACGGGCCTTTGGTACTGGAACACCCAGAACGGCCCCGGCACGATGACCGGGCACAACGCCATGGTCAGCCAGGCCGGCTTCGGCCACACCATCCGCTCGGTCAACGGCTCGCTGGAGTGCGACGGAAAGAACCCGGCGCAGGTCCAGAGCCGCGTCAGCAAGTACCAGCAGTTCACCCGGATCCTGGGCGTCCCCACCGGTTCGAACCTCTACTGCTGAGACCGGATGGCCCCTGAACGGGCCGCGGACCGGGGAGACACCGTCCTCCGGTCCGCGGCCGCACCACGCGCGCGGCCGGCGCGCGACGCGTACGGAGCTACGACGCTTCCCCCGTGGAGTCCGAAGCGGAGCTCGCGGCCTTCAGGGCGTCGTCGACACTCGAATGGATCGGCGTGGCCGCGCTCATGCCCGTGATCTCCAGGAGCCGGTGGACCGTGGGGGTGGCGGCGGCGAGGTACAGATTTCCGTTGGCCTGACGCGTCTCACGTGCTGCCTTGATGACGGTGTTGAGCCCCGACGAGTCCATGAACTCCAGCCGCGACAGGTCGAGTACGAGATGAAGGCGCCCGTGATGGATCTGATTGGCCAGATGCGTGTGAAGCAGCGTCGCGGTGTCGAGGTCCAGCTCGCCGCCGACCGCAAGGATCGCCGTGTCCGCATCGTGGATCGTGACTTCGACGTTCAGGTTTTCAGGCTCTGGGGACATATTTCCTGCCTTGCGTATGTGAAGTGACAATAATGGGTTTGGAGTTATCTCAAGTGCACTCCGATCAGACACGTGTCGTCATCAGTGTCCGAACGGCTGTGCGTCAGCAGCCGGTCCAGGTACTTGTCGAGTTCCGGGGCCGGCTCCTGGGCGATGGACAAAAGGTGTTCCAGTGACTGCTGCACCGAAAGGTCGCGACGCTCGATCAGCCCGTCGGTGTACATGAGCAACCGGTCGTCGGCTTCCAGCGTGACGAGGTGTTCCTCGTACGGCGCCTCCGGCATGGCCCCGAGCAGGATGCCGCCCGGCAGCGGCAGTGCGGTGGCCTCGCCACCGCGGACCAGAACGGGCGGAGGGTGCCCCGCGCGTGCCCAGCGCAACTGCCGCGTCCCGGGGTCGTAGATGCCGCAGACCGCCGTGGCCGTCACCTGGTCGGTCAGGTGATGCGCCACGGAGTTCAGCCAGCCGAGCAGTTGCGCCGGTCCGGCCCCGGTCGCGGCGAGGCCCCGAAGGGCGTTGCGCAGTACGACCATGCCGGTCGCCGCCTTGATGCCGTGCCCGGCGACATCGCCCACCGCCAGCATCACCTTGTTCGAGGGCAGCACGACCGCGTCGTACCAGTCGCCCCCCACCAGGTGCCCCTCCTCGGCCGGCCGGTACCGCACGGCGACGCGCAGCCCGGCCGTGTCGACCGCCGGGGGAGAGGGCGGCATGATCGCCTGCTGGAGCTGCAGGGCGAGCCGGTTGCGTTCGGCGGACTGCTGCTCCGAGTCGGCGAGCCGGTCGCGGGTGGCGGCCAGGGCGACCTCGGTCCAGTGCTGCGAGGAGACGTCCTGGTAGGCGCCGCGGACGGCGACCAGTTGCCCGGCGGGTCCGGTGACGGGTTCGGCGACGATACGGATGTGACGCACCACGCCGTCCGCCCGCTGCAGCCGGAACGCGGTGGAGGCGGAGTGACGGTGATGCAGCAGCGTGCGCAGGAAACGGCCGATGGCCACCGAGTCGTCCGGGTGGGCGTGCCGGTGCAGCCGTTCGAGCGGGACGGGGGAGGAGGAGGGCGGCAGCCCGAAGAGGGAGAACAGCTGGCTGTTCCAGATGACCAGGCGGCTGACGACGCTCTCCTCGAAGCCGCCGATACGTCCCAGCCGCTGCGCGTGCTGGAGGAGTTCGGCCAGCCTCACCGTTTCGTTCTCGACGCGCCAGGTCAGCAGAACGCTGTCGCCGAACCGGGCCATGCCCACCGAGGCGACCGTGCTGAGCGGTACGTCGTCCACCAGCGCACCGAGGGCCATCCGCTCGGAGCGGAACGGTTCACCCGTGGCGTGGACCCGCTGGACATGCTCGTACAGGCCGCCCTCGCGGGCGGTCAGCGGGTACGCCTCCAGGAGACTCATGCCGGTGACCGTGCTGCGAGGGCGGCCGGCGAGGTCGGTGAAGTGGGCGTTCGTATGGGCGATGCGGAAGTCCGACACGGCGTCCTGGGCGTCGATCAGCGGCCGCAGTACCAGCGCGGGATCGAGAAGCCCGTCGGCGAGATCACCCAGCGCGTTCATGGCGTCGTCGGGGTGGCTGTCCGTGTTGTGTCCGCCGAGGTCCGCGCCCGGCAGGGTGTGCGCGCACAGGTCGGCCAGCGCGTCGAGCTGCCGGGTGGTGGCGGGGGTGAGCGGCGGCTGCGGATGCGGCCAGCACACTTCCAGCACGCCGAGGATGCGGCCGGCGCTCTCGGCGGGCAGCACCGCCCGGGCCCCGCCGCGGCGGCGCTGTCCGATGCCGAGCGCGCCGGCGGGCAGGCTGCCGTACCACCGCGGCTTGCGCTCGGTCAGCACCCGCTGCGCGAGGGTGCCGACGCCGGGTGGGACGTACCTCCACCGTTCGGCCTCCCCGCGCGGGAACCCGGCGTGGCCCGCGAGGACCAGCGCCCCGTCCTGCCCGGCCGCCCACAGGGCCAGCGAATCGGCGCCGAGCGGGGCGAGCGCCTGGTCGAGCAGTGCCTCCGCCGCGGACTGCGGATCGCTGGACAGGGAGCCGGCTTCCGCGGCCCGCAGCCGCAGCACCGCCCCCGGAGCGCCGTGCGGGTCCGCGTTCACCGCGGCCGGTGGCAGCACGTCCGTGACGGCGTCGCCGGACGCCGCGTTGACGACGTCGGCCGCCAGTTCCAGGAGCGGAACGCGGGAGGCCTCCGCCAGGGACTCCAGGTGCTGGGCGGCCTCCGTCGGGCCGCCGTGACCGCGCTCGACCAGGATGCCGGTGGCGATCCCGATCAGGGCGCGGGCATCGGTGGACTCCTGCGCGAGGGCGAGATCGCTGCGCAACTGCTCGACGGTGGCGGCGAGCGCGTCGAGCCGCTGGTTGCCCCCGGTCACCGATTCAGCCAGCGGATCATGCAGGCCACGAGCAGGTCCGCGTCGACCGGCTTGGTGATGTAGTCGTTGGCCCCGGCGGCCAGGCTCTTCTCGCGGTCGCCCTCCATGGCCTTGGCCGTCACGGCGATGATCGGCAGATCCGCGTACTCGGGCATGGCCCGGATCGCGGCTGTCGCGGCGTAACCGTCCATCTCGGGCATCATCACATCCATGAGGACCAGCTCGATGTGATCATGCCGGGCGAGAACCTCCAGCCCCTTCCGGCCGTTGTCGGCGTGCAGAACCTCCATGCCGTGCGTCTCCAGGATCCCGGTCAGGGCGTAGACATTGCGGGCGTCGTCATCGACGACCAGGACCACCCGCCCCGACAGCCGGCTGCCCGGCCCCTCGTCCTGCCCCGGTCGGGCGGCCGCATGCGCATCGGAATCCGCCGACCGCGCCAGGGGCAGCACGTCGGACGGCCGCTCGGCCGTCAGATGCAGCGCGATGCGCTCACGCAGCTCGTCGAGACTGGGCAGCAGTTCGAGCGGCTTCGTCCGGGCGAGTTCGTGCAGCCGGCGCTCCTGCTGCTGGTCCAGGCGGCGCGTGTGGTGGGCGAGGACCGGGACCTGACGCAGGGCCGGGTCACCGTTCAGCGCCTCCAGCAGGTGCATGGCGGCGCCGTCGGGCATGTCCAGACCCAGCACGACACAGTGGCACGGCTCCGCGGCGAGGGCGGCGGCAGCCTCCTCCGGACCCACGGCGGTGCGCAGCCGCACCGGGCCGCGGGCATCGACGAGGCTGTGGTTCTCGGCCAGTTCGGCGACGGCGCTCTCGGCGACCAGGGAGAGGAGGCCGCGCGGTCTGTCCTCTATGACGAGCAGGCGGCGCTGTGCGGGAATGAGGTGGGGCGACGCGGACAGCGCCGGCTGTTGCTGCGCGTCCGCGTCCCCGGACGCCGGCTCGCGCTCCTCGAACCGTGCCACCGGAAGGAGGAGGGTGAACGTGCTGCCCTCGCCCAGGGTGCTGCTCGCCTGAATGGCTCCGCCGAGAAGGTGCGCGATCTCCCGGCTGATGGACAGCCCCAGACCAGTACCGCCGTACTTGCGGCTGGTGGTGCCGTCCGCCTGCTGGAAGGCCCCGAAGATCGCTTCGAGCTGCGGCTCGGCGATGCCGATGCCGGTGTCCAGGACGCGGATGGACAGGGCAGGACCGTACTCGCGTACCCGTGCGGGCAGGTCCGACTCGGCCGCCGGAGCGATCCGCAGCTCGACGGCTCCCTCTTCGGTGAACTTGACCGCGTTGGACAGCAGGTTGCGCAGGATCTGCCGCAGCCGGGAGTCGTCGGTGATCAGGTCGGTGGGGACCCCGGGAGCGACGCTGATACGGAAGTCGAGTCCCTTCTGCGCGGTCATCGGCCGGAAGGTCGCCTCCACGTAGTCCAGCAGGCGGCGCAGCGGCACGCGTTCGGGACTGACGTCCATCTTCCCGGCCTCGACCTTCGACAGGTCGAGGATGTCGTTGATGAGCTGCAGAAGGTCCGAACCGGCCGAGTGGATGATGCCGGCGTACTCCACCTGCTTGGGCGTGAGGTTCCGGGTGGGATTCTGCGACAGGAGCTGGGCCAGGATCAGCAGGCTGTTGAGCGGGGTGCGCAGTTCGTGGCTCATGTTGGCCAGGAACTCCGACTTGTACTTGGAGGCCAGCGACAACTGCCGGGCGCGCTCCTCCAGTTCCTGGCGTGCCTGCTCGATCTCCAGGTTCTTCGTCTCGATGTCCTGGTTCTGCGAGGCGAGAAGAGCGGCCTTCTCCTCCAGCTCCGCGTTGGAGTTCTGCAACTCCTCCTGGCGCACCTGGAGTTCCCCGGACCGCGCCTGGAGCTCGGCGGCCAGGCGCTGCGACTCGCCGAGCAGCTCGTCGGTACGGGCGTTCGCCACGATGGTGTTGACGTTGACCCCGACCGTCTCCATCAACTGGTCCAGGAAGGCGCGGTGCACCTCGGTGAAAGCGGTGACCGAGGCCAGTTCGATCACGCCGAGCACCTGGCCCTCGACCACGATGGGCAGCACGATCAGGCTGGAGGGGTCGGTGGACCCCAGCCCCGAGGAGATCGTGATGTAACCGGCCGGCAGGTCGTCGATCGCGATCGTACGGCGACTGCGCGCGGCCTGCCCCACCAGGGACTGCCCGAACCGGAAGCGCACCGGACGCTCGGGGTCCGAGGTGTCGCCCGGGTGACCGTACGAGCCGATGAGCTCCAGCTCGCTGACTCCGTCGTGGTCCTGCGCCAGGTAGAAGCCGCCGTACTGCGCGCCGACGAGCGGGGTCAGTTCGTCCATGATGAGCTCGGCCACGACCTTGAGGTCGCGTCTGCCCTGCATCAGCCCGGACATGCGCGCGAGGTTGGTCTTGAGCCAGTCCTGTTCCTGGTTGGCCCGGGTGGTTTCGCGCAGCGACTCCACCATGGAGTTGATGTTGTCCTTGAGTTCCGAGACCTCACCGGACGCGTCCACCGTGATGGAACGGGTGAGGTCGCCCTCGGCCACGGCGCCGGTGACCTCCGCGATGGCGCGCACCTGTCTGGTGAGGTTGCCCGCCAGTTCGTTGACGTTCTCCGTCAGACGCTTCCACGTTCCGGAAACGCCTTCGACCTCGGCCTGACCGCCCAGGCGTCCCTCGCTGCCGACCTCGCGGGCCACCCTGGTGACCTCGGCGGCGAAGGAGGAGAGCTGGTCGACCATGGTGTTGATGGTCGTCTTGAGTTCGAGGATCTCCCCGCGCGCGTCCACGTCGATCTTGCGGGTGAGGTCGCCCTGCGCCACGGCGGTGGTCACCTGCGCGATGTTGCGGACCTGGTCGGTGAGGTTGTTCGCCATGGAGTTGACGTTCTCCGTCAGGTCCTTCCAGGTGCCCGCCACGTTCGGCACCTGCGCCTGGCCGCCGAGGATGCCCTCGGTGCCGACCTCGCGGGCCACCCGGGTCACCTCGTCCGCGAACGCGGAGAGCGTGGTCACCATGGTGTTGATCACACCGGCGAGCGCGGCGACCTCGCCCTTCGCCTCGACGGTGATCTTCTGCGAGAGGTCGCCGCGGGCCACGGCGGTGGCGACCTGGGCGATGGACCGCACCTGGCTGGTGAGGTTGGACGCCATGACGTTGACGTTGTCGGTGAGGTCCTTCCACGTGCCCGAGACGCCGCGCACGGTTGCCTGGCCGCCCAGGTTGCCCTCGGTGCCGACCTCGCGGGCCACTCGGGTCACCTCGTCGGCGAACGCGGAGAGCTGGTCGACCATCGTGTTGATGGTCTCCTTCAGCTCCAGGATCTCCCCGCGCGCGTCCACCCGGATCTTCTGGGAGAGGTCGCCCTGGGCGACGGCGGTCGTGACCTGGGCGATGGACCGCACCTGTGCGGTCAGGTTGTCGCCCATCACGTTCACGGACTCGGTGAGGTCCTTCCACGTGCCCGAGACGCCCTTGACGTCCGCCTGGCCGCCGAGGCGTCCCTCGGTGCCGACCTCGCGGGCGACCCTGGTGACCTCGGCGGCGAAGGAGGAGAGCTGGTCGACCATGGTGTTGATGGTCGTCTTGAGTTCGAGGATCTCCCCGCGCGCGTCCACGTCGATCTTGCGGGTGAGGTCGCCCTGGGCGACGGCGGTCGCGACCTGGGCGATCGACCGGACCTGGGCGGTGAGGTTGCCGGCCATGAAGTTCACCGAATCGGTGAGGTCCCGCCAGGTTCCGCCCACCCCCGGGACCTGCGCCTGGCCGCCCAGCCTGCCGTCGGTGCCGACCTCGCGGGCCACCCGCGTCACCTCGTCAGCGAACGACGACAGCTCGTCGACCATGGTGTTGATGGTCTTCTTCAGCGCGTGGATCTCCCCGCGGGCGTCCACGGTGATCTTCTGGGAGAGGTCGCCTCTGGCCACGGCGGTCGCCACCTGTGCGATGTCTCTCACCTGTGTGGTGAGATTCCCCGCCATGGCGTTGACGGAGTCCGTGAGGTCCTTCCACGTACCGTCCACTCCGGGGACCTGCGCCTGGCCGCCCAGCCTGCCGTCGGTGCCGACCTCGCGGGCCACCCGCGTCACCTCGAAGGTGAACAGCGACAACTGGTCGACCATGCCGTTGAAGACCGAGGCGATCTCACCGAGGAGTCCGTCACTGTCGGCGGGCAGGCGCGTACCGAAGTCACCGTCGCGCACGGCGGTGAGCCCGGCGAGCAGCTGCCGCAGCTCCGGCTCCCCGACCGCGCCCGCCGCGGTGCCCTTCTCGGCGTCACGCACACGCACCGTGGCACGCTTTTCCGGCCTCTGGCCCACAGCCATCCTGTTCCCGCCCCTCGTTCTGCAAGCTCGCGCGGACCGGCCCATACTGCCACAGTTGCCATGCGGCAAGCATTCTTGCGCGTTGCCGCTCCGTAGTGGGCTTTTGTACTCCGGGGCGATGGCCAAAACCCCGTGACGGGCGGTGCTTCCGTACGCTCGGCAGCACCCCACGCGCCGGGCCGTGACAAACCGGCGTGGCGTAGGGTCACCGGTGTCGTCGGACGTACGGAGGCCGACGGGAGGGGAAGAGTCAGACGATGCCAGCGTCGGTACCGGCGCCTTCGCCGGGAGGGGCAGTACGCCGGGCACTTCCACCGAGCCCGGAGCAGGAAGCGGCCCGCATGGAGGCGGTGCGGCGCTACGACATCCTCGACACGCCCCCCGACGGAGCGTTCGACCGGGTGGCGGCGCTGGCGGCCCGGCTCTTCGACGTCCCGGTCGCGACAGTGACGATCGTCGACAGCGACCGGATCTGGTTCAAGGCGGCCAGTGGACTGGAGGGCGTCAGTCAGATCGGCCGTGACCCGGGGCTGTGCGCCTCGGCGATCCTCGTCGACGGTACGACGGTCATTCCCGACGCACTCGCGGACCCCGTGGCGTGCTCCAACCCGCTGGTCGACGGATCCATGGGCGTGCGTTTCTACGCCGCGGCCCCGATCACCACCCCCGACGGGTACCGGCTCGGCACGGTGAACATTTTGGACACCCGGCCCCGCACGGTCAGCGAAGCCGAAATGGCGACCCTGGCGGATCTGGCCGCGATCGTCCTCGACGAATTGGAGCTGAGACTTTCGGCGCTGCGCACGGTACGCGCGGAGCAGGAGTGGCGCAGGGCGGAACAGGCGGCCCGGGAGCGGGCCGAGCGGGACAAGGCCTCCCTCGCGGCCTTCGCTTCGACCCTGCAACGGACGCTGCTGCCCCCGGCGTTGCCGACGATCCCCGGACTCGAACTGGCCTGCCACTACCAGACGGCCTCCCCGCAGGACGTCGGCGGCGACTTCTACGACGTGTTCCCGCTCGGGGGAGGGCGATGGGCGTTCTTCCTCGGCGACGTGTGCGGCAAGGGCGCCGCCGCGGCAGCCGTCACCTCGCTGACGCGCTACACGCTGCGCGAGGCCGCCCAGCACCACGAGGAGCCCGAAGCCGTACTGGCCGCGCTGAACACGGCGCTGCTCCTGGACGCCTCGGTCGGCAGCCGTTTCTGCACCTGCCTGTTCGGGTTCCTCGAACCGGCGGCGGACGCGGGATTCAACGTCACGGTGGCGTCCGGGGGGCACCCGCCCGCCTACCGCCTCCACGCGCGGCAGGGCGGCGGAGTGCGTGTGGAGCCCGTAGACATCAAGGGCGGGATGCTGGTCGGCGCCTTCGAGCAGGCGGCCTTCGCCTCGCGTACCTTCCACCTCGGGCCCGGCGAAGGGCTGCTGCTGTACACCGACGGGCTCACCGAAGCGCGTCTCGCCGACGGAACGATGCTCGGCGAGCGCGGCGTGGCGGACTTTCTCTCCCGGCGCACCGGTCCCGCCGACGCGACCGCGCTGGTCGATGACGCCGTAGCACTGATTCACGATCTTCCGCAGGACGCCGCAGACGACGTCGCTCTGCTGGCCCTGTCCGTACCCACAACCCAGGTCCCGGGCAGTCCCGGTGTGAGCGCGAGCGCCCACACCGCCGGCGCGCCCGCTCCTGTCGACGCGGCCGGACCTGCCGGCCAGAAGGACTGACGTGGTGCCCCGCAGCCTCACCTTCACCGTCCAGCGGTTCGACGGTTCCGTCGCCGTGCTCACCGTCGCGGGTGAAATCGACTTCGGCACCGCCCCGGACCTGCGCGACCGCGCCCTGGAACTGAGCCGGCAGGGCAACCGGCATCTGATCCTGGACCTGGCGCCGGTCGCCTTCTGCGACTCCTCGGGACTCAACGCGCTGATCGGCATCTTGCGCTGTACGCAGGAAACAGGCGGGTCTCTTGCCCTCGCCGCGGTGCCCGACCGCCTGACCCGGCTCCTGGACCTCACCGGCGTCAGCCAGCTGATGCCGGCCCACGCGGACGCCGCAGCGGCCATGAGCGCCCACACTGCGACCCATGGTCCGGCGGGGCCGGCGGACGGTCCGCCGTCCGGGCGAAACCTGCGCATCGTTCCCGCCCCGCGGGCCGTTCCGGACGTGCCCGAGGCTCCCGACGTGCAGTGAGCGGGCGTCCCGCTCGCGTGACCGGCACGACTCACGGACAATCGGCGCCGGTCCTGGCCACCACCTCTTCCCAGGGCGCGGGTCCGGTGCCGTCGGTCCAGGCGACGAGCCCCGTGTGGTCTACGCAGAGAATCCCGCACTGCTCGGCGTACTCGGCGGCGGGCTGGGTGAACTCGCCGGTGGTCACGACGGCCGCGACGTGCGCCTCGTGCACCGCAAAGCACGTCCCGCCGAACCGCTGGACGTCCTGGGAGCCGACCTTGTTCGTGGGACCGTAGCGCTTGCACTGGATGACAATGCGCCGTCCATCCGCCGTAGTGGCCACGACATCGGCGCCGAGATCTCCGGCTCCGCCGACGACGCGCACCTCCCGGCAGCCGTCGCGCTCGCACAGTGCCGCTATGGCTTGCTCGAAATCCGCCGGTTCCATGGCGGCGTAATCCGTGGACGCGAAGGTCTCGACGGGGGCGACCGCCCCGGCCTCAGCCTCCGCCCGCCCGGCCGCGACGGCTGCGGGAACCCCGCGTTCCTCCTGGGCGGTGCTGGTCTCGACGACCCGGTACGTGGCGTCGGCGACGGCGTCCGCGACGCGGGCCGCGCCGCGACGCCTGCGTACGCTCCGCACGGCCACCCCTGCGGCGACCGCCACGACGGCTGTGGCCACGGCAACCGCCGGGCGGTTGTCGGCCGCTCGTACGGCCAGCTTCAGAGTGAGGCCCACACCGCACACAACGATGGCGACGAGTCCGAAGCACAGGATCGTCTGCCGGAGGCTGAAGGCCGCTTTCCGCTTCCCGCGTACCGGCCTGCGGATGGGTTCGGTCATATGTGTCGGTCACCCCTGGATGCGGCAGCGTCAAGATCACTCATGACTGCCGTCTGCCCCGGCCCGCCGTTTTAAACAGCCGTACGATCCGAGCGGGCGCCGCGCGCAAGGGACTTGGGGAGGGGCTTGGTGAGGGAGGCGGCGAGGGAGGCGGCGAGGGAGGCGGCGAGGTGCTTGACGGGAGAACCAGAGCGATATGCCCACGGGATCCGATAACCTTTGACCCAATGATTTCAAGTTCGGCCGGGGGAGAATGTGGACGTGATCAGTTCCAGACAGACGTGCGAGAGCGATGGCTGACGCTGTGACCGGCCGCAGCTGGCGTATCGCCAGAGGACCCGGCGCCTTCGCCCACGCCCGTGATCTCGCGCGGCAGACGCTGGAGTCGTGGTGCTGGCCGCGCGAACGCATCGAGGTCGTGGTGCTCCTCGTCTCCGAACTGGTCACCAACGCTCATCGGCACGCCGGTACGGACGCCTGGCTCCATCTGAACCCGACCGCGGACGGCGTGCGCCTGACTGTCCGCGATGCCAGTCCGGAACAGCCGGCCCAGCGCACTCCTGACCTCGAGGCCGACGTCGGCGGCTTCGGCCTGCACATCCTGGACCACCTGGCCACACGGTGGGGCGTCGAAACGCACACGGACGGCAAGCACATCTGGGCCCATGTGCCCAGCAGCACCGCTTCGCCACGCTGACGGAAGGAGGTGTTCGCAGGTGCAGGCGCCCGGAAGGCTCGACGTGGCTGTGCTCGTCGGTCTGCAGGCGTCCGGCAAGTCCACCTTCTACGAGCAGCACCTCTCCGGCCGCTACACGCTGGTCAGCAAGGATCTGTTTCCTCGCGGCGCCCGCAACAAGCAGCAGCGGCAGATGCGCCTGGTGCAAGAGGCGCTGACCGCCGGAAGGCCGGTGGCGATCGACAACACCAACCCGTCGCCGCATGAGTGGGGGCCGTTGATCGCTCTGTGCCACGCGCACGGAGCGACCGCGACGGCGTACTGGTTCCCCCCGGACGTCACGGGCTCCCTGCGACGCAACGCCGCACGTCAGGGGCGGGACCGCGTCCCGGACGTCGGAGTCTTCGCCACGCTCAAGCGGCTGCGCGAGCCCTCACTCGCTGACGGGTTCGACACCGTGCTGGAGGTGCGGTTCGACGGGCACGGAGGATTCGAGGCGCGGCAGATCCTGGGCGGCCTGTGACCACCAGCGGGGGGACGAGCGCCCGCGACGACGGCCGAGGGCGTCGCAGACGTCTATGCAGAGGCGGCGAGGACGGATTCGGCGACGGACGTGCGGGCGTAGAGCACTGAGCGACCGGCTCGGTGAGCGCTGACCAGGCCGCGTCGCGCAGCGCGGTCAGGTGCTGGGACACCCCGGCCGCGGAGATCCCGGTACGGTGCGCCAGCTCCGTGGTGGAGGCGGGAGATTCCAGTTCCGTCAGCAGCAGGGTCCGTGAGCGGCCGAGTACCGCGGCGATGGCGTTGGTCCCGGTGAGGGCGCGCGGTTCCCACAGCGAGCCGACGCCGCGCGCCGGATAGGCCAGTTGCGGTGGCTCCGGCAGCGACACGCGGGTGTGCGGGCCCGGTCCGGCGAAAGCCGAGGGAATCAGCAGCAGCCCTGTGCCCGCTGTCTCGCGGGACAGGGTCCGCTGTCGGCGTACCACGCGCAGCGCGTTGTCGCTCCAGCTCACGGACGCGTGCAGATCGTTGCAGAGGTGGCCGACGCCATGCTCGGCGACCTGCCGGGCCCGGTAGAAAACGTCGGCATCGAGCACTGCCCGGATCCGCGCCCAGTAGGGGGCGAGCGCCAGCTCCCAGTAGGTCTCGATCTCTTCCGCGACTCTGACCAGGCGGGCCCGCGGCTCGGCGTACAGGCTCCGGAACCGAGGGCCGCGGCGCCCCTGATGGTGCTCCAGGTGGTCAAGGTCCTGGCGTACCTGGCCCACGGGCGCCGCGAGGATCGCGGCCAGCTCGACCGACGGCGTGGGGGCCGGCTTGGAGGGTGCCGGGTTGAGGAAGTCGGGAACATAGCCTGAGGGCGGAATCAGCTCGGCCAGCCAGCCCCGGTCCAGGCCGGCGGCCTTCACCCGTGGCCGTACCTGCTCGACCCAGCGCCGGTGCACGGGATGTACGGAGGCGGAGTTCTGCAGCCGGAAGCTGGTCACGACCTCCCACATCGGCGAGACGGCGAACCGCATCTGCGCCAGATCGCTCGCCGAAAACACCAGCTCCGCCAGGACGACCACTCCGAGGATTCAGCCATGCCTTAATCAATGGCGGTCAGCCTACAACGGGGAGAACATCCCGGACATGACCTCAGAGACGATCACCGCGGCGGCATCAGGTACCTGGAAGCTCGGCGACCTGGAGATCAACCGGATCGGTTTCGGCGCCATGCGCCTGACGCAGAACGGTGAGGCCTTCGCGGCCGACGCCACTCCCAGCGATCGCGACCGGGCGACAAGCGTGCTGCGCCGCGCCGTTGAGCTCGGCGTGAACCACATCGACACCGCCGCGTTCTACTTCTCGCCGCTGCGTTCCGCCAACGAATTGATCAACCGAGCGCTGGCCCCCTACCCGGACGATCTCGTCATCACCACCAAGGTCGGGCCCGGCCGCGCCCCGTCGGGCGAGTGGCTGCCCCACGCCACCCCGGAACAGCTGCGCGGCCAGGTCGAGGAGAACCTGCGCCAGCTCGGCCGTGACCACCTCGACGTGGTGAATCTGCGCATCGTGGGTACCGACTCGATCGCCGAGCGTTTCGGCGCACTGGCCCAGCTGCGCGACGCCGGTCTCATCCGCCACCTGGGCATCTCCAACGTCCGCCCCGAACACCTGGCCGAGGCCCAGGCGATCGCGCCAGTGGTATGCGTACAGAACCCGTACGGCATCGGCGCGCGGCCCGAGCAGGACGAGCTCCTGCGTGCGTGCCAAGAGCACGGTGTGGCGTTCGTGCCGTTCTACGCGGTCGCCGGTGCCGGGCGCGAGGCGGGTGCGAGTGGCGTCGAGAGCGACGAGGTGCTTGCCGTCGCGCGCGCCCATGGGGCGAGCGCGGCGCAGGTCCGGCTGGCGTGGACCCTGCACCGTGGGCCGCATGTGCTGGCCATCCCCGGTACCGGCAACCCGGATCACCTGGCCGAGAACGTGGCCGCCGGCGCCCTGCGCCTCTCCGAGGACGAACTGACCCTCCTGAACTCCCTCCACGGCGGAACAGCTTGAGCGGACAGCCGACCGGGCCCGCTCCAGGTACTTGCGGTCCGACGTGGCGATGTGAGTAGCCTCCGCGTGAGCGGGAAGGTGCGAACTACTACGAAAAGGGCAGCATGGCGGAGAGAGGCGGAGGGTGCGATGGACATCGGGCCGCTCAGTGAGTCGGGGTGGGAGCAGGAAGGGCGCCCGGACGGCGGGCGTCAGCAACGACCGACAGAGGAAAGGCGGCCGACATGACCACCCCCCGGAACACTCCACAGGAGGAAGCCCCGCTGGTCGGGGTCCGGACCTACGCCGACATCGACCGGGCGCTCAAAGACCACGCGGACCGGGGCGGATCACCGGAGTTTTCCGCAGGAGTGGCCGCCGCCTACGAATGGGCCATGTGCCGCACCGACCGCTCACCGGTCACCGGTACGGACAACGCCCGGGACATCCCTGGGCTGCCGCTGCTGACCGCGGAAGTGGACGCCGCAGTGGTCCAGCTGGAGGACCCCACCATCCAGACCGCCGCCCGGGACTACATCCGCGGAGCACACGACGTTCTGGCCTGGATCTGCGGATACAGCGACCAGCCCGCCTGACGGATCGGCCCGCGGGCTCCAGGCCAGGTGGTGGCTCCATTCCCGTACTGCCGCGCCGGTCAGGCGGGATGGCCCGGTGTCAGGTCGCAGACGTCGGTGAAGGTGAGCAGCTGGGGATGGCCGGGCGTGTGCGGGGACTCGGCCACCGGAGCCAGGCGGAAACCCACGTGGTCTCCCCCTTCGAAGCGGTCCACCACCCGGCCCACGAACCAGGCGCAGGCTTCGGTCAGCACCGGCGTCCCCTCGTGCTGTGGCTGCCATGCGATGCGCTCGAACTTGTCGACACCGTCACCGGTCTCGCTGCCGAACAACTCCGCCAGTGCCTTGTCGTCACGGCGTAGCAGGTGCACACCCAGATGCGACGCGTGTCGTGCCACGCGGTAGGTGTGGTTGGCCGTGGACAGCCACACCACGAACCGGGGTGGGCGAATGGAGCACTGGGAGGCGAATCCCACCAGGCACCCCGCCCGCTCGCCCGCCGCCGCGGCCGTCACGACGTACATCGGATAGTCGAGCAGATCGGTGAACGTGTCGAGCTCCACGGGAGGACCGTATCGCGCGCTGTGGCCGATCGGAGCGAACGGTCCGCCCCGATGTCGCAGTCATAGGATTCGCAGAGGGGGGTGCCACGGGAGGCGCGACAGCTATGACGACAGTGGGTAGGCACCCGGTCATGGAAGGCCGCTTCTGCCATCGCCGGGCCGAGCTGGTCTACGACGACGCCGGCGAGGGCCCTCTCGCCGTCTACGCGCACGGCGGCCTTGTCAGTCAGGCGGTCGAGGACCGAATGGGCCTGTTCGACTGGGTGCCGGTGCTGGACGGCGGGCGGCGCCTGGTTCGCTATGACGCCCGGGCGCACGGGCCGTTCCACCGGGGAGCCCGTGGACACCGACTACACCTATGCCTCGCTGGCGGATGACCTGCTGGGCCTGCTCGATCATCTCGGCGCCACGGAGCCTGTCGACGCCATGGGCGCATCGATGGGATGCGGCACCGTGCTGCACGCCGCCGTACGGGCGCCCGACCGGTTCTCCCGGCTGGTCCTGCTCATCCCACCCACCGCTTGGTCGACGCGACAGGCGTATGCGCGGGCCAACCGGGCGTCCGCCGACACCATCGAACGCGAGGGAATGGACGCCTGGCTTGCCGCCCGGCGGAAACAGCCGCGCCCCACAGTCGTAGCCGATGTCCCCGCCTTCCCACCCACACCGGCTGAGCGCGTACTGCCGTCCCTCCTGCGCGGCCTGGCATTGTCCGACCTGCCACCCCTTTCCGCAATCGCCACGCTGCGCCGGCCGGTCTTGATCCTGGCCTGGGCGGACGACCCGGGCCACCCGCTGTCGACCGCGGAAACACTGGCCCATTCGCTGCCGCACGCCGACCTGTGTGTTGCCCGTACGCGCGCCGACATCCGCACCTGGGGGGACCGCATCGCGGAGTACCTGGCCAGGCGCCGGCCGGGGAGTCGCCCGGGCCATCAGCAGCACATCGCCTAATCTGCCAGAACTGATAACCCATCATGAAAGGGAGATTTCATGCCTTCGCGACTCAACCCTTACATCAGCTTCGACGGCGATGCCCGGCAGGCGATGGAATTTTACCGTGGCGTTTTCGGCGGCACCCTGACGGTGAACACATACCGTGACTTCGGCGAGAAGGAAGCCGGAGACGCCGCCGACAAGATCATGCACAGCATGCTCGAGACCGACAGCGGCTTCACGCTCATGGCAGCCGACACCCCGCCCGGGATGGAGCACAAGCCCGGGAACAACATCTCGGTGAGTCTGAGCGGGGATGATTCCGGCGAACTGCGCGGCTACTGGAACAAGCTCTCCGCCGACGGCGCGGTGTCGGTGCCGATCGAGAAGCAGATGTGGGGCGATGTCTTCGGCATGTGCACGGACCGCTTCGGCATCACCTGGATGGTCAACATCAGCGAGCAGCAGGCCTGAGCAGGCAGCCTCTTGATGGCAGCCACCCATCGCGACTGTTTCCCGTCGGTGATGCGGGGCACCCGACCGACTGAAGAAGCTGCCTCGGCCCGCAGCAGGCCGCGTAGAGCCTTGGGGCAGGGCCCGGCAGAGCCTGGCCGGGCGGGTTTCGCCGGGCGCTGCGGGCAGCTTGTGGCGCGGGCGGTGCCGACCGGGAAGGACTGCTCTCCATGTGCCGATGGCTCGCCTACTCCGGAACCCCCGTCCTCCTCGGCGACATCCTGTACAAGCCCGCCCACTCCTTGATCGACCAGAGCCTCCATTCGCGGATGGGAGTCGAGACGACCAACGGCGACGGATTCGGTATCGGCTGGTACGGACCCGACGCGGACACGCCGGCCATCGTCCGGGACACAGGTCCCGCCTGGAACAACCGCAACCTGCAGGAGATCGCGGACCACGTACGCTCATCGCTGTTCTTCGCTCATGTCCGCGCCTCGACCGGCACGGCCGTGCAACAGACGAACTGCCATCCCTTCCGCCACGGCCGATGGATGTGGATGCACAACGGGGCGGTCACCGACTTCCACCGCATCCGGCGCGACCTCTGCCTGGCCGTCGACCCCGCGCTGTTCTCCTCGCTCGAGGGCTCGACGGATTCCGAGGTGATGTTCTACCTTGCGATCACCCTGGGCCTGGACCAGGACGCGCCCGGTGCCGTTGCCCGGATGGCCGGGCTGATCGAGGGCCTGGGGCGTGAACACGGCGTGGAACTCCCGCTCCAGATGACCATTGCCGTAACCGACAGTGAGCGGCTGTGGGCTTTCCGGTACTCGAGCCATGGTGCGTCGCGGTCGCTCTTCTACAGCAGCCGGGCGGACAGCGTGCGGGCGCTCCACCCCGACCTCGCGTTCCTGCGCGGAGTCTCCGCCGAGACGCGCCTCATCGTGTCCGAGCCGTTGGGTGATCTTCCGGGGGTCTGGAACGAGGTCCCCGAGAGCAGCTGCGCCGTCGTACAGCCAGGCGCGGACGAGCTGCTGCCCTTCGTACCAGAGCCTGTGTAGCGGGTTTGTCTAACCCATTCCCCGGCGCTCGTCCGTCGTGTGCGGGATAAACGATTCCTCCGGTGGGAACCCCGGCAACACGCTGTTGCGGTGGGGGTGAGAGGGCCTGTCCTACTGAATTTCTATTCATCCCAAAGGGTGGCTCGAATTCAGATTTTCGGCGTCGGCCCACAAGAATACGAATCTCTTCCCATTGCTGGAGGTGCCGTTTGTCCCGATCCGCCTCGCCCCCCTCGACCATGACGACGCTCGGGTGTGCGTTGTTCGCCACGCGGTGGCTCCAAGCGCCCCTGTATTTCGGCCTGGTGGCCGCGCAGGGGGTCTACGTCTACAAGTTCTTCAACGAGCTGTGGCTTCTCATCGAGCACGTCCTCAGCGGGCTGGCGGACGAGACCCACGTCATGCTCGCCGTCCTCAAGCTGGTCGATGTCGTGATGATCGCCAATCTGCTGATCATGGTGATCGTCGGGGGTTACGAGACCTTCGTCTCCCGGATCGGGCTCCAGGGCCACCGCGACCAGCCGGAGTGGCTCTCGCACGTCAACTCCAATGTGCTGAAGGTGAAGCTGGCCACGGCCATCGTCGGGATCTCTTCGGTGCACCTGCTGCAGATGTTCGTGGACGTGCACCACACGCCCCGGCACGACCTGCTCTGGGGAACGGTGATCCACATGGCGTTCATCGCCTCCGCGGCGATCCTCGCGTACATGTCCGGCCCCATGGCCGCGCACGAGACCAGAGGCAACTCTGCCCACGGGCTGCAGGAGCCGGTGGTTCTGCCGCGGCAGCGGGAGGGCGGGGACGAGGAGCCGGGCTCCGCGGCGGAGGAGCGGATCGAGGCGGCCGGGTTCCCCGCGCGCAAGTTCCTGGAGATGTTCGACGACAGTCACCTGCGGTCTCCCGCCCCGCAGACCCTCGCCAGGCTGGGCAAGGTCGACTTCATCGGCCGCAAGGGCAATGTGGTGCTGGTCGGCCCTCCGGGCACCGGCAAGACCCACCTGGCCGTCGCGTTGGGCGTACGGGCGTGCCAGGCCGGTCACCGGGTCCTGTTCGCCACCGCGGCCGAGTGGGCCGCCCGCCTCGGCGACGCGAAGGCCGAGGGCCGACTGGCGAAGGAGCTCGCCCGGCTAAGCGAATATCCGGTGCTGATCGTGGACGAACTCGGTTACGTACCCCTGGAGGGCGAGGCGGCCCACCTCCTCTTCCAGCTCGTCTCGCACCGTTACGAGCGGGGCTCGCTGATCGTCACCAGTGACCGGCCGTTCGGCCGCTGGGAGGAGGTGTTCGGCGACGCCGGCGTCGCCTCGGCGACGGTCGACCGCCTCGCCCACCACGCGGAAGTGATCACCCTCGACGCCGACAGCTACCGCACACGGGGGCTCCGGACGGCCGCCCTCGGGGGGCAGGGAGGGTCCGGCTTCTGACGGGCGGCGGCGTAACAGCGGGGTGTGCGGTCCTGGCCGCCCCGTTGGGGGCTCATGCCGGTGTCCGGCCCGCTTCGCTCCGGACACTTGCCGTCATCAGCAGAGTGCTGGGTCGCACGGTGGCCCGGGCAACGGGCCTGACTTCCCGGCCGGTCGACGGTTCGAGCCGCCACGACCTGGTGATCGTCGCAATCGCTGTGGTCAGTTCCGTGAGGGCGAAATGGTCGCCGATGCATTTGTGCTTCCCGGCACCGAACGGGATCCAGGCCCCCTCCGGAAGAGCCGCGACCTGCTTTTCGTCCAGCCACCGGTCGGGATGAAAACGCAAGGGATCCGGAAAGAGAGCGGGGTCGCGGTGCAATGCGTGCTGACAGTACGCAAGCTCGGTACCGGCAGGTATTTCCCAGTCCCCGAGACGAGTTGCCGCGAGGGTACGCCGGGTGACAAGCCATCCCGTGTGGTGCAGACGAAGTGTCTCGGTGATGACGTTGCGCAGGAAGGGAAGGTTGCCGACGTCGTCGAAGGTCAAGGGCCGTCCTTCGAGTACGGTGTCCAGCTCGCCGTGAAGGCGCTCCTCCACCTCCGGGTTCCGCGCGAGCTCGTAGAGAATCCAGCTGAGGACGGACGCCGTGGTCTCCGTACCGGCCACCGCGAGCGTCAGGATCTCCGAGCAGACCTGATGCCGCGTCATCGGGGCGCCGGTTTCCTCGTCCCGCGCCCGCAACAGCATCGAGAGCATGTCTCCCGTGTCATGCCCCGACGCCCGCAACTCGTCCACCGCGTCACCGATGATCGCGCGGACGGCGGCTCGTGACGCGTTGAAGCGCCGGTTCGCGGGCAGTGGCAGCTTTTCCACCCAGTCGGGGAGCATGATGCGTGTCCCGACGCCGTTCATCACGATGGACAGATCGCGTCGCAGCTGATGAAAGGCCCGTTCATCGAGGCTGGACGAGAACACTGTCGCCACGAGCATGTCGAGCGACAACTTCACCATCACCTCGCGCACGTCCACCACTTGCCCGGGTCTCCAGGACTCGACTGTCCTGGTCACCTCCTCGCGCATGAGATCGACGTACCGGGCGATCTCGGTATGCCGGAAGGCGGGCTGCAACTGGCGCCGCGCACGGACGTGTGCGGCGCCCGCGGCGGTGACGACGCTGTCGCCGCCGAGAACCTGGCCCATTTTCTCGAAGAAGCGGCCCTTGTCCAGGTTTGGGGCAAGGTCCACCAGCATCTTGCGGATAAGGTCCGGGCGGTTGACGACGATCGTCGGTTGCCCGGGCTGAAGGTAGATCTTGACCAGGGGGCCGTAGTCGCGCAGCGAGGCGATGAAGCGCAGGTTGTCGCGCATGAGAGGTATCGCGTGGCCGAGGACCGGAAGTGCGCCCGCAGCCGTGGGAATAGGTAGCGCAGTACTGATCATGGCCACATCACTTCCCGTCCGCGTACGAACGCAACCGCAGCTCGGCGGACGCGGCTGTGTTGTGGCTTTTACGGGGATCCTGCCGAGCGCGATGTGCTGGTGGTGCGGCGTGTGGCGCGGACCAGCCAGAGTGCCGACGCCAGGCACAGTGCCGAGACGACGGACAGCACGAGCGGGACGGAGCGCACGCCGGACCACTCGATGGCCTTGCCCAGAGCGGGCCCGGCGGCGACACCGCCGACCATGGACGCGGCGATGACGATCGCCCCGGCCCTGCGGGCCCGCGGCGCCGCCTGGTTCAGCCACGGCAGCCCGGTGGGGAAGATCGGTGCGATGAACAGGCCGACGCCGGCGTACGCGTACGGGGCGAGCCCCGGAACCGAGGCGAGCAGGAGGCAAACCGTCATGCCCGCGCACGAGACCGTGATGACCGTCTGCGCCCGGAACCGCAGGGCGAGGGGCGCGGCCAGGAACCGGCCGGCGGTCAACATCAGCCAGTAGACCGAGGTGGCGGTGGCGGCGAACCCCGCGCCGTAACCGACCGTCTCCAGGTGTGTGGGCTCCCAGCCGCCGACGCCCGCCTCGATGCCCACATGCAGGACGTAGAGCGCGACGAAGACCGCGATGAGGGTGCCCAGGCTGCGGCCCCGTACCTGCCCCCTGGCTCCGGGCTGCCCGCCGGCTCCCGCCTGCCCGGTGCCTTCGGCGTGGGCCTTCGGTGCTTGGCCGCGTACACCTCTCAGACACAGCAGCAGCGGCAGGTTGGCGACAGCGAAGGCGATGAAGACGGCTGGGTAGTGCTCCGCACCCACCGCACCGATCAGCACCGGGCCGAGGATGGCGCCGATGCCGAAGTGGGCGTTGAGGATGTTCAGCATCGCGGTCGAGCGGCGGCCGAATCCGATCGCGAAGAGCTGATTGAGCCCGTAGTCGATGCCACCGAAGCCCAGCCCGGCCACCAGCGCCATGGCCAGGCCCAGCGGCCAGTTCGGCGCCAGGGCGAAAGCCCGCGGCCCCCAGGGCCATCAGCAGGTAGGAGGCGCCGAGGAGCTGCCGGTTGCCGGTCCGGCCGAAGAACCGGTCGAAGAGCAGCACACCGGCCACACCGCCGATGAAATGGGCGCTCAGTCCGAGCCCGGCCGCCGAGGGGGAGAGGCCGAACTCCTCACGGAACGCCGGGATCGCCGGCCCGTACAGAGCCTGGAGCGCACCGATGAGGACGATGCCCACGCACGAGGCGACCACGGCGGCCGTACTGAAGAGGGGAGCGTCACGGGAGACGCCCGGCGCCTTCGGGGGCTCCAGCCCTGTCGGGTGTTCGGTCACATGGACTCCGGATGACGGCCCACGCACGCGTGGGCGAAGGACATGACGGTTCCCGCGCCGCGCTGATGCCGGCGGCGCACGCCGCGAAGAGCGGACGACGCTGCCGAGCGCTGCCCGGACCGCGCCGGGTCGAACCCGGCGCGGCGGGCAGCGCTCAGTGGCAGGTGTCCTTGCGTCAGCGGTGGCTGAACCAGTTCGCCGCGGGCAGCAGCCTGTTGTCGTAGTCGAACAGCGCCTGGTTCTCCCAGCCGTTGCCGGAGGACGGGCCGGCCGGATCCCAGCCGTTTCCGGTGACGGCGGTCCAGGTCGGGTCCCAGTAGATGACGCCCAGCCCGCGGCCGCCCGGCACGGCTTCGACAACGTTCATCACGTCGCGCAGCCAGGCCGCCTGTCACGTCGCGGCGGACGACCGGGAGGGCGCCCGGGCGATGGTGCGCTACCTCCACGATTCGGGGCGCCGTCGAATCGCCACGGTGACCGGCCCCGCGGACACCCCGGGCGGCGTCGAGCGGCTCGCCGGCTACCGCGACGTACTGGCCGAATGCGGTCTGCCCGTCGACGAGTCGCTCATCGTGCCGGGCGACTACAGCCGGGCGAGCGGCGAGGCGGCAGCCGAACTGCTCCTCGAACGGGCGCCGGACATGGACGCGGTGTTCGTGGCATCGGACCTGATGGCCCAGGGGGTACTCGACACTCTGAGCCGGGGCGGGCGCCGGGTGCCGGAGGATGTGGCAGTGGGCGGCTTCGACGACTCGCCGGCCGCCCTGTCGACGCGTCCCGCTCTCACCACGGTCCGTCAGCCGTGGGACCGGATCAGCACCGAAATGGTACGGATGCTGCTCGCCCGGATCGCGGGGGAGGAACCTTCTGCCGTCATCCTCCCCACCGAGCTGGTCCGCCGCGGATCGGCCTGACCCGGTCCCCGCGCAGGCCGGCCGGCACCGACGCCGGCTCCGGGCGATGCAGCAGCAGTGAGCCGCCGCACCGTCCTGCACGCCGCCGCAGCCGGGGTTCGGGGCGACCGTACGGGTCTGGGGGCCGGGGCAGCGACAGCAGCTCACCCCTTACGCTCGCCTGAAGCGCGGGCGTGGAGGTCCTCCGTTCAAGGGGGGTCCCAGTACGTGGTGGCGGAGGCGTGCCAGGAGCGTCGCAGGGGGTCGCGGATCCGTCGTACGCACAGGCCGATGGGCGTGAGTACCAGGAAGTAGAGGGCGGCGAGCGCCGGCCGGCGCACGAGGTCAGTCCATCGGGATCGCCTCACGCCAGTCGTCCTCCTTCTCCCGCCACGGCGGCTGGTCCTCCTTCTCCAGGAGGAAGTCGCCGAGCACCAGCAGGTCGATCCCGGTGCGCATGAAGCATGTGTACGCCTCCTCCGGCGTGTTGACGATGGGCTCGCCCCGGACGTTGAACGAGGTGTTGACCAGCACGGGGCAGCCGGTCAGGTCCCGGAAAGCGGTGAGGAGCCGGCGGAAGGGCGGGTTGTCGTGGGGGCCCACGGTCTGCACGCGGGAGGACCGGTCGACGTGGGTGACCGCCGGGATCGTGGACCGCCGGACCCGGAGCAGGCCGAGCCCCGTCAGGTCATCGCCGACGTCGCCGTCGCCGTCGCCGTCGCCGTCGCGGCACTGTTCGGCCGCGACCGGAGCGGTCAGCAGCATGTACGGGCTCTCCTGGCGGAGGTCGAACCACCGCGCGGCGTCCTCGCTGAGCACCGCGGGGGCGAAGGGGCGGAAGGACTCCCGGTACTTGATCCTGAGGTTCAGCGTGGACTGCATGCGGGGATCGCGCGGGTCGGCGAGGATCGAGCGGGCCCCCAGCGCCCGCGGGCCGAACTCCATGCGGCCCTGGAACCAGCCGACGATCCGCCCGGCGGCGATCTCCGCCGCCACCCGCCGGGCCAGCCGGTCCCCGGACAGGCGGGTGTACGGGACGCCGCGGCGTTCCAGGAACCCCGCGATCTCCTCGGCGGCGTAGGCGGGCCCGAGCAGCGCTCCCGACATGGCGTCGGTGCGCCGGCCGACGTGCGTGCGAGGAGCACCGCGCCGGTGGGACTCGGCCAGAGCGGCGCCCAGTGCGCCGCCCGCGTCACCGGCCGCCGGCTGGACCCACACCTCGTCGCAGAGGCCTTCCGCCACGATCCTGCCGTTGGCCACGCAGTTGAGGGCCACCCCGCCGGCCAGGCACAGGCGCCGTTCCCCGGTGCGCTCGCACACCGTCCTGGCGAGCCGCAGCATTACCTCTTCGGTGACCTGCTGGACGGAGGCCGCGAGGTCGAACTCGCGCTCGGTGAGCGGGCCCTCCGGTTCCCGGCGCGGCCCGTCGAACAGCTCCTCGAAGCCGCGTCCGACCATGACCCGGCCGTACACATAGCTGAAGTGGCGCAGATCCAGACGGAACGAGCCGTCCGGTTTGACGTCGATGAGCCGCTCGCGGATGAGGCGGGCGTAACGGGGCCTCCCGTAGGGCGCGAGCCCCATGAGTTTGTACTCGCCGGAGTCGACCTTGAAGCCGCAGAAGTAGGTGAACGCCGAGTACAACAGGCCGAGAGAGTGCGGGAAGCGCAGCTCGCCCAGCGCGCTGAGCCGCGTTCCCCGGCCGTGCCACATGCTGGTCGTCGCCCACTCGCCGACCCCGTCGACGCACAGTACGGCCGCCGACTCGTACGGGCTGGGACAGAACGCGGAAGCCGCGTGCGAGGCGTGGTGCCGCCCGGTGACGACGGGCGGCAGGACGCCGCCGTCGCCCGGCGCCGCCCGCAGGTTGCGCCGTACTTCCTCGGTGGCGTTCCGCTTCCAGGCCAGCCACTGCGGGAAGGCGTCGTGGAACGCCGGGAAGCCGCGGGGCGCGGTGGCCAGCCAGGTGGCGACGGCCCGCCGGAACTTCAGGGCGGAGTCCTCGTAGAAGGCGACGGCGGCGACGTCGCCGAGCTTCGCCCCGGCGGCCCTGAGGCAGTAGTCGACGGCCCGGGCGGGGAAGCGGGGGTCGTGACGGCTGCGGCTGAAGCGTTCCTCCTGGGCCGCGGCCAGCGGGACGCCGTCCGCCACGACGGCCGCCGCGCTGTCGTGGTAGTACGCGGAGATGCCCAGGATCAGTTCCGGCATCGGTGCCCTCCCGTTTCCGTTCCTCGTACACCTCGGCCCAGTGCCGACGGCCGCGGCTGCGGGCTGCGGCTGCGATCAGAAGAGCGGGTAGATGGACGCGTCGTCCTCGGACTGGGGCCGCAGCCCGGACCGGCGGTCCTGGCGGTCCTGGCGAGGCGTACGGGAGGGTTCGGGCGGCCGGGCCGCGGTGGGCGGACGGCGCCGCAGCCTGCCCAGGAGTCGCCGGATCACGGACATGGGTGGCTCCTCAGGTGAGGTCGAGATGCCCGGCGAGCAGCCGGGCGACGGTGTCGTAGCCCAGGTCGGTGCAGTGCACCCGGTCGATGAACAGCCACTCGTCGGGCGTGGTCGCCTCCGCCAGCGCGGCGTTCATGTCCAGGAAGGGCACGTCACGCCCGGCGCATCCGGCGCCGATCACCTCGGCGTACTTGCGGCCCACCTCCATGGTGGAGATGTCGTTGTGCAGCCGGCGGAAGTTGGAGACATCGTCCAGCTCGTCGAAGAGCAGTTTCTCCTCCGGGGTGGGTTCCTCCCGCACCCAGGGGGCGAGCGGCTGGAGGACGAACGTCAGTCGTGCGCCCATGGCGGTGGCGAGCAGTTTCCACGTACTGAGGTGCCGCACGGTGAGACCGGCGGCCCGGTCGATCCGCTCGTCGGGCGTGGGTACGGTGTCGGGGGCGGCGCCGCACTCGAAGAACGCGCCGTGACGGCCCTGCCGCTCCGCCGGCAGCCTGCTCAGCACCAGGTTGTTGACGCCGGAGAACAGCACGATGTCCGCCACCTCGGGCAGGTGGTGCTGGAACAGGGTGAGGAGCATCAGCTCCTGCGCGGAGTTGTGGCTCTGGCCCGAGAAGTTGAGCCAGGGGAGCCGGGGCGCGTGCCGCGTCCACAGCCGCGAGGGCACGGTGGCGGCGTCACCGGTGGCCCCGACGCCGAACGTCGCCGAGCTGCCGGCGAGCAGCCGTACCGGGCCGGGCGGCCGTTCGCCCGAGACGGTGGCCGTAGCGTAACCGGGGCCACGGGTGACGCGGAAACCGTGCTCGTCGGTGCTGTAGACCGGCGTGTGCTCGTTGCCGTACTGGAAGAAGCCCAGGTACGGCTGGTCCTCCAGGACGAAGGTGTAGTGCTCCATCTGCGGGGCGAGTTGTGCTCGGGGTGATTGCACGGTGGCGGGTCTCCCGTCCCTGGGTGCCGGTCGGTGGACGCGGGGGCGTTACGGCGCCGGAGCGGGCGGCGGCGCGGGGAGGGAACCGGGGCGGTCCTCCCGTACGAGATCCGCGTTGATGGCCATGGCCGCCAGACCTCCGCTGGCCGCGGCCATGGCGGCCTGCTGCATGTTCTTGCCGAGGTCCCCCGCCACGTACAGGCGGGGGAGCCGGGTGCGCCCGCGCTCGTCGGTCTGTACGGACTCCAGGTCGTCGCTCCGCAGCCAGGGGCGAAGGGGTTCCACGCGCGGCTCGGTGTCCATGTGGAGGAACAGCGCGCCGAAGGTCAGCGACCGGCCGTCCTCCAGCTCCACGGCCACTCCCTCGGGGTGCGGCGAGATCCGCGCGACCTTGTCGGTGACGGTGGGGATGCCCGCCGCCGTCAGCCGTTCGCGCTCGTCGGCGGGGAGCTCCCGACGGTCGGACAGGTAGGTGAGGGAGTCGGACCAGACGGTCAGGGTGGCCGCCAGGCACTCACCGGGGACGACACCGCCGTACACGCCGAAGGATTTGCCGCGTACTTCCCAGGCATGGCAGTAGGGACACTCGAACACCGACGTGCCCCACAGGCCGGCCAGGCCCGGAACCGGAGGCAGCTCGGAGCGCACGCCGGCCGCGTAGAGCAGGGTGCGGCTGCGGAAGGTGCCGGACTCCTTGGTGGTCGTCACCACGTGATCACCGTCGGGCTCCACCGACACCACCTCGTCGTCCCGGAACGTCACGTCGTACGCGCCCAGTTCGGCCCGGGCCCTGGCGCGGAAGTCGGTGATGTCCACCCCGTCATTGGTGATGACGTTGTGCATGACGCCGGCCGCCATGTTGCGCGCGTCACCGGAGTCGACGAGCAGCACGCGGCGGCACGAACGGCCCAGGTACAGGGCGGCGTTCAGGCCGGCGGGTCCGCCTCCGACGATCACGGTGTCGTAGGGCTCTGCGGTCAAGGTTCACTCCTTCATCGAGGGACCGGAGTTCTGCGGTGCGTGCGGCCCGGCCTTCACAGCCGGGCCGTCGTAACCGTCCGCACGCAGTGGCGCGAGCAGCAGCAGCGCACCGGCGGCCAGGACGCAGCCGCAGATGACGAAGACAGTCGGTACGGACAGGGCCCCGGCCAGCAGCCCGCCGACGGTCGCGCCGACGGGCATGGCGCCCCAGGCACAGAGCCGGGACACGCTCATCACGCGGCCCTGGAACTCCTCGGGCGTCAGCCGCTGCCGCAGGGAAATGACGGGGATGTTCCAGCCCATCATGAACACGCCGTTGCACAGCAGCGCGACGGCGGCCTGCACCGGGGTGCGGGCCAGGCCCAGACCGGCGTACGCGAGTCCCGAGGCGACCAGAGACCAGCGGGCCAGCCGGATCGCGGGCAGCCGCTCCGCCAGTTTCGGCGCGAGCCAGCTGCCGCCCACCGCGCCCAGGGAGCCGGCCGTCAGCAGCAGCCCGTAGCCGGTGGCGTCCAGTTTGAGCGTCCGGTGGCTGAGCAGTACGAGCATGGAGAAGGTGGCGGAGAAGACGAGCCCGTACAGCGCGCTGGCCGCCAGCGTCAGCCGGAGCGTGCGGTGGCCGAGGACCAAGCGCAATCCGGCCCGGATTCCGGTGAGTACGGGTTCCGCGGGCTCGCCGGTCGCCCGCCCGGCCCGGTCCCGCTTCACGGTCACCAGCCCCAGCAGCAGGACGGCGGCCACGGCGTACAGCACCCCGCCGGTGGCCAGCGCCGCCGTGGCGGCCACGCCGACCAGCAGGCCGGCGACCGGCGGGCCCGCCATCTCGTTGAACACGATCTGCGCGGCGGACAGCCGGCCGTTGGCCCGCTCCAGATCCCGCTGTCCGACGATGCGCGGGAGCATCGCGGGCGCCGCGGTGTCGACCAGGGTCTCGGCGATGCCCAGGACGAACGCGAGCGCGTACAGGACGGCGAGTGGACGGTCCCCGGCGAGTACCGCCATCGCGCCCAGCAGCACGGCGCCGCGCAGCAGGTTGCTCCACAGCACGATGCGCCGGCGGTCCAGACGGTCCACCAGCACCCCGGCGGGGAGGGCGAACAGCAGCCAGGGCAGCATGTTGACCGCCGTCAGCCCGGCGACCGCCGCGGGCTCCGGGTGGCTGCCGACGACCAGCAGGGGCAGCAGTGTGCGGGTGACGCCGTCGCCCGCGTTCGACGCGGCGGTGGACGCCCACAGCCACCGGAACGGCCGGCCGAGACCCGGCCGGGCGGCGGACGTCTCAGGGGTGGCGCTAGCCAAGTCCTCTCCCCGGGTGCCGACGGGCTACGGGCGGCACGGGCCGGCGGGCCCCGGACGGTACGGGCCGGCGGGCCCCGGGCGGCACCGCTTGGCGGCGCCGCTCACTCATGCCAGCTCCGCAGCCCCAGCAGCCGTTCACCGAGCGGGGTCAGCTCGGCGGGTCCGTACAGGGTGTGCTCCTCCTTGCGCAGTCCGCCCTCCGGGGGGTGCGGTGGCACGCGGTCCCGCCAGAACCGGACGCGCGCCTCCCGCAGCGCCTCGTTCTCTTCCCAGGCCGGGGCCATGGACATGTACTGGGCCATCCGCACCTTGTCGCGGGAGACGTTCGGGTGCACTCCGTGCGGCAGCAGGCTGTTGAAGATGATCAGGTCGCCCGGGTGCACGCGGGGGGTGGTGATGCCGTAGCCGGTGATGTCCGGGGTGTACGGGTCGCGGTCCTCGGGCTGCCCCTTCACCCAGGTGTCCCACTCGGTGAAGATCTCCGGTACGCACTGGAAGCCGCCGATGTCCTCGTTGCCCTCGGTCAGGGACAGCACCGCCTGGCAGCTCACCGGGAGGGGATCGGTCGAGGTGTCCACGTCCCAGTGGACGAAACCCGCGAATGCGCGGGAGCCGTGGTTGGGCGGGTTGACGTTGGCGAAGTCGATGGTCACCCACAGGTCCGTACGGTCCCAGATGTCGACGAAGGCGTCGTAGACCCGCCGCGTCTGCCGGTTGTCCCACTGCGCCTGGTGGTTGTACAGCTCGACGAGGCCGCTGTGTCCGGGAAGCCGCTCGTTTCCGGTATGGGCCGAGGACCATGTGGACGGGTCGTCCGGCCGCATGTCCTGGAAGTCCCACAGCGCCTCGGTGAGCCGGGTGACGTTGCGCTCGGGCACCGCTTCCCGCACCACCACATAGCCCTCGGTGGTCCATTGGTCCCAGTCCTGCGGGGACAGCACCCGCAGGTTCAGCGATTTGTGTATGTCCCTCAGCTGGACTGTGTTCACGGACGCACCTCCGACGGGTGAAGCGCCCTCACATGCTCGAATACGGCGGAGGGGTTCACCAGCTCGCTTTCGGACAACAACTCCCCGCAGGGTTCTCGTTCGACTCACTCGATGACCAGCCGCTGTTCGGGCAGGACGACCGCGTCCAGCGCGGTGCCGGCCAGCAGCTCCAGGGCGTCGTCCAGGTGGTTGAGGATGGGGCGGCCACCGCCGTTGGCGCTCGTGTTGATCAGGACGGGCAGACCGGTGCGGGCGCCGACGGCCCGGCAGAGCCCGTGCAGTGCGGGGTGAGTGGCGGGCCGTACCGTCTGGAGCCGCGCGGTCCCGTCGATGTGCTGCACTTCGCCGAGGAGCTCGGCCCGTTCGGGTTTGACGCGTACGGCGAACAGCATGGTGTCGGTGTGGTCGAGGGGCCCGGTGAAGTACCGTTCGGCGTCCTCCGCGGGGCACAGCGGGGCGACCGGGCGGAACCACTCCCGCCCCTTGATCGTCTGAGAGACGTACTGCCGCGCCCCGGACCAGTGCGCGGAGACGAGCAGGGAACGGTGCCCGAGGGCGCGCGGCCCGGTCTCCATGCCCCCCTCCAGCCAGGCCACGCACCCGCGGTCGGCCAGCAGTTCCGCCACAGCCTCGGTGAACGCCGCCTCTGTGGCCCAGCTCCGTACGGCGCGTCCCGACCGCAGCGCCGAGTTCCGCGCCCCGTCCTCGGCGACCGCCAACGGGGCGCCCGCGTAGGCCAGTTGTGCCCCCGACGACCCGGCCGCCAGGGCCGGGCGCTCCGCGGGATCGGCGGCGGCCAGGGCGGCGCCGAGCGCGATACCGGAATCGTCGCAGCACGTGGGGATGTGGACCCGGGTGAACTGTCCCGACTCCACCAGGGTGCTGTTCGCGGTGATGTTGAGCGCGCAGCCGCCCGCGTAGCAGAGCGTGGAGTAGCCGGGGAAGCGCGTGCTGATACCGGTGACCAGGTTCACCAGGTCGCGTTCGACGGCCGCCTGGAGCGTGGCGGCCAGGTCCCGGCAGACGCGGTCGTCGGGGCTGTGTCCGACCTCGGTCCGGCGGCCGTCCGCGGTACGGATCTCGTCGGGGAACACCGAGCCGTAGGAGTGCACCACATCGTCGTCCGAGGAATCCGCCAGTCCCGCGTCGAGGTAGCCGCCGCTGTCCGGGTCGTACTCCCACCAGCTGTCGGCATAGCGCAGGGCCGTCCCGGCCAGCATGTCCTCGTCCAGGGGCTCGTACAGGTCCGGTGAGCGGGTTCGCGCCCCCTGGGGTACGAGCATGGCGCTCAGCACCGGGAGCAGCGCGGGGTCCGGATCACCCGTCGCCGACAGCCCCAGCAGCTTGCCGGTGTCGAACTGGCTGCCGTGGACGCGCCGGGCCAGGGCCTCGTAGACGAGGCCGAAGCGCGGGCCCGACCGGTTGGTGAAGGACAGCACGGGGGTCAGCCGGTCGCCCTCACCGAGGCAGACCATGCCGTTCTCGGCGTAGTTGCCGGTGCCGTCCAGGGCGATCACCAGGGCTTTGCGGGCCCCCGACGTGTAGTACGCGAGGGCGGCGTGCGCGTAGTGGTGGCGCACCACGGTCAGCTCGACGTCCCCCAGACGCTCCGCCAGTGGCCAGCCGGCGAGGCCCACCGGGCGGACGACGGCGTTGAGGAGGTTTCCGCCGGGCCGCGCCCACCAGGCGTCCTTGCCGACCAGCTCGACCAGCGCCGGTGGCAGCACGCGGCACACCGGCGTGTACCAGTCGGCCACGGCCACACGGGTCACCGGTGACTCGGCCCTGTCCCGTAGCTCGGCCAGCCAGTCGGCGGCGGTCCGCGCGAACTGCTCGTTGCCGCCGCACACGTGGCGCAGGCCCAGGCGCCGTTCCGCTTCGATGACGTGGTAGCCCGACGCCTGGGTCAGGGCGGCGCCCGCGTCATGGCCGAAGTGCATTCCGATCGTTGCCACGAAACCGTACCGCTCTCTCTCGGGGGGCGTCAGGCGAAGGCGGCGGTCTGGGCGTGGTGCCGTTCCAGCAGCCCCTGGACCACTTCGCGCATGTAGGCGCAGTAGCCGGGAGACATCAGCTGGATCGACCCGTTCTCCTCCTCCAGCGCCCCCGCAGAACCGCCCGAGCACGTGCCCTGCAGCTCGCAGCCCTGGCAGCCGGGGCCGTTGGTGTACGCGCGCATGCCGTAGTCCTGGTAGGCGTCGGAGGCGAAGATGCCCTGCCAGTCGTCGATGGTGCCGAGCTTGCGGGCGGTGGCCTTGCAGGCGAAGACGCTGCCGTTCGGCTCGATGGACAGCTGGCGGCCCACCGCCGGGCAGGTCTTGTAGTCGGCCTGTGCGGCCCACTTGCGCTCGTCGATGATCATCTGGAACGTCTGGTACCAGTACCCGCTGAGCTGTACGCCGCGCTCGCGGCCGTAGTCGACCGCGTGCAGCAGCCGCTGGGCCACGTCGTGCGGACTGTGCCGGTCGAAGAACTCCTTGGCCTGGAAGGACACGATCACATCGAGCGAGTCGAGGCCGGCCTCGGCGACGAAGTCGATGAGCGGAGTACCCCACTTGTCCCAGGTGAACTGGGACAGCACGGTGGTGATGCTGACCGGCACCCCGGCGGCCTTCATGTCCAGGATCGCCTTACGGACCACGGGCCATGGGGTCCGCTGCTGCTGTCCGCCCCGGAACTCGCCCGTCTCCGGCACCAGGTAGTCGATGGAGACGGTGGTGTCCACCTTGTGGCGGGCCAGCGCGGCCAGCAGCTCGTCGTCGATGCGCGAGCCGTTGCTCGTCAGGTCGTACGAGAGGGAGACGCCGTCGTAACTGTCCCCGAAGGTGCGCAGTACGTGCAGGATGGTGCCCCGCGCCAGCGTCGGCTCGCCGCCGAAGAAGGAGACGGTCAGGTGCCCGCCCCCATTGGCCTTGCGCAGGGCGATGGCCTCCTTGACGGTCTTCTCCGCCACCTCCAGGGACATGTGCATCGACGGGTTGCGGTCGGAGTCGGAGCCGTGGTTCCAGTCGCCCTTGGCCAGCGTCGGCCCGGAGTCCGGCCGCGACCGGCGCAGCTCGACCAGAACGGGACCGGGCTTCACGGTCTCGCCCGAGGTGTTCCGCTCCTCCACACCGCCGTCGAAGTTGTAGGCGAAGCAGCCCTGACAGGAGAAGTTGCAGGCGTTCGTCAGTACGAGCTGGATGGAGGAGTGGAAGACCCCGCTGCTGAGCACGGCCTGCCGGCTCTCCAGCAGCGCGTTGATCTCCTCGGCCTCGTCGCGCCCGGCCTCCACCAGATAGCGCGCCTCGATGAGATCGCGAAGCGAAGCCTCGTCGATCTTTTCCAGCAACTGCTCCAGCGTCTTACCGTTCGCCGCGTCCTTGAGCAGCTCCACAATGTCCCGGTCGACAAGCCGTGCATTTCCGTACAGGGAATGGAAGGCCATGGTGCGTTCGCTTCCGTCATACGTACCGAGACGGCCGCCGAAAGCGGTGAAATCACGATCTTCGGCAGAACGCAGCGTACGGACGTAACGCGAGGACTGGTAGATCGAATTCGGCATGGACGGGCCTCTCCCTGCGTATCGGAGCGTCCGACAAGGCAATCGGAACAATCGGCCACCGCAGGCGGGGCGCGTGGTGTGCCCCGCCTGCGGCGTAAGAAGACCCAGCCGTCTCCGGCGGGGCCGGGAGGTGCGTCGGGGCTCAGGCGGGCGTGTCCTGTTTCCCCTGCTCAGCAGCGGCAGGGGCGGCCTGTACGTCCTTCCGCACCGGGGTGATCGTCGGAGCGTTGCCCTTGTCGGGCGATACGAACGCGCAGGGCCGGGACGACGCGGTCACCGCGGGCCTGACCACTTTTCTTACTTCAGCCATGGAGCCTCCTCCAATTGTCGGGCGCGCAACAGACCTCACTGAAGCAGATGACGGCGACACCGATAAGAGGTCCTTTCGGCCATGGCGCGACGGCTGGAACGGGCAGGCTTCGATCCGCATTGAGCGCCTGGGACGCAATCGGAGAAGGGGCCGGATATGGCATCACCCCGGCATCGTTATTCGCGATCAATTCGCCGGCGGTCGCTGATCGAAAAGCGCGGTACGCCAATCCGGTGGCCGCCACCGTTTGCGGCTCTCCACCGGCGCGACCGGTCCTGTTTCCTGCTACGGGCCGGCCGGCGCGGAGTTCAGCCGCCCGAGCCGGCTCGCGGCGGTCGCGGACGCACGCCGTAGATGCCCGGCAGAGTCGTGCCACTTGCCCACTGGCGTGATGTGCTCCGCCGAACGCGTGGGAACGACCGGCAGCCGGACACCGTACCGACCGCCGCCCCTGGCGCATTCACGTTCCACCACACGCCGGCCGGCAACCGCATGTACGCGTGTTGCCGTTACGGCAACAACAGTTGTCGCCCCAGGTGTGGTCGTCGCAGTCTGGTGCCCGGCCAAAGGCCCTCGAAAGCAATCAGGAGGCCACACGATGACCACCCACGAAGGCGTCGGGACCCCACTGAGGACCGACGACAACGCGCCGCTGGGCAACCGCGTCCACCACGTTCGATCCGGCGAGTTGGATGGCTACGCCGCCATCAGCGGCGGCACGGTCGGCTCGAAGAAGCTCTGGATGGGCCTGGTGGAGAACCCGCCGTTGAGCGCGACGGACAACCACCATCACGGCGATTCGGAGGCGGGGATCTACGTGGTCAGCGGTCACCCCGTGTTCGTCTACCACGACGGCGTACAGGAGGTACGGATCCCCGCCGGCCCTGGCGACTTCGTCCTCGTCCCCCCGTTCGTCCCACACCGAGAGGAGAATCCCGACCCGAACGAGCCCGTGGTCGTCGTGATCGCACGGACCACGCAAGATCCGATCAAGGTCTCCCTGCCCGAGCTGTACCAACTCATGTGAGCAGTCCGACGGTGCCTACAGCCCGCCGAGGACATGGCCGGCGACATCGTCACTTCCCAGAGCGCCGAGATCACCCGTATGAACAAGCTGCTCGGCAGGGGCTGACCGGCACGGCCCAAGCGCGGGGCCGGCCATCAGCCGCCCCCCGCACGACCACGCGCCGAAGGAGGTGTGGCGCCAGGGTCTAGGCAGCGGAGGAGAACACCGGGAGGTAGCCGCTCGACCGCCCCTTGGCAGTGGGGTGGTAGGAGTTGTGCACCGGAAAGGTGACACCGTGAAGCCAGGCGTCGCCCGAGCACAGCTCGTGTCCGGCGAAGGTGGCGTTGACGTCTCCGAAGGCGAACCCGTGGTCCGCCGCGCGCTTGGCGGTGACTGCGTTGAGGTCGTCGACGGCGGCGTTGACGGCGGCGCGGGACTTCTCGGTCAGTCCCCCCGAGCAGGTGCCGCCGAGCTTGAACAAGCGGGGGTAGCCCATGACGACGACACGAGCGGCGGGGGCGTTCTTCTCGATGGCGCCGTAGACCTGGTCGAGCTTCGCGGGCAGCGTGTTCCTGATGTACGCGCGGGACTGGTTGACGCGCTCCACGCAGGCACTCTCGGATTGGAGGGTGCAGGTCGTCATAGTGTCGGCGAACCCGGCGTCGTTGCCTCCGACGATGATGCTCACCAGCCCGGTCGCCTTGCTCAGCGCTCCCAGCTGACCGGTGACGACATCGTCCGTGCGGGCGCCCGAGCAGGCGGCGGACGTGAAGGACGACGGCGCGTGCGAGGCGCTCCACAGGGCCGGGTAGGAGCGGGAGCTGCGCGTGCAGGCACCACTTGTGCTGTCGTAGCCGCCGGCTCCCACGCCGGCGGCGTAGGAGTCGCCGAGGGCGACATAGCCGCCGGTCGCCGCGGAGGCCGGGGGACCGAGGATGCCTGGTCAGAGGGCTCCGACGAGCAGGAGAGGGCAGCCGTCGACCTGTGGGGGAAGATCCGTTCATGTCCGGGGCAACGAGCCAGGAGGCCGCCCCGACACGGCACTCGGTGATCACGAGCGGAGGTTCATTCCGACCACCCGGCGCGGGACAGCAGGAGGTGACTCCCGCTGCCCCGCCTATGACTGCCGGTCCGCCTGCCGTCTGCCGGTCGGTCAGACGCCCGGACGCGGACCGCCCACCCCCACCGGGACGCCCTGCCCGATCGTCACCTGCACGGATGTCGTCTTCGGATTGGTCCGGTTGGTCTCGTGCAGGATGCCCGTCGGATTCGTCGTCATCTCCAGCGTGTACTGCTGCGGCGGGAGATTCATCAGCTCGCTGACGTCGAAGGACTGCCCCTCCAGCTCCTTGGCGTAGACGTCGGCCCAGCCGACGGAGATGCCCATCGTCAGGGTGGTGGCGTTGGCGTTGTGCGAACAGGAGTTGTACGTGGGGTTGACTTTGAAGCCGGGGAGCGTCGAGTCCGCGATCTCCAGGTCGACCAGGCAGAAGGCGACCTTCGGGGACTCCCGCACGACCTGCCCGCCGGAATTGATCAGCCGGTAGCGGGAGATGGCGTCCATGTGGAAGTGCTTGTGCTCGTCGTGAAAGCGCATCAGACCGACCGGCACCTCGTAGGAGGAGCCGTCCGAGCGGGAGATCCGCTGGTAGGCGGGATCACGTTGTTGCCGGGGGTGGCCACGTGGGGCTGTCGGTGGCCGACGCCGCGCCGGGGGCGGTGGTGAGCAGCGCGCCGAGGGCCATCACCGCCACGACGATCCAGGCTCGAGCCGGGCGTCCCGGTCGTATGGTGCGTCTCATGGGCGTCCCTCCAGGTGGATGGTTGGGTGTGCCGGAGCGACCTCGGCGATGTCCGCGCCGATGACGTCCGTACGGACGAGGCCAGGTGCTCCTTGTCCGGTGGCGGCGGGCGTTCTGCCTGCCCGTCACCCGGCCTCTCGCCTCAGCTGTGGCGGCCCGTCAGGGCTCGGGCGAGAGGTGTTCGTGGATGACGAGCCAGCGCCCGTCCGGAGCACACCGGAGCACGACGGTCTCGCGCTCCCGTAGCTCCTCTTCCTCCCCGGCTGCGTGCTCGGCGGGAAAGAGGAACGTGGCGTCCTCGGCGAAGGCGGCGAAATACCGGTCCGTGTCATGGGCGCCGAACGCGGCCACCAGGTTGGCGGCGGCGGCCCGCACCTCGGCTTCCGCATCGCCGCTGATCAGTCCGCCGCCACTCACTCGTCCACCGCCGACGTCCCGTTCACGACCGGCGTCCCGGCCGCCGTCGGCGAATCGTTGACGAGCACCGGTTCCCTCAGGGCCAGTTCCCGTTCGCTGGCGGCCACCGCGGGTTCCTCCATGGTGACGTCCAGCCGACGGGTCAGGACGTAGTACAGGACACCGGAAACGGCGAGTCCGACCACGAAGGCCACATCCACCCCGCCGAGCGCTTCCGCCACAGGCCCGGTGAAGGGACCCACCACCATGAACGGCACCATCAGGGCCAGGCCCACGCCGTAGGCGACCAGGCCGCGCCACGCCCAGGTGCCGTAGATGCCGTCCGGCCGGAACAGGTGCGTGATGGCGTAGTGGCCGCGCCGGACGAAGAAGTAGTCGACGAGATTGACCGCGGCCCACGGGATCAGCAGATACAGCATGAGGAGCAGGGCATTGCCCAGCGCCGTGGAGAAGTCGGCCGAGACACTCAGTCCCACGGCGCACCAGACGACGGCGAGACCGCTGATCGTCAGGACTCTGGCCCGCCGTCCCGGCCGCAGCGGGCGGACCGAGTCGACCCCCGTGAGGACCGTCAGCATTCCGCTGTAGGCGTTGAGTCCCATGGTGGCGACCAGAGCCAGCACCGACAGCAGCGTCAGGACGGCGCCGAGACCGGACACCACCTGGTCCCCCGCGTTAAGGATGCCGGCCAGTGGATCGTTCACGCCGAGGGTGGCGGCCATCCACGCGCCGATGGGGATGAGCCACATCGGCGAACCCGCGGCGCCGCCGAACACGGAGGCGATGATGCGGGGCGTCGGGGTGTCCCGGGGCAGATAGCGCGAGTAGTCCGAGACGTAGGGGGCGTACGAGATGTTGTAGCCGGCCGCGGCGGTGAACTGCACCATGAAGGCGACCATCGTGAAACCGCCCGCGCCTCCGCCCCCGCCGCCGTCCGCTCCGGCCTCCGCCGAGCCGGCCACCTGGCCGGCGAGGATCCCCACCGAGAGCACCAGCCAACACGGCGCCGAGCACCAGAACAGCACCTGGAACGCCCGGTGCAGCCAGTCGTGCCCGTACACCGCGAGCACCACCGCGATGACGGTGATGCCGATCCCGACCGCGGTCGCGTCCCAGCCGAAGACCGCCTGGAGGCCGTTGCCGATGATGATCGTGTCGACGACGTTGAAGCCGACGAAGGTGAACAAGGTGGCCGCCAGGGGCACGATCACCCCCCGGTACCCGAACTGGCCCCGGGACTGGATCATCTGCGGCAGCCCCAGCCGAGGGCCCTGGCTGGCGTGGAAGGCCATGAAGAACGTGCCCACAAGCAGCCCCAGCGCACTGGCCAGCACGGTCCATCCGACGGACAGACCGAGTCCCGGTCCGATGAAACCGAGCGACAGCGTGAAGGGCTGGAAGTTCCCCTGGAACCAGAAGGGGCCCTGCTTCCACAGCTTTCCGTGCCGTTCGGCAAAGGGAACGTGCTGGATGGACAGGCTTTCGATGACATCCGCGCCGCTGTGCTCGGCGAGGGAGCGCTGGAGCGGTTTGACCGCCATGGATCCTCCCGTTGTCGGTCGCTCCGAGGCACCCACCGCCCCGAACTGGAAGCCAAAGTGTGCGGTCACCGCGTGACGAGCGGCAATTGTGCGTCGCTCAAAGAAGAACCCCCTCTTTATGCGCGGCCACCACGCGGCAGGGGCGCGACGCCCGTGACGATGGCGCCCCGCCAGGTCTGCGATCTGCTGGTTTCGCCGCCCCGGTCGCCCGTTTCCCTGCGGGTGGGCAGTGATTGTGTGACGTTCGAGAACGACCCTCCCCGGGCCCCTTCCTTTATCCGCCACCGCCATGCAGCATGTGCTCGATGACGGCGATGGCAGCAGCTCTTCGGGTCCGCGACCTGGTGGGTTCGCCCGCCCTCCAGCTGCGGGTCCTCGCCGGTGAGGCGGGGCTCGGCCGGCCGGTGGCCTGGGCACATGTGAGCGAGCTGGAGGACCCGACTCCATGGCTCCTCGGCGCGGAGCTGATCATGACGACGGGGATCGCGATACCCCGGAGCGCCGTCCGTCAGCGCGCGTACGTCGAGCGGCTCCACACCGCGGGCGTGGCCGCGCTCGTGCTCTCCGCCCACCTGCATGTGCCTCCGCTGCGCCAAGCGTTCCTCGCCGCCGCGGAAGAACGGGGCATGCCCGTACTGGAGTTGCCCCTGCAAGTTCCTTTCATCGCCGTGGCGCAGGAGGTCGCGGCCGCCGCGCAGGCGGACGCCCGGGAGCGGCTGAACGCCCAGTTGCAACTGTTCGGTGCCCTGCGCTGGCTCGCGGCGGAAGACCTCACCGCCGCGGAACTCTTCCGCAGACTGGAGCAGTTGTCCGGCTACCGCCTCTACCTCTGCACGCGGCACAGAGGCCCCCTGCTGCCGGGCGTCCCCGTACCCGACAGCCGGCACGCGGCGCTCCTGCCGGCCTCACCGGACCCGGCCCCGACCGTCCCGGGGGGGGCTATGTCCTGCCCGTACCCGCGCCGGGCGGGCCCGCCGGGTATCTCCTGGCCCTGGAGCGGCGGAGCGAAGGGCCGGGACAGGCAGCGCGACCGGCGGGACTCGGTGTCGTCCAGCACCTCGCGACCGTCGCGGCACTCCAGCTCTCCATGGTCCGCCACGAGCGTGAGACACTGCGCCGCCAAGGGGCGGAGACCCTCGCCGAACTCGTACGGGACGCCTTGGAGCCGGAGACCGCGCGCCGGCATCTGGCCCGGCTGGGGTTCGGCGCACAAGCGCCCGTCCTCCTGGCCGTGCTCGACGGCGACGAGGACGGCCCCCTGGACGACGCCGTGGTAGTGCAGGCCCTCGATGAAGCGGCCGTACCGTATCTGGTGCTGCGGCGGCACGAGGGACTGTACGTCTTGCTCGCCGACTCCCCGCCCGCTCTCGACTCCCTCGCGGCCCTGCCCCGTACCAGGGCCGGTGTCTCACGCCCCTTCACTCCCGGCGACACGCTCGGCGTGCCCCGCCGCGAAGCCTGCCTGGCCCTCACCCGAGCACGGGCCTCGGGCAAACCGCTGGTCTTGTGCGGCGACGACATGACGGACCGGTGGCTGCACGAGGACCCCTTTGTGCTGCACGGGCTGGTCGACCATGTGCTGGGCGCGGTGCTGCGGTACGACACCGAACATGACAGCACCCTGGTCCTGTCGACCCTCACCTGGCTGGAGCGCGACCGGTGCACCGAGGAGGCGGCCAGGGCCCTGCACATCCACCCCAACACCCTGCTCTACCGCCTGCGCCGCTTCGCCGAGCTCAGTGGCAGGAACCTGTCGTCGACGGCGAACCTCACCGAGGTGTGGCTCGCTCTGCGGGCGGCCCGTATGTCCGGCCGGCTGCGGTGAGGGGGCCGGCAGGAGGCGGCGACCGGAGTCGCCGATTCGCGCCCGAGCCGCATGGCGTCGGACATTCCGGCAGGTGAGTGACCGATCACGTCCACAGACCCGCGTCACTCCCCGGAAACGGGCGGAAAGGTCCTGGCGAGGATACGAGACCGGAAACCCGACCCACGACGGGTATGGCGAAGGGCGCGCCCCTGACGATGTTCAGCGAGAGCTCGCAGGACCCGTTCGCCCTGCGCCGGGCGGCTTCGGCGGTGCTGGACGACCGCGGGCGGGTCGTCGGCTGGAGCGAGCGGGCCGAGCGGCTGCTCGGCCACCCGGGCCGGGAGGTGATCGGCCGGCCGGCGCAGGAGTTCCTGGTCGACCCCCGCGACCGCCCTCTCGTCTGCGACGCCGCGGCGGAGTGCGCGAGCGCACAGGGCTGGTTCGGGGTGTTGCCCGTCCGGCACTGTGGCGGGCACCGGTTGGAACTGGCGCTGAGGGCGCGCCCGGTCATGAGGGCCGACTCGGTCCAGGAGTGGTTCCTGGTGGGCGCGCCCGCGGCGGAGGTCACTCAGTGGGAGTTGGGCCGTGCGGTCCTGGACGGAATGTTCCGCCGGTCACTGATCGGTCTGCGGCCCGGACCTGAGCATCCTGCGGGTCAACCGGGCGATCGAACGGGTGAGTCGGATTCCGGCCGATCAGCAAGTAGGCCGTCGCAACGGTGAGTTCCTGGTCGGTGAGGATGCCCGGGTGGTGGAGAGCCGGTTGCGACAGGTCCTGGAGATGGGCAGGCCGGTGGTCTTCACCGAGCAGTCCTCCCGAATGCGGCGCGATTCCCACCGCGAGCTGGTCGTATCGGCCTCGGCATTCCGGATGGAGAATTCCTCCGGCCGCGTCATCGGGGTCACCGAGCTGGTCGAGGACGTCACGGACCGCCATCGGGCCCGGCGCCGGCTGGCGTCACGGCCGCCGGCCTCGGGAACCGTGCCGAACCTTCCGCCCTTCGTGGCCCACGGCAGCCGACCCACTCTTACCTTGAACGTCGCGGCATCATCGCGCCGGGACCGGTCTGCGGCAAAGCGCAGGCCCGCGGATGGAAGAGTCCCGAATATTGGAAGGCTTCACCTTGCGTGGGCGTGACGAGCCGTACGTGATGCGCCTGCTGACGCCTCCCACTCCGCTGCCGAACGGCGCCGAGGCGTGGGCCGAGACTTTCCTCTGGCTAGAAGGCGCCACCGTGCAGCCGTTGGGCTCGGAGAGGCAGCAGTGGCAGTCGTCCCGGTCAACTCCGCCGAGGCGTACGCCCTCACCGTCGCGACCGATGTCGAGGAGAGCTCAGCTCGCGCCTCCCTCGCCAAGCTCGGCAACGACCGCGCGACGACTGGCCGCGGCACGCCCGGCTGCTGTACGAGTTCATGGCCGGCATCTACGGCGAGCGCGACGCCCTGGCGTCCGACGGCACTGGTAAGACGTACGCCCAGAACTTCAAGATTCTGGAGACGTACGTCCGCGGCTCGTCCCAGGCGTCGGCGCGGGGCAATTCGTAGTTGGCCGGCCTGTCGACCGAGAGCTGACCGCTAGTCATGCGGCTGGGTTTCCGATTGCTCCACGGCAGGTGGCTACTGAAACCAGCGTTCACTTCTGGCTCATCTGGCTCCTCCGTCCGGCGAGGGACGGGAAGCGGGTAGGGGCCGGGAGAGCAAATTGCTGACGCTGTTGGTTTATTCCGGC
>NZ_JAGGPC010000051.1:0-46383 GCF_018614005.1 Streptomyces sp. ISL-99
CACCAACAGCATCCGGCGGGGGATGCCGGGCCTTTCGCTGTTGGGCCTCGGGCCGGTTCAACAGGCCGGCCCCGGCGAGACGTGGTAATGCGGAAACCCGCTGGTTTCAGGCGGAGTTCGACCATCGCGCGGCCTGCTTCAACCCGCCGATGAGCGCGGCCAGGCGGTCGGGGCTGGTGCGGAGAACGACTTCCGGCTCGTCGCTTTCGCGGAGGTGGATGGTTCCGTCGGGCGCGGAAGCGATGTAGACACAGTTGCCCTCCGGGCCACCGCTGAACGACGACTTCTGCCAGTCGGGCGTGAACATTCGGGACTCCTACAGGGCGTAGAGCAGGTGCTGGATGAGGGCCAGCGAGTCCTTCGCGAAGTGGGACTCAGGCGTGGTTTGCGGATTGATGGGCGGCAACGCGTGTTCAGTCAGCTGCCCGAACAACGTTTCGTACCTGCTGAGCTGTTCCCGTTCTGACAAGTAAAGGGAGCCGGTTGGCTGTTCCAGTACGACGGTTCCCAGCTCAGGGACCACAGGTCTGGCGTGCAGGAAGTTGCCGGTGAATGCTGCGTACGCCTCGGCAGTGAACGGGAAGATCTGGATCGTGATAGTGGGGAGCTGGGCCAGCTCAATCAGGCGCAGCAGTTGCTGGCGCAGTGTCGCAGCTCCCCCGAAGCGCATGTGCAAGGCAGCTTCGTGGATCACGGCGTGCACGGATGGCGGGCTCTCACCGGTCAGGATGTGCTGCCGCTCCATCCGGAAGGCGAGAGCGTCATCGATGTTTTCGAAGCCCAGCTTCGGGCTCTTGAAGATGGCGCGGGCGTAGTCCTCGGTCTGGAAGAGGCCCGGGACGAACAACGACTCGTGAAAGCGCAACTCCGTGGCCGACGCCTCCAGTTCGGCGAGATTGTGCGCGCCAGGGCCGATGCGGTTCTTGTACGCGCTCCACCAGCCTTTGCCCGTTGCCTCGGACATCGCCACGAGAGCGTCTACGTAGGGCGAATCTTTGCATCCATATGCTCGACAAAGATCGCGCAGCCGCTCGGTGAGGATCGATGTCCGGGCCGTCTCGATCTGGCTCAGCTGAGCGCGTCCCATGCCGATGCGCTGGGCGGCCTCCCCGGCATTCAATCCAGCCTGCTCCCGCAGCCGCTTGAGCTCGAAGGCGAGTCGGTGTTGCCGTTCGCTGATGGTGGTGCGCAATCCCACGGGTCTCTCCTTACCAGGCCGCTCAAAGTCTGCCCACGTTAAGGGACTTGGTCCACCCAATCCGGTGACTGGGTTGAACAATAAAGACCTCAGGTTCTACTGTGAGTGTCGTGACCATCACGCTACGAGGTCACTGGTTCTGCCTGTGCGCACAAGCCGAAAGTGCACCCGTCCCCGCTCCCAGCCGGGCTCGGTCAACGCCATCGCGTTGCGCAGCCCACGCACCCGTACCGAAGGGGGACGACCCTGATGGACTGTGACCTGTCCGACCGGCAACCCGCGCACCGCGCGGTCCAACTCAGCCACTCGTACAGCTTGTTCGCACCCGCTGACGCCACCGCGCCAAAGGTGTGCCGGGACTTCGTCCGTTCCGTACTCCTCACGCTCGGGCACGGGCAGCTCGTCGCGGCTGCCTGCCTCTGCACCTCCGAGCTGGTGACCAACGTGCACCTGCACACCAAGGGCGAGGCCATGATGCGCCTCCTCGTCCGCCCGCTCCTCGTGCGTGTGAGCGTCTTCGACGAGAGCCCCGCGCTGCCGGTCCTGAGACCGCTCGGTCAGGTGGAGTGTTACGGGCGCGGCCTCACGCTCGTCGCGGAGACGGCCGACCGCTGGGGCGTCGCCGAGAACCGCGCCGGGCGGCACGCCAAGGGGGTCTGGTTCGAGCTGGCCGGCAGCCGGTGAAGCCCTCCGTCATCACCTGTTTGGGTGAGTCGGTCACTTTTCCTCAGGTGGGCGCCGAACGCCTGCCTACCTTGGCGGCGTCGGTTGTGCCCCGAGGACACCCGAGCCCACACTTGCAGAGGAGGTGCTGCACCATGACCGCTCTTGCACAGGAGAGGCCCGAGACCATGCCGGACACCAGGACTGAGTCCGTAACCGAGCTGGATGAGGTCCTGTGGCAGGCATGGAAGGCCATGGAGCTTCCCGAGGGCTACCACGCTGAGATCATTGAGGGAGCCATCGAGGTGTCGCCCACCGGTCGTTATTCGCACAGCCAGGTCGTCAATCTCCTCAGGGACGAGCTGGCGGAGTTTCTGAGGGGTGGCGACTTTGCGGCCCGGAACGACACGAACGTCATTCACGAGGGACGTGCGTGGGTACCTGACCTGTACATCGGACCCAGGGACGCCGAGCGGTACGTGACGGCCGACGGCCTGGGCATCGTGGCCGCCGCCGTGCGGCTCGTCGTCGAGGTCACCTCTCCCGGGAAGCGGAACCTGGACCGCGACCGCATCCGCAAGCGCCGCGAGTACGCCCGTGCCGGGATCCCCGTGTACGTGATCGTCGACGACTACGACAAGCACGGCACCGTGACCGTCCTGACCGGCCCCCTGCCGGAGAAGGCGGACTGGGAGGGCGAGCACCGTGTTCCGTACGGCACGGAGGTGACCGTCTCCGAAGGTCCGGCCAAGGGTTTCGTGATCACCGAGGCGATCACGGGTCCGTCACGAGCTTGATGGTGGGGGCGCGCAGACCTCGGCTTCCACGAGGCCGGACTGGACGAGGAGCGCGCCCAGGTGAGTGCGGCCCGAGGCGTTGAGGGCCTGCATGAGCTTGGCGATGTGGGAGCGGCAGGTCCGTACGCTGATGCCCATCTTGCGGGCCACCGTCTCGTCGGTGTTTCCCTCTACCAGGAGGCGCGCGATGCTGCGCTGCACGGCGGTGACGGGGGTGTTTGGGGACGCGACATGCAGGTATTCGGCGATGGGGGTGGCCTGCGCCCACAGCACCTCGTACACCTGGACGAGGTAGGTGAGCAGGGCGGGGTGTCGGATCTCCAGGGCGACGTCGCGGCGGAGGGTGGCCGGGATGAACGCGACCGCTCGGTCGACGATGACCAGGCGCTCGACGGTTTGTTCGGCGGTGCGGACCTGGAGCTTATCGGGGGTGAAATGCTCCAGGTACTCCTTGAGGCCCGGGCTGTAGCGTGCCGAATGCTGGTAGATGTGCCGGAGCCTCATCCCGCGCGCGGTGGCCGGCAGGCTGTGGCTCAGGGCCTGCCGCAGCGCCTCGGGTGGCCGGGTGCTGCCCGGCTGAACCGTCAGCATTTCCTCCGAACCGGCGTTGACGGCGTCGTCGATGGCACTGGCGATCAGCGGCAGTCCTTCGAGCACGGTGATGGCCAGGCTGGGATCCTCGCAGGCGACGGCCGTCAGAGGCGCCAAAGAGTCGGCCAGCGCGGTGGTGAGCCGTACGCGCTCGTGGATTTCCCGGGTGATGGGTTGCAGCAGGTGCGCGAGTGCAGCGGACGGCGGTGTGGGGCGCATCCAGAAAGCGTCCCGGGGGTCGGGGTGGAGCAGTGCCATGTCGATGAGGCAAGGGGCGGGTTCAAGATCGGCCCGTGCGATGCGTCCCTTGCGAAGTGCCTCGGTGTAGAGCCGGATCGCGGAGTCGCACAGCTCCCGGTCGCCATGCGAATGCGGCGAATTTTCCTCATCTCTGCCCATCTGGGCTCCCCCCGCTTTTTGCAGTGCAACAAGATGACGGTGGCGAAATCGTAGTCGGGCGAGCAGTGTTGACGGTGTCCGGGGGCGACACCCCCCGTGCCCAGTCCCGGTCGTGGCCGCCCCCTTTTTTGCGCCGCCACGACCGACCGGGGTCAGTGATCCTGATCCAGGATGCCGGACTGGGCGATGCGATAGCCGAGTTGGGCGCGGCTGCCGCTGCCGAGAGTGGCGGCGAGCTTGGCTATGTGCGCGCGGGCGGTTCGTACGTTCATACCGAGCCGGCGGGCGATGGCCTCGTCGACGTAACCCTCGACGAGCAGCTTGGCGATTGAGCGCTGAACGCCGGATACGCCATCGGGGGTGTGGGCGTACGAGACCTGCTCCTGCAGCGGGACGGCGCGTTGCCAGAATTGTTCGAAGACCCCGATGAGGTAGTGCACGAGGCCGGGATGGCGGAGCTCGAGTGCGACTTGCTGGTCGTCGCGGGCCGGGATGAAGGCGACTGTCTGGTCGCAGACGATCATCCGGTCGACCAGTTCTTCAAGTGTCCGGATCTCTACTTTGCCGTTGGCTATCCGGTCGACGTAGGCCATGGTGCCCTGGCTGTGCCGGACGGTGTGCTGGTACAGGGTGCGCATCCGGACGCCGCGGTCTATCAGCGGTCTGTCGCGTTCCAGGGCCTGGCTGAGGATGTGCTCGGTTCGCCGGCCTCCGGGCTGGATCGTCAGCACCTCGTTCTGGCACTCCGCGGTGGCGAGATTGAGCGCCGCGTTGATCCGGGAGGAACCTTCCAGCACAGTGATGGCGTGCGTGGGTGCCGGGTCCTGGGCGCTGATGGCCATGAACGGCTCAAAGGATTCGGTCAGTTCGACGGAATGACGTCTCCGGTCCTGAATTTCGCGTTCGAGGGGGTGTAGTCGCTGCGCCAGCGCGACGGAGGGCGGAACCGGGCGCAGCCAGTTCTCGTCGTCGGGATCCGGGTGCAGCAGGGCGAAGTCCAGCAGGCACGGGGCGGTGTGTACTTCGGTACGGGCGATGCGTCCCGCACTCAGAGCGCTGGCGTAAAGCTCCGCTCCGTCCTCGCAGAGCTCAGTGACGGCATGGGGATGTGCCGGTATTGACTCATTGATAGGCAAATCTCCACCCCCCAGGGTCCTGAACATGCAGGAACATGATGCATCGGTTCTGTGGCGTTGACGTGCCTGAATGAGCCATCGTCTTTGTGACGCGGGGGAGAGGAAACCTTCAAGTGAGGACGAAGCCGACAATGTACAAAATATTGCTTCGCTCGGCGCTTGCCGTTGCTTTCTCCGCTGCCGTGGGCCTCGGGGCCCTGGGGGGCAGTGGCTCGCCCGGGTCGGCGACGCTCGACACGGGCTGGGGCAGTTCGCAGCTGGCCGGCCCACCGGACACGGGTTGGGGCAACGTGCAGGCGGAAGGTCCGCCGGACACGGGCTGGGGCGCAACGCCGGCCAAGACAGACGCATGACTGTTCCACCGGACGACCGCACCTTCAGGCGTGAGATGGCCACCGCGTACCGCTCGGGATGGCACTTCATCGACCTGGTCACGGCCATTCCCCACCGTGGCGACTCGCTGATGGTCACGCTGTTCGGCGAGCCGATCCTGGTCGCGCGTGAAGAGGATGAGGACGTCCGTGCGTACCGGTGCCTTCGCAAGCCCCGGGGCGCCCCGCAACCCGTTCGCTGTGCCGTGCGTTACGGCATGGTCTTCGTCAATCTCGATCAGCGTGACCACCAGCTGATCGAACCAGAAACCAGCACCGCCACCCCCCGCAGCGCCTGAAGCGATTCCCCCGTCGTTCACAATCGCTCAGGCGCTCCCCCACACAGCGGCGTCATCGTGGACCTGAACACGATGGCGCCGCTGTGCTGCGTTCACGCTGTTCAGGCCGTGCTCGGGGCGCGGCCCATCGCGCGGTCCAGGGTGATCTCGATCAGGACGCGGTCCGGGTTCGGCGCCGGCGTGCGCTCGTACCGCTCGGCGTAGCGGCGTACCGCCTCCTCGATGAGGTCCGGTTCCGTACGGACGACCGCGCGCCCTTCGAGCGTCGCCCAGTGGCCGCCCTTCACCTGGCAGACGGCGACCCGTGCGCCCTCCTCGCCCGCGGCCAGCACGTTCGCCACCTTCGTGCTGGTCTTGTTGGTGATGACGCGGGCGAGCCCCGCCTCGGGGTCGTACGTGACGCCGACCGGCACGACGTGCGGTGAGCCGTCCGGGCGCAGGGTTGTCAGGGTGCACAGGTGGTACTCGCGCCAGAAGGCGAGGTAGTCCGGGCTGGGGTTCCGTACGTCGAGATCATTGGCCATGACGGCAGGGTAGTCGCTACCCTCTGCGCCTTGAGTGGAATAGACTCAACTTTACACATGCTGTGTATGTCATAGCTGCTGTCGTAGGTCGTAGCCGCGAGGAGGAGAGAGCCAGTGGACGCAGAGCTGACCAACAAGAGCCGGGACGCGATCCAGGCGGCGAGCAACCGCGCCGTCAAGGACGGACACGCGGACCTCACGCCCGCGCATCTGCTGCTGGCCCTGCTCGCGGGCGAGGACAACGCCAACATCATCGACCTGCTGGCCGCCGTCGAGGCCGACCAGGCGGCCGTACGCTCCGGAACCGAGCGGGTGCTCGCCGCGCTGCCCAGCGTGACGGGGTCCACCGTCGCCCCGCCCCAGCCCAACCGCGAACTGCTCGCGGTCATCGCCGACGCCTCCCAGCGGGCGAAGGAGCTGGGCGACGAGTACCTGTCGACGGAGCACCTGCTCATCGGTATCGCGGCCAAGGGCGGCAAGGCCGGGGACGTACTGTCCCACGAGGGCGCGAGCGCCGAGCGGCTGCTGGACACGTTCGAGAAGATCAGGGGAGGGCGCCGGGTGACCACACCGGATCCGGAGGGTCAGTACAAGGCCCTGGAGAAGTTCGGCACCGACTTCACGGCGGCCGCGCGCGAGGGCAAGCTCGACCCGGTCATCGGGCGGGACCAGGAGATCCGGCGCGTCGTGCAGGTCCTGTCGCGGCGTACCAAGAACAACCCCGTGCTCATCGGTGAGCCCGGCGTCGGCAAGACCGCCGTCGTGGAGGGACTGGCCCAGCGCATCGTCAAGGGCGACGTACCCGAGTCGCTGAAGAACAAGCGCCTGGTGTCGCTGGACCTCGGCGCGATGGTCGCCGGGGCCAAGTACCGCGGTGAGTTCGAGGAGCGGCTCAAGACCGTCCTCTCCGAGATCAAGGCGAGCGGCGGGCAGATCATCACCTTCATCGACGAGCTGCACACCGTCGTCGGGGCCGGCGCCGGCGGTGACTCCGCCATGGACGCCGGCAACATGCTCAAGCCGATGCTGGCCCGCGGCGAGCTGCGCATGGTCGGTGCGACGACGCTCGACGAGTACCGGGAGCGGATCGAGAAGGACCCCGCCCTGGAGCGCCGCTTCCAGCAGGTGCTGGTCGCCGAGCCGAGCGTCGAGGACACCATCGCGATCCTCCGTGGCCTCAAGGGGCGGTACGAGGCTCACCACAAGGTGCAGATCGCGGACTCCGCGCTGGTGGCGGCCGCGGCTCTCTCGGACCGGTACATCACCTCCCGGTTCCTGCCCGACAAGGCCATCGACCTCGTCGACGAGGCCGCGTCGCGGCTCCGCATGGAGATCGACTCCTCGCCCGTCGAGATCGACGAGCTCCAGCGCGCAGTCGACCGGCTGAAGATGGAGGAACTCGCGCTCAAGAACGAGTCCGACCCGGCGAGCAAGCAGCGGCTGGAGAAGCTCCGCCGCGACCTCGCCGACAAGGAGGAGGAGCTGCGCGGCCTCAACGCCCGCTGGGAGAAGGAGAAGCAGGGCCTCAACCGGGTCGGTGAGCTGAAGGAGAAGCTCGACGACCTGCGCGGCCAGGCCGAACGCGCCCAGCGCGACGGCGACTTCGACACCGCCTCCAAGCTGCTGTACGGCGAGATCCCCGGTCTGGAGCGCGAGCTGGAGGAGGCCGCCGCCGCCGAGGCGGAGGTCCGTACGGACACCATGGTCAAGGAGGAGGTCGGCCCCGACGACATCGCCGACGTCGTCGGCGCCTGGACCGGCATCCCCGCCGGACGCCTCCTGGAGGGCGAGACGCAGAAGCTGCTGCGCATGGAGGACGAGCTGGGCAAGCGGCTGATCGGCCAGCACGAGGCGGTGCGCGCCGTCTCGGACGCGGTACGCCGCACCCGCGCCGGCATCGCCGACCCGGACCGCCCCACCGGCTCCTTCCTCTTCCTCGGCCCGACCGGTGTCGGCAAGACCGAGCTGGCCAAGGCGCTCGCGGACTTCCTCTTCGACGACGAGCGGGCCATGGTCCGCATCGACATGAGCGAGTACAGCGAGAAGCACAGCGTCGCGCGGCTGGTCGGCGCTCCCCCCGGTTACGTCGGGTACGAGGAGGGCGGCCAGCTCACGGAGGCGGTCCGCCGCCGCCCGTACAGCGTCGTACTCCTCGACGAGGTCGAGAAGGCCCACCCCGAGGTCTTCGACATCCTGCTCCAGGTCCTCGACGACGGCCGGCTGACCGACGGGCAGGGGCGGACGGTCGACTTCCGCAACGCCATCCTCGTCCTGACGTCGAACCTCGGCAGCCAGTACCTGGTCGAGCCTTCCCCAAGCTCTCAACTTCGTTCGAGCAGGGAGATGCCCCATTCCAGCGAGGAAGTGAAGAAGGAGCAGGTCCTGGAGGTCGTACGGGCGTCCTTCAAGCCGGAGTTCCTCAACCGGCTCGACGACCTGGTCGTCTTCTCGGCCCTGTCCGGGGACGAGTTGGCGCACATCGCCGAGCTCCAGATCGGCCGCCTCGCCCAGCGCCTGGCCGACCGCCGGCTCACCCTCGACATCACTCCGGCGGCCCTGGCCTGGCTCGCGGACAAGGGCAACGACCCGGCCTACGGGGCCCGGCCGCTGCGCCGCCTCATCCAGACGGCGATCGGCGACCGGCTCGCGAAGGAGATCCTCGCGGGCGAGGTCACCGACGGCGACACGGTCCGGGTGGACCGTTCCGGTGACGGGCTGACGGTGGGCGCGGCACGGTGAGTGGCGCGGCGGCGGTTTCAGCGCAGGGCGAAGGACCGCCGCCCGCTTTCGCGACTAGGGTCGATGTCAGGCAGCCACGCGAAGACCTCATACGCGAGACCCCAGGAGTATTGAAAATGTCTATCGACCCGTCCTCGATCCCGAACTTCGGGGGCCAGCCCGAACCGCAGCCCGAAGGGCCCGCCGGCCCCGTCGTCCCCGACCAGGACCTCGTCAAGCAGCTGCTGGAGCAGATGGAGCTGAAGTACGTCGTCGACGACGAGGGCGACCTCGCCGCGCCGTGGGAGGAATTCCGTACGTACTTCATGTTCCGCGGCGAGGACGACCAGCAGGTCTTCTCGGTACGGACCTTCTACGACCGGCCGCACCAGATCGAGGAGAAGGTCCAGCTCCTCGAACTGATCGACGACTGGAACCGCCGCACGCTGTGGCCCAAGGTCTACAGCCACACCCACGACGACGGCACCGTCCGTCTCATCGGTGAGGCGCAGATGCTGATCGGCACCGGCGTCAGCCTGGAGCACTTCGTGTCGTCGACGGTCGGCTGGGTGCGCGCCTCGATCGAGTTCGACAAGTGGCTCGTCGAGCAGCTCGGCCTGGAGAAGGACGTCGACTCCGCCGACGGCGACGGCGACGGCGAGGCCTGAGCACCGCGCGTCACAACGGCACCGGGGCGATCGTCACCAGATACGTCCCGTAGCTCAGCGAGAGCCCGGCCAGGGCGGCGGTCACCACGATCGCGGCCCTCGGCCGGGCTTTCGTCATGGCGTGGGCGAGGGGCAGGAGGAGAGGGAAGGCGGGGAGGAGGAAGCGCGCCTTGGACTCGAAGAAGCCCGAGCCGCCGACCGTGATGAGGACGAGTACGCCCGTGTAGACGAGCAGGGGCAGCGGTGGGCGGTCCGGGGGCAGGAGCAGCAGTGCGAAGAGCACCAGCGCCGCCGCGACGATCACCAGCACCACCGGGAACGACAGCACCTCGGCTTCGAGGAGCAGGTGTTTCGTGAAGCGCAGGGCCCCGGCGCCGAAGTCGAAGCGCGAGCCCCAGCCGTCCTGGACGGCGAAGTACCCGCCCAGCGGATCGCCCTTCGCGATCCCGACCCACAGCACGAAGCCCGCCCAGCCGAGCGGGGCGACGGCCGCCCCCGCCCAGATCCGGCCGGGTATGTGGCCGCGGTGCTTCCACAGCTCGTACGCCGCTGCCGCCCCCACCGCCGCGGCGACCGCTATGCCGTTGGGCCTGGCCAGTCCGGCGAGCGCGGCGAGGGCGCCGGCCCAGAGCCACCGGCCGCTGAGGACGGCATACAGCGACCAGGCGGCGAAGGCGGTGAGCACCGGCTCGGTGTACGCCATGGTCAGAACGACCGAGTGCGGCAGCAGGCCCCAGAGGACGACGAGGGCGGTGGCGGTGCGGCGGCCGTACAGCCGGTCGGCTGTCAGGTGGATGCCGCAGGCGGCGGCCGCGGCGGCGGTCCAGGAGAGGAACAGGCCGGCCGCTGTGCCGGAGACGGGGACGACGGTGGTGACCGCTTTGATCAGGGCGGGGTAGAGCGGGAAGAACGCCAGGTCGCTCTGGACCGTGCCGTCGGGGTAGGTGAGGGTGCGGTGTCCGTAACCGTGGGTGGCTATGCCCGTGTACCACCGGGAGTCCCAGGAGTCACCGAGCCGCGCGAACGGATTCTCGCCGGCGTACCAGGAGCCCAGGGCCACCGCGAGCACGCCGGTCAGCCGGACGGCGGCGAACAGCCCGAGGGCGGGCGCCGCCCGGCGCAGCGCGCGGACCGCTCGGGGCGCGGGGGTGCGGGTGGGCCGGACGGCGGCCCCTTCTGCGGTGTCGGCGGACACGGGTGAGCACCTCCGGGGCGACGAGTCGGTCACCTTGACGATGGGCGGCCCCGCGAACGGCCGCTACCGCTGGTCGGCCGACCGGGCGGCCGGCATTACCGATTCGGGGTGAGCGAATATCTGTAGCCGCGAAGTAAGAAATTGAAGCAACGCGGGTCGAGGATATCTCGCACAACCGGCAGGGCGGAATTGTTGATGCCGCGGAGTCGATCCTGCCGTGCTACTGTCTATACAAGTTGCAGTTGTGGTTCGTACTGCCGGTAAATTTTCCGGGCGGGGCAATCATCGCGGCGACGCGGAGCCGCAAAGTGCGGACTCCGGGCACTGCCCCGAAGGAGATTGACATGGCATCTGGCACCGTGAAGTGGTTCAACGCGGAAAAGGGTTTCGGCTTCATCGAGCAGGACGGTGGCGGCGCTGACGTGTTCGCCCACTACTCGAACATCGCCGCCCAGGGCTTCCGCGAGCTGCTCGAAGGCCAGAAGGTGAACTTCGACATCGCGCAGGGCCAGAAGGGCCCGACGGCCGAGAACATCGTTCCCGCCTGACGCTCGCGCGTAGTCTGAGCTGGGGCCCGCACCTTGGGGTGCGGGCCCCAGCTCGTTGCATTTCTGGGCCATATTTCGTATGGCATTCAATCCCGTATCGCTGGGATTTTGAGCGACTGCGACTGACCCGCTGTTTCTTGTGTCGGTCGGGTTCGCTTTCGCTTTGGCTTTCATTTTGGTTCGTTCTTGCGATTCTCCCTGCTGGCCAACCGCTGCGGGAATTCCTTGATACGTGCCGCATCGAGGAAGGTTCCGTATGAACCGCACACGCACGAACGACCGCTTCCCCCACACCCGCTCGTCGGCCCCCGGCCGCTCCGGCGCACCGAGCCGCTCGGGCGGAGCGATCCGCTCCGGCGCACCGAGCCGCTCGGGTGGACAGAGCCGCTCGGGTGGTTACGGCCGCCGAGCCGGTGCGCCGCAGGGCGAGTTCGCACTGCCGAAGTCGATCACCCCCGCGCTGCCCGCCGTCGAGGCGTTCGCCGACCTCGACATGCCCGAGCAGCTGCTCGCCGCGCTCGGTGCCGAGGGCGTGACGGTGCCGTTCCCGATCCAGGGCGCGACCCTGCCGAACACCCTCGCCGGCCGTGACGTCCTGGGCCGCGGACGGACCGGCTCCGGCAAGACGCTGGCCTTCGGCCTGGCCCTGCTGGCCAGGACGGCCGGACAGCGCGCCGAGCCCCGCCAGCCGCTCGCCCTGATCCTCGTCCCCACCCGCGAGCTGGCGCAGCAGGTGACCGACGCCCTCACCCCGTACGCCCGCTCCGTCAAGCTGCGGCTGGCCACGGTCGTCGGCGGTATGTCGATCGGCCGCCAGGCCGGTGCGCTGCGCAGCGGCGCCGAGGTCGTCGTGGCGACGCCGGGCCGGCTCAAGGACCTCATCGACCGTGGCGACTGCCGGCTGAACCAGGTGGCCATCACGGTGCTGGACGAGGCCGACCAGATGGCCGACATGGGCTTCATGCCGCAGGTCACGGCCCTGCTCGACCAGGTCCGTCCGGAGGGGCAGCGGATGCTGTTCTCCGCCACCCTGGACCGCAACGTCGACCTGCTGGTCCGCCGCTACCTGACCGACCCCGTCGTGCACTCGGTCGACCCCTCCGCCGGTGCGGTCACGACGATGGAGCACCACGTCCTGCACGTCCAGGGCGCCGACAAGCACGCCGCCACCACCGAGATCGCCGCCCGCGACGGCCGCGTGATCATGTTCCTGGACACCAAGCACGCCGTCGACCGGCTGACCCAGGACCTGCTCAACAGCGGTGTACGGGCTGCCGCGCTGCACGGCGGCAAGTCGCAGCCGCAGCGCACCCGCACCCTGGCGCAGTTCAAGACCGGCCACGTCACCGTGCTCGTCGCCACGAACGTGGCCGCCCGCGGCATCCATGTCGACAACCTCGACCTCGTCGTCAACGTGGACCCGCCGACCGACCACAAGGACTACCTGCACCGCGGTGGCCGTACGGCCCGTGCGGGCGAGTCCGGCAGCGTCGTCACCCTGGTCACCCCGAATCAGCGCCGCGACATGGTCCGCCTCATGTCGGATGCCGGGATCCGCCCGCAGGTCACCCAGGTGCGCTCGGGCGAGGCCGAACTGAACCGCATCACCGGCGCGCAGTCCCCCTCCGGTGTTCCGGTCATCATCACGGCTCCGGTGTCCGAGCGCCCCAAGCGCGGCGCCTCCTCCGCCCGCTCGCGGCGCAGCCGCCCCGCGCAGGCACCGCGCCGCACCGCCCAGCGGCAGCCGGCCTTCGACGCCGCAGCCTAGAACCGCCTCGCCCGGCCGGACCGTTCTCCCCCAACCCTTAAACCCCTGTGAGGCATCATGCGCTGTGTCATCGCCCGCTTCCCGTTCGAGCTGACGAAGAGTGGCGTTCTGGAGTCGATGAAGGGCGTCAAGCCCGAACCGATCACCGGCGAGTCCGTGATCATCGGCCGCCGCCACTACCCCGTCAAGCAGGCGGGGGAGGTCATCACCCGTCAGGACCGCCGTGATTTCAGTGCGGGCGAAGTCCTGCGGGCCATGGCACTTCTCGGCTTCACCTGCCGCACGCTCGCCCCGGCCGCACCCATGCCCGTCCTCAGCCCGCTCCAGCAGGCCTCCCGGATGCTCGGCACTCCTGTGGCCGTCTGACCGGCGGCAGGCGTACGCCGTCACCTGGACAGCAGTGAGGGCCTGACCGGCGCGCGCCGGTCAGGCCCTCACTGCGTCTCTCTCGTCCGGCACGCGTCGTAGCGGTCGGCTCAGTGGTCGGAGTAGCTGAAGTCGCCCATGGTCCAGGCGCTGACGTCCTGGATCGAGACGCGGTACATCCCGCCCGTCTCCGGGATCCCCACCGTGCCCTGCAGGATCCGGGCGACGTGGAAGTGCAGATGAGTGGGCGGCCCGTCCTTCCGGGCGGAGGCGGTGAAGATGCCGGAGAACTCGCTCAGGCTCTTCGAATCCGTCAGGACCTCCGACACCCGCTGCCGCCACACGGCTTCGGGAGCCAGTCGACCGGTGATGACGGTGCCACCGGTGACCACGGTCAGGGACATCTGATTGCTTTGCCCGGACTCCACCATGGCGGCGACGTCAACGAGCAGCTCGTCAGGCTTCGACATGAGAGCCAATTCTATGCACCGGGCCCGCCGGGCCGGCGTCGGCGGTCTCCGCGGTCGCCAAAGCCTCGTTGGTGCGGCGCGTCGAGGGACCCTGGTGCCGTTCGGCACCAGGGTCCCGGGGGATCAACACCATCTGCCAGCTCCTGCTGGAACTGCGGGACTGCTCGCGACCCCTTTGAGCCGCCGGCCCGGCAATCAGTGACAGTGCCCTTACGTGCGTCCGGCCCTGTCACTCCACCGCCGTGCCACAATCCGCCCCTTGAGGGCCGTCCGGCCCGGCAGTCAACCTCAGGACCCCGCATCCATCCGGCCCTGACATTCCACTGCCGTGCCACAACTCGCTCGAACCTGCATGCGCGGCAGTTCGTCTCTGCCGCGCCTCACTTGCTGTCTTGGCTACGAGCAAAACCCTACCCCACCGAACGGCAATGTCTACTACCGTCACGACAGATTTCTTTCTGGCTGCCCGGAATCCGGGATTCTGTCGCCCCCGCGCCCGTCAGGGCGCCAGTCGCCGGAGGCGGGTCACCGCCTCGTCCAGAACGTCCTTCTGCTTGCAGAAGGCGAAGCGGACGAACGGGGCGCCCTGCTCCCGGTGGTCGTAGAAGACCGCGTTGGGGACCGCGACCACCCCGCACCGCTCCGGCAGCGCGCGGCAGAAGGCGAAGCCGTCGGTCTCGCCCAGCGGGCGGATGTCCGTGGTGACGAAGTACGTGCCCGCCGGGCGGTAGACCTCGAAGCCCGCGTCGGCGAGCCCGGCCGACAACAGGTCGCGCTTGGCCCGCAGGTCGTCCCGGAGGGCGGTGAAGTACGTCTCGGGCAGACGCAGTGCCTCGGCGACGGCGTACTGGAAGGGACCGGCCGACACGTAGGTCAGGAACTGCTTCGCACTGCGGACGGCCGTCACCAGGGCGGGGGACGCCGTGATCCAGCCGACCTTCCAGCCGGTGAAGGAGTACGTCTTGCCCGCGGAGGAGATGGTGATCGTGCGTTCCCGCATGCCGGGGAAGGACGCGAGCGGGATGTGTTCGCCGTCGAACACCAGGTGCTCGTACACCTCGTCGGTGATGACGAGCAGGTCGCGCTCGACCGCCAGTGCGGCGACGGCCGCGAGTTCCTCGCGGGTCAGGACGGTGCCGGTGGGGTTGTGCGGGGTGTTGAGGAGGATGAGGCGGGTGCGCGGAGTGACGGCGGCGCGCAGCTCGTCGAGGTCGAGTACGTAGCGGCCCTGGTGGGGGCGCAGGGTCACCGGGATGCGCGTGCCGCCCGCCATCGCGATGCAGGCGGCGTACGAGTCGTAGTACGGCTCCAGGGCGACGACCTCGTCGCCGGGCTCCAGCAGGGCGAGCAGGGACGCGGCGATGGCCTCGGTGGCGCCGGCGGTGACGAGGACCTCGGTGTCGGGGTCGAAGGACAGGCCGTAGCGGCGCTGCTGGTGGTCGGCGATCGCGGTGCGCAGTTCGGGGACGCCGGGGCCGGGCGGGTACTGGTTGCCGCGGCCGTCGCGCAGGGCGCGGACCGCGGCTTCCCTGACCTCCTCGGGGCCGTCGGTGTCGGGAAAGCCCTGGCCCAGGTTGATGGCGCCGGTTTTCAGGGCCAGCGCCGACATCTCCGCGAAGATCGTCGTACCGAACTCCGCCAGCCTGCGGTTGAGGAGGGGGCGGGGGAGGGGGCGGACGCGAGGACCGTCGTCCTGGCCGCGTGCGTCGTGGTCTGCCGGCGTCGTCATGGCGGCCATCCTGGGCCGAACCTCTGGAGTTGCTCAAGTCTGCTTTGGCTTTCGGACGCCACGGGCATCCCCCAGTCACGTAAGAAGCGAGCACCTCGCTTCGGGGGACCGGAAGGGCGGTGAGGGCCGTGGGAATCATGGAAATCGGCCTTGTGGTGCTGGTGGTGCTGGTGATCGTGGGGCTCGCGTCGGTCGGGGGGAAGCGTGGCGGCCGGCGCTCCCGCAGGAGCGGGGGCAGCTGGTGGGAGGGCAGTCACCGCAGCGGGTCGTCGTGTGGTGGCGGTTGGTCCTGCGGCGGTGGCGGCGGCGGTGGCGGCGGTTGTGGTGGAGGCGGCGGAGGCGACTGACACGGGGCAGTCGGTCCGCTTGCGCGCGGCCCTCGCAGGGCGCGCGCCGGCACCACATCAGCACCATTCCGAACGTCAGGCCCGTGCGCCCGGCGGGTTAACTCCCGCCGGGCGCTTTGTCGTTGAACAGTTGAACCGTTCAGCCCCCGAGGGGATGGAAACCACTGCAAGTTGGGTAAAAACGCTGTGAGTACAGCGCAGTTCATGATTCCCTCGCAGTCGAGAACTTCAGCCCTCGGCCCTCATGTGGACCCGAGCAGGCGGTCCCCGAACCTCCTCGACCTCGTCTTCCGGGTGACGCCGGTCCACCCTTCCGAACGCCTGTCTGCGGAGCCCACTCATGCTCACGACTCTCAAGACTGCCTACACCGACACGCGCGCCGCCGATCTGGCCTGGGCGCTGGGGCGCGAGCCGCTTCCGGCCCTGGCCGTGCTCGATCTCCGACTCGACGGCGTGCTGCTCCAGTTGAGGCTCCTCGGCGCCTCCCACCAAGTACTCCTGGAGGACGACGAAGGGTCCTGCTCCGAGACGGTCGCCTGCATGCCGGGCAGCAGTACGCCGCTGCCGCTGGGCGTGGCCAAGCGGCTCGGGGAATGGGAGTACGAGTTCGCCGCGCGCGTCGAGACCCTCACGCGGGGCCAGTTCGCGGGGCGCGCGCAGGAGCTGCTGGCGCTGGTCGCCGACCATCCCAACAGCCTCGCGGGAACGTTTCCCGGCAGCCCGCACGCGTTCACGGCGATGCTGGCACAGCGGTACGAGGGGCAGGTGAGATGGCGTACCTGGCACGCGTACCCACAGGAGGGGCAGTTGGTCGTGACGCGGTCACGTGTTGGCGTGCGTATGCCTGTTTCGCTGGAGTCCCCCCCCTGTGGGTGACGGGTGGTCAGCCCTTTGTGACGTAGCGTTCCCATGGTGATCGATTCGCCTGTGTCACTGTCGGATCCGGAAGCTCCGGCGGCCCTGCCTGTGCCGCCGCGGACCGGCCGGTTCCTGGTGCTCGGCGTGGTGTTCGTCTGTGCCGCCTGCGGACTCGTGTACGAGCTGGAACTGGTCGCCCTCGCCTCGTACTTGATCGGCGACTCGGTCACCCAGGCGTCCGTCGTGCTCTCGGTGATGGTCTTCGCGATGGGACTCGGCTCGCTGCTCGCCAAGCGGCTGCGGTGCCGCGCGGCCGTGGGCTTCGGTCTGCTGGAGGCGGCGCTGGCGCTGTGCGGCGGCACCTCGGCGCTGATGCTGTACGCGACGTTCGCCTGGCTCGGCGGGGCGCGGTACGCGCTGGTCGGCTTCTCGCTGGCGATCGGCGTGCTCATCGGCGCCGAGATTCCGCTGCTGATGACGCTGATCCAGCGCGTGTCCCGGCGCGGGGAGCGCCGTGACACGAGCGGCGACGTGGCGGACCTCTTCGCCGCGGATTACGTCGGGGCGCTGGTAGGCGGTCTGGCCTTCCCGTTCATCCTGCTGCCGCTGCTCGGGCAGCTGACGGGTGCGCTGGTCACAGGCGCCGTAAACGTGGTGGCGGGCGGGGCGCTGGTGCTGTGGCTCTTCCGGCACGAGCTGACGCGCCGTGAGCGCCGGCTGCTGGTCGTGGCGAACGTGGTGGTGCTGGCGCTGCTCGCCACCGCGACCGCCCTGGTCGGCGACTTCGAGCGGGCGGCGCGGCGGGCGGTGTACGGGGAGCGGGTGCGGGTCGCCGTACAGACGGACCTGCAGGAGATCGTCGTCACCGGCGCCCCCGGCGGGCCGCTCGACCTCTTCCTCGACGGGCGGCTGCGGGTCGGCGGCCGCGACGAGCACCGGTACCACGAGGCGCTGGTGCACCCCGCGATGCGCGGGCGCCACGCACGCGTGGTGATCCTGGGCGGCGGCGACGGGCTCGCGGCGCGGGAGGTGCTGCGCTACCCGGGCGTGGAGTCGGTCACGGTGGTCGAGCTGGACCCGGCCGTCGTCGAGCTGGCCCGTAAGGACCCGGCCCTGTCGGCGCTGAACGGCGGCGCGCACCAGGACCCCCGGCTGCGGGTCGACACCGCCGACGCGTTCACCTGGCTGCGGGAGGAGGGGCCGCGCCGGCCGCCGTACGACGTGGTGATCTGCGATCTGCCCGACCCCGGCATCACCCCGAGCACGAAGCTGTACTCGCAGGAGTTCTACGGGCTGGCGTCGCGCGTCCTCGCGGGCGGCGGGCGCGTGGTCGTCCACGCGGGGCCGCTGGCGACCCGGCCGAAGGCCTACTGGACGGTCGACGCGACGCTGCGGGCGGCGGGCCTGCGGACGCGTCCGTACCGTGCGACCGGCCGGCTCTCCGGGTTCACCGGGGGACCGGACCGTTCCTCGGGTACGGCGGTGGCCCCGCACGACTGGGGCTTCGTCCTCGCCGCGCGGGACACGCGCCCCGGCCTCGGCCTGGCCCCCGACGCCCCCCGGCTGCGGTCGCTCACGCCGGCGGTCCTGCGGTCGGCGGAGCGGTCGGCGCTCGGCGCGCGGGTGCGGGGGCTGGAGCCTTCCACGCTGGTGCATCCGCGCTACACGTACTGAAGTACGGTCCGGATCCGTGTGCGGTTTCCTCGCCGAGTCGGGTACATGGGGGGCGTGCGTGAGTAGGCTCGGTTCCCATGGAGCATGAGGTGTTCGTTCCGGTTCCGGCTGAGACCCTCCGACAGGCGCTGGGGGACCCCGCCCGGGTGGCGCGTTGCGTCCCGGGGCTCCAGCAGGATGCCGACGAGGCGTCCGGCCCGCTCGCGGGGCGGCTGAAGGTCCGCATCGACGGCCACACGATCACGTATCGGGGAACGCTGTGTGTCACCGGGCAGCCGGACGGCAGCTTCGCCGTCGAGGGCGAGGGCACGGAGGCGCGCGGCACGGGCTCGGTCAAGCTGGCGCTGACGGCACGCCTGACGGAGGCCGACGGCGGTACGACGGTGACGTACGCGGGGACGGCGAGCGGCGAGGGCCGCATCACGGAGCTCGACCCGCCGGCGACGCTGTCCGCGTCCCAGCGGCTGCTGGACCGTTTCACCGCCCGGTTGGCGGATGCGCCGGCCGGTGGTGGTGCGCGGGGTGCGGAGGACGGTGCGGCGGAGGGCGGCGCGGGTGAGTCGCGGGCGTCGGTGTTCGAGACGGAGGTGCCTCCGCCGTCGCTGGACCCGCTGGCCGACGTACCGGACGTGCCGGATGTACCCGACGTACCGGAGGCGGCCGACCTGTCGGAGGACATGCCAGGGGTGCCCTCCCCGGCCGAGCCCCCGGCCGAGGCGGCTCACGCGCGGCGCACGATGATCGGCCGCAGCGCGGAGGAGGTCGACCACGCGCCGCCGCGCGGGCGTTACGCGCCGGTCCCCGCCCCGCAGTCGACGTCGACGACCGACACCCTGCGCTGGATCGCCCCGGCGGCCGCGCTGGCGCTGGCGTCGGCGGTGGTGGTGGGCCGGGTGCTGCGACGCAGGCGCTGAGCTTTCCCCTACCCGCCCCTTCCCACAACTGGGGCTCCGCCCCAGACCCCGGTCCTCAAACGCCGGACGGGCTGGATGGTTGCCGCAGGGCGGCCGGGATGCTTGCCGCTTGGACGTTGCGCGCGCCCCAGCCGGTCGGCAGCCCATAGGGTCGGCAGGATGAGCACCCATGAGACGCGTCTGGCGGCGGGCGACGCCGAGCTGACCATCGCCCAGGACAACGGCTGCCGTATCGCGGGCCTGCGCATCGGCGGCACCGAGCTGTTGCGCCAGGGGGAGCGCTACGGCTGCTTCCCGATGGTGCCGTGGTGCGGCCGCCTCAACCACGGCAGGTTCCTCAACGGCGCGACCACGCACCAGCTGCCGCTCAACTCCCCGCCCCACGCCATCCACGGCACCGGCCGCGACGCCGCCTGGCACACCGCGCGGGCCGAGAAGAGCGAGGCCGCGTTCACGTACGACCTGGCCGACCCGTGGCCTTACCAGGGCAGGGTCACGCAGGCGTTCGGGCTGGCCGAGGACTCCCTCACGCTGACGATGGGGATCGAGACGTACGGCGACTCCTTCCCGGCGCAGGCCGGCTGGCACCCCTGGTTCCTCCGCAACCTCGGCGGCGGGGAAGGTGAGGACGTGCGGATCGATTTCACCCCCGCCTGGCAGGAGGAGCGCGGTGACGACCACCTCCCCACCGGGCAGCGGATCGCTCCGCGCCCCGGCCCCTGGGACGACTGCTTCGGGATGCCCGACGGCGTGGACGTCACACTCACCTGGCCGGGGCAGCTGGAGCTGAAGGTGACGAGCCGCGCCGAGTGGGTGGTCGTGTACGACGAGCAGCCCGAAGCGGTGTGTGTGGAGCCGCAGTCGGGGCCGCCGAACGGGCTCAACACGATGCCGCGGTTCGTGACGCCCATCGAGCCGCTGGAGATCGAGACCATCTGGACCTGGCGGCGACTGTGAGGCGGCGGCTTTAAGCTCATGGCATGACTGACGTACGTGGTGAGCTGCTCCAGCAGATCAAGGACAAGGCCGTGGTGCACGGCAAGGTGACCCTGTCTTCGGGGATCGAGGCCGACTGGTACATCGACCTGCGCCGGATCACGCTGGACGGTGAGGCCGCGCCGATGGTGGGCCAGGTGATGCTCGACGCCACCGCCGAGCTCGACTACGACTGTGTGGGCGGGCTGACCCTGGGCGCCGACCCGGTGGCCACCTCGATGCTGCATGCCTCCGCCGCGCGCGGGCAGCGGCTCGACGCGTTCGTCGTGCGCAAGGCGGGCAAGGCGCACGGCATGCAGCGCCGGATCGAGGGCACGGACGTCAAGGGCCGCCGCTGCCTGGTCGTCGAGGACGTCTCGACGACGGGTGGCTCGCCGCTGACCGCTGTCGAGGCCGTCCGCGAGGCGGGCGGCGAGGTCGTCGGTGTCGCGGTGATCGTGGAGCGGGGCGCGGCCCCGAAGATCGCGGAGGCTGGCCTTCCGTACATCAACGCCTACTCGCTGGAGGAGCTCGGCCTCGCCTAGTGCGAGTGGCCACCCGGCCTGACGTGTGCTTTTCGTCAAGGGCGGACTGTTTCACGTGAAACAGTCCGCCCTTCGCGCACCTGCGGGCAGTGCGCCCTGTGGAGTCCCGGCGAGAGTCTGGAAAGATAGGGGCGACGATGACGTCGCCCCCAGGTCAGGGCCCAGCACCACACACCCGCACGTCATAAGGAGCGGACAGATGCCCATCGCAACCCCCGAGGTCTACAACGAGATGCTCGACCGGGCGAAGGCAGGCAAGTTCGCCTACCCGGCCATCAACGTGACCTCGACCCAGACCTTGCACGCGGCGCTGCGCGGTTTCGCGGAGGCCGAGAGCGACGGCATCATCCAGATCTCCACCGGCGGCGCCGAGTTCCTGGGCGGCCAGTACTCCAAGGACATGGTGACCGGCGCCGTCGCGCTGGCCGAGTTCGCGCACATCGTTGCCGAGAAGTACCCGGTAACCATCGCGCTGCACACGGACCACTGCCCCAAGGACAAGCTGGACACGTACGTACGTCCGCTGATCGACGTATCCGCCGAGCGCGTCGCCAAGGGCCAGAACCCTCTCTTCCAGTCCCACATGTGGGACGGCTCCGCCGAGACCCTCGCCGACAACCTGGCCATCGGTCAGGAGCTGCTCGCGAAGGCCGCCGCCGCGAAGATCATCCTTGAGGTCGAGATCACCCCGACCGGTGGCGAGGAGGACGGCGTCTCGCACGAGATCAACGACGAGCTCTACACCACCGTCGACGACGCGCTGCGCACCGCCGAGGCGCTCGGCCTGGGTGAGAAGGGCCGCTACCTGCTGGCCGCCTCGTTCGGCAACGTGCACGGCGTCTACAAGCCGGGCAACGTCGTCCTGCGCCCCGAGCTGCTCAAAAACCTCCAGGCGGGCGTCGCCGAGAAGTACGGCAAGGTGTCCCCGTTCGACTTCGTCTTCCACGGCGGCTCGGGCTCCACGGCCGAGGAGATCGCCACCGCGCTGGAGAACGGCGTCGTGAAGATGAACCTCGACACCGACACCCAGTACGCCTTCACCCGCCCGGTCGCGGACCACATGTTCCGCAACTACGACGGTGTCCTGAAGGTCGACGGCGAGGTCGGCTCGAAGAAGACGTACGACCCGCGCACCTGGGGCAAGCTGGCCGAGGCGTCGATGGCCAAGCGTGTCACCGAGGCCTGCGCGAACCTGCGCTCCACGGGCACCAAGCTGAAGTAAGCGGGAACCGCACGGCAGGGCCCGGCACCGGATTCGCGGATCATCGCGGATTCGGTGCCGGGCCCCGCGCGTCAGCACCGGTTCAGCTCGTGCGTGCCGCCGCCACGGGCAGGTGCTGGTTGCCGTCCGCCCAGACCGTAGTCCTCACCACCGAGCTGATCCGCACAGCCGTGCCCGGCCGTGCGGACCAGGCCGAAGCGGTACGTGCCGCCCAGCGTCCACAGCGGCGAGCCGTGCGGGGTGGCCAGCCGGTGGGTGGCCTGGAACGCGGCCGTGCAGACGGCGGTGTCGCCTTCGATGTCCACCAGGTGGTTGGTGATGAGGTGCTGGGTGGCGTCGTAACCGCCCAGCGCGCTCGTCCAGGCGGCGACGATCTCCGCAGGGGTGAGTTCGGCCGGCTCTCCTCCGGCCAGGCTGGTGTAGTCGAGGGTGACCTTCTCGGCGAAGACCCCGGCCAGCCGTTCCCCCTCGCGCTGGTCGGCGTGGAACGCCATACGGGTGCAGGTCTCGATGACCGCCAGGCGGTCTTCCGCAGTGCGGCGGGCCGCGGACGAGTTCGGCAGCGGGAGCAGGGCGAGCTCGCCTATCTCCTGGCGAAGTCGGGCCTTCTCGAGTAGCCCGGCGGGGCGCGAGCCGGGAGGATGCCCGCATGGACGTCCGGCTGTCCTCGGCCCAGGGCCGGTGGGTGATGCTCACCACCGTGCTCGGGTCCGCCATGGCGATGGTGGACGCCACCGTCGTCAACGTCGCCCTGCCCCGCGTCGGCGAGGATCTGGACGCCGATCTGGCAGCCCTCCAGTGGACCGTCAACGCCTACATGCTCACCCTGGCCGGGCTGATCCTGCTGGGCGGCGCGCTCGGGGACCGGTTCGGGCGGCGGAAGGTCTTCGTCGTCGGCGTGGTGTGGTTCGCGGCGGCCTCGCTGCTGTGCGGGCTGGCGCCGAACGCCGGGATCCTGATCGCCGCACGCGCCCTCCAGGGCGTCGGCGGTGCCCTCCTGACGCCCGGCTCCCTGGCGCTCATCCAGGCCTCGTTCCACCCCGACGACCGGGCGAGGGCGGTGGGGGTGTGGTCCGGGCTCGGCGGGGTCGGCGCGGCCGTCGGGCCCTTCCTGGGCGGCTGGCTGGTGGACGGGCCCGGCTGGCGCTGGGTGTTCCTGCTGAATGTGCCGCTGGCCCTGGTCTGTGTCCCGGTCGCGCTCAGGCACGTACCGGAGTCGCGGGATCCGCAGGCGCGCGGCCGCTTCGACGTGCTCGGCGCGGGGCTCGCGGCGCTGGCTCTGGGGCTCGTGACGTACGCGCTGATCGAGGCACCCGACCAGGGGCCGTCGGCCGTGGTGGCCGGCTGCGGGGCCGCGGGTGTCGTGCTGGGGGCGGTCTTCGTGTACGTCGAGAAGCGGCGGCCGGATCCGATGATGCCGCTCACGCTGTTCGCGTCGCGGCAGTTCACGGCGATCAACGCGGTGACGCTGTGCGTGTACGCCGCGTTCAGCGGCTTCTTCTTCCTGACCGCTCTGCAGTTGCAGGTCGTGGTGGGTTACTCCGCTCTCCAGGCCGGTACGGCGCTGCTTCCCACGACGGTCCTGATGCTCTTCCTGTCCGCGAAGTCCGGCGAACTGGCCCAGTGCATCGGGCCGCGCATCCCGCTCACGGTGGGTCCACTGCTGTGCGCGGGCGGGACGCTGCTGATGCTGCGCGTGGGCGAGGGATCGTCGTACGCCGCCGATGTGCTGCCCGCGATGCTGGTGATGGGCGCGGGCATGGTGACGCTCGTCGCGCCGCTCACCGCGACGGTGCTCGCTTCCGTGGCCACGGCGAGGGCGGGCCTGGCGAGCGGCATCAACAACGCCGCCGCGCGTGCGGCGGGCCTGGTCGCGGTGGCGGCGCTGCCGCTGCTGGCGGGGATGGGCCCGGAGGCGTACCGGTCGGCGGCGGAGTTCGGGGAGACGTTCCGGCGGGCGATGCCTCTGTGTGCGGGGGCGCTGGTGGTGGGGGCGGTGATCGCGTGGGGGACGGTACGTGGCCCACGGGCCGGGGCCTGTGTCCCGCAGTCCCGTGTCAATTGCCCGCTGACGGCGCCGCCGCTGGAGGAGCCGGCGGGGGAGGGGTAGCTACATGTGGTCGTGTGCTTCATGCCGCCGCCGCTGCTGCTGCTGCTTCAGCAGCGGCGGCATGGTTGTTCATGCAGGGATACTGCTGACGGCTAGCGCGCCAGCTCGGTGTACGCCTCCGCGCTGCTGTCCTTGAGGAACTGCCAGCACCGCTCCTTCTCCTCCGTCTCGCCGATCGCGTCGGCGGCGCGGGCGAGGGCGGCCAGGCAGCGCAGGAACCCGCGATTGGGGCGGTGGCTCCAGGGGATGGGGCCGTGCCCCTTCCAGCCGGAACGGCGAAGGGCATCGAGCCCGCGGTGGTAACCGGTGCGGGCATACGCGTAGGACTCGACCACACGCCCCCCTTCGAAGGCGTCGTCAGCGAGCATCGCCCAGGCGAGCACGAACGTGGGGTGCTTCGCCACGACCTCAGCCGGCGGCCGGGACTCCTCGCCCAGCAGGCGGTACGCCTCTTCGTTCTCCGGCAGATGCGTCGGCTCCGGACCGGAGAGCAGATTCTTGTGAGTCGTCATGAACGCAGTCTGCCACTCGCGCCGTACAGGTGTGGCAAGCCCCGCTGACCTGCGGTGCGGCGCCCCGACCGAGTTCCAGACGGTCGGGGCACCGGGGCACCGGGGCCGGGGCCGGGGGGTGGACCGAGGTCAGTCGGCCAGGCGACCCGTTCGGGGCGAAATGAGCTCCTTGAGGTCCGTCGCGTATTTCTCGATGAAGGTCGATGACAGTTGCGGAATGTCACCCGCCGGACCAAGACGGGCGGCCCGGACCGCGGCCCTGAACCGGGCGGAGGGGATGGCGGATCCGGTGATGGCGTTCTCAGGGGTCCGGTGTCCGTGGAGGAGCGGAAGGATCGAGTGCTGCCGCTGCGGCTCGGGAGCCGCACGCAGGGCTGTCTCGAATCGGGACAGCCACTCGTCGTAGTCGTCCACCCGGTCAATGCGGTGGCCGGCCTCGTTCAGCCAGTCGACGAAGGTGTCGAGCGAGATGCCGTCGTCGTGCGGGTTCACCAGGCTGAAGGTCTGGTAGCCCCGCAGCGCGTTCCCGCCCAGCGTCACCACGGCCTCGGCGGTGAAATCAACGGGAAGGCCGTCGTAGTGGGCGCGTTGGCGCTTCCCCGCACGGTCGGTCGCGTAGAAGGAGTGCGGTGCGATTCCGGTGATGATGAGGCTGAGCAGCAGCCGGGTGAACATGTCGGGAATGTTCAGCTGTCCCGGGTAGGTGCTGTGCGCCAGGATCATGTTCGAGCGGAATGTGGTGACGGGGAGACCGCACAGGTCGTGTGCCTCCCGGAGCAGTACCTCGCCGGCCCACTTGCTCGTCGCGTAGCCGCTGGCGTAGCCGTCGTCGACCGGCTGGTCGGGAATGGCCTCGCGGACGTCCGAGTCCTCGTCCAGGGCCTGGTCGCCGTCCAGGGAGGCGGCAACGGCCACGCTGGAGATGTAGGTGAACGACTTGAGCCGGCTGGTGAGTCCCAGGCGTACGAGTTCGGCGGTCCCCACCACATTGGCGTCGAACAGGTGGTTGTACGGAAGGATGTGGTTCACCAGGGCTCCGGCGTGGACGATCAGGTCCACGTCGTCGGCCAGCTGCTGCCACATCTGGTCACTGAGGCCCAGCTGCGGCTCCGCCATGTCGCCGGTCACGACTTCCAGGTGCGCGGCGGCCAGGTCCCGGAAGGTGCGGGCCAGTTCACCGTCCCCACCGCTGAAGGCCTCGTCGAGCCGGCTTCTGGCCGCGGCGTTGTCCTTTCCGCGCACCACGCAGATCAGCTTGCCGCCCGTCGGGGCAAGCCGCTTCAGCCACTCCAGGCACAGGAAGCGGCCGAGGTAACCGCTCGCCCCCGTAAGGAGGACGGTGCGCGGCGCTCCGACGGGCCGGGGAAGCGACCCGGCGCCGGCGAGGGTCTGCGCGTCGATGAACTTGTCGAGGGTGAGGTCCTTGGCGTGGACCTCGGTGCTGCCGGCCCCGTGGACCGAGGCGAAGTCGACACGCCGTACTCCGGCCGATTTCTTTCCCTCGATATAGCCGGCCAGCAGCTGAAGGTCGTAACCGGGGCTGATGATCACATCCACCGGTACCCGGATACCGAAGATGTCATGGAGGAGGTCGGAGAACGTCACCGCGGACATCGAATCTCCGCCGATCTCCCTGAAACGGGCGGCGGGGCTCACCTCGACCGTCGAGGTCGAGAGCAGCGCCCGAGCCGCCCGCTGAACCGTCTCCAGAACGGGTCGGTTCATGCCGGTGCGGCGCACTTCACGCAACTCGTTGGTCTCCCTGGAGGAGATATCGGAGTACATCTCCTCCAGGTCCTGGCGGTACTTCTCCAGTAGCTGGGGCCGCAGGAGCTTTCGGTGGTCCGAGAGCAGGCCGTTGTGCTGACTGAACGGCTCGGTCTCGATCAGGAAGTCACGCGGGATCTCATAGGAGTTCAGCCCGATGTCCTTCGCGATGCTCTGGAACGATTCGCCGAGGAGCTTCTTGAGCGTCACCTCGTCGCCGCCGAACTGGTCAAGGGCGTCCGAGGTGGGGACGACCACCGCGAGGAGGTAGGACCGCTCGCTGTTTCCGTACACGAATATCTGGCGGACCAACGGGCTGACGGCAAAGGTTGCCTCCAGGCCCGAGGTGGCGACGAATTCGCCCTGTGACAGCTTGAGGACGTTCTTGCGCCGGTCCACGATGGCATGCCGGCCCGGCTCTGTCTCCGCGACGATGTCGCCCGTCCTGTAGTAGCCGTCTTCGTCGAAGATTTCCGCATTCAGGTCAGGTCGTTTGTAGTAGCCGGGGACCATCGCCGCGGTCTTCAATAGGAGTTCCCCCCTGGGATGAGGCAAATCGGTGCGGAAATAACCGAGTTCGGGAACGTCAGCGAGTTTGTAGTCGGTGACGGGAGGGCTCAGCAACCTGCCGTCGACCGATACGGCAGCGGCCTCGGTGGAGCCGTAGATGATGTGCAGCTCGATTCCGAGCAGGGACTCGGTGAAATCCTTCAGCTCGGCCGACAGCGGAGCCGATCCGCAACTGGCCCACCCCACACGGCCGCCGAGGATCTTCTCGCGCATGTCCTTCTTGACTTCCGCCTCGATCAGCTCCGGATCGCCGGTGCTGCCCGTGTGCCGGTCGAGTTCGCTCTGGTATTTCTGGAAGAGCATTTCGCACACGCGCGGAACCAGGGACATCTCTGTGGGCCGTGCGAGCGCCATGTCCTCGAGGAACGAGGAAAGGTCGCTCTTCGCCGTGAAGTACGTGGTTCCGCCGCGCGACAGGGTGTTCTTCAGCGAGGAGTGCCCGGCAACATGGCTCATCGGCATGTAGTGGAGATTCACCGCATGCTCGTCCGAGAACAGCTGCGACCAGGCGCCGCCCCACATCGCCCTGGACAGCCGCTCGGTGTACATGGCGCCCTTGGGCGTGCCCGTGCTTCCCGAGGTGTAGATGAGCATGGCGAGCGGATCCTCGTCGCCGGCGGGCTCGAACAGCGGCGCCGGGGGCAGTTCGGCGCCCCGCTTGAACACCTCCGACAGCAGATCGATGTCCACCTCGCGCCCGTGCTGCTCAAGCCGGTCCCGGGCAGACGCGAACCTGTCGAACTGATCTTCCACTTCCGGGTGATAGTCGAAGAGCACCAGGCGCCGGACCGACGGGCTCCTCAGCGTCAGCTCCACGGCGACGTCCAGACGCTCGGCGCTGGTGGCCACGACGACAGGGCCGGTCTCTTCGACGATCGCAGCGAGCTGCGGCACCGGGGAACTGGTCTGGAGCGGCACGCTGACCGCGCCCAGATGGGCACAGGCCAGATCGATCGTCGTGTACTCGGCGCTCGCGAATCCCAGGACGGCCACCCGGTCCCCGGCCCGCACGCCGTATTCGGCACGGTGATGCCATTCGCTTGCGACGGAGCGGACGCGATTCCACAGCTCGCCGAAGGTGGTCATTTCGTACCTCGGCAGCAGGCCGATACGCGTGCGACCCGTATCGGCCTCCCGTATGAACTCTGTCGCGCGTTCGCTCAGGGCAGGGCGATCCGCGTAGCGTTCCATCGTGTCGGCCATCACTCGCGCAAGTCGCATGATGAATCTCCGTATCGCGTAACTGGAATACGCCAATTCCTGAGGTCGGGCGCCAGGCGATGCTAAGCACGACGGAACCGAACTGTTGGGCGAAGGAACCAGACTCTGTCAGGTCCGCCCTGCGGGCCCGGGCCCGTCATCGCCCCACCTGACGAACTATGAGTTCCACGGTTGCCCGCCGGCGGCCCGGGCCCAAGAGTGGCACTTGTCCGAGAGACGGTCCCGGTCGGCGATGCGGAAGGCATCGAAATTCCCACACCTGAGCGGCGGACAACGGCTCAGCGCTCCGGGACCCATGGGCTTTCGTGGGGTGAAGCACCCTCCGATCGAAAGCCGCCGAAGGACTCCTGAAATCGCCGGGCGTCAGCTGTGCGCGTCATTCCGTGCGGTTCGGTCCATCACCAGGTTTGTCGACAGCCGGACCGCGTACGGCCGGCCAATTCGAGGGAACTCAATGATCGACATAGTGTCCTACCTCCGTTCCATGCCCGCCCTTCAGCAGCCCGACTGGGAAAATCAACCGCAGCTCGAAGAGGTCCGTACGGACCTGAGCCAGATGCCCGCGCTGGTGGACGCCGAGGCCGTGCACCGGCTGCGCTCGCTGCTCATGGAGGCCGCGGCCGGCCGCCTGCAGATCATCCAGGCCGGTGACTGTGCGGAGGATCCCGCTGAGGCGACTCCGACGGACGTCAGGCGCAAGGGCGCACTGCTCGACATCATGGCCGGAACGATGCGGCTGAACACCGGATCACCGGTGCTGCGGGTCGGCCGCATCGCCGGACAGTTCGCCAAGCCCCGCTCCTCCTCGGTCGAGATGGTCGACGGCCGGGAACTTCCCGTCTACCGCGGCCACATGGTCAATCGCCCGGAGCCCGACCCCGAACTGCGGCGCCCGAACCCCCGGAACCTGCTGTCCGGCTACCGCGCCGCCAGCGACATCATCCATTTCCTGGGCTGGCGCGGCACCGAGAGCAGGAAGGACCTCGATGTACCGGTCTGGACGAGCCATGAGGCGCTGCTGCTCGACTACGAACTGCCCCTCCTGCGCCGCGAATCCGACGGCTCGCTGCTGCTGACGTCGACCCACTGGCCGTGGGTGGGGGAGCGGACCCGGCAGCTCGACGGCCCGCACATCGGACTGCTCTCCGCGATCTCCAACCCGGTCGCCGTGAAGGTCGGGCCCACCATGACGCAGGACGAGATCCTCGCGCTGTGCGACCGGCTTGACGCGCAGCGGCAGCCGGGCCGGCTGACGCTCATCGCGCGGATGGGCGCGGAGCAGTCCGCTCGCACACTTCCCGCGCTGGTCAAGGCGGTTCACGAGGCAGGGCACCCCGTGCTGTGGCTGTCGGACCCGATGCACGGCAACACGGTCAGCGGTCCCGACGGGATCAAGACCCGTTTTGTGAAGACGGTGGTTCAGGAGGTCCGCAACTTCCAGGAGGCCGTGACCCAGAACGGCGGAGTGGCGGCCGGGCTCCACCTGGAGACCACCCCCGAGAACGTGTTCGAGTGCGTGCACGACGACACCGAGGCCGGGCGTCTCGGGGAGAAGTACGTGAGCTTCTGCGACCCGCGGCTGAATGCCCAGCAGGCGGTCGAGGTCGTCTCGGCCTGGCACGGCTGAGCCGGCGCATCTGGCGGGGCTGTTGACCCTCCCCCGGCGCCAGGGGAAGGCCGGCCGCCCACCTCGCCGGGCCGCTGGCCTGCCACACCTGGCGGCCCCCCCCGGCCGACCGCCCACCTGGCGGTGGCCCCCTGCCCATCGCCTTCCCCTTGGCCGGCCGAGCCCATGGCCGGCCATGCGGCGCCCCGCGCTCAGTGCCTCGTCACCGAAAGGACGTCATCGCCCATGCCGAGCATTCCCCCCGTTGAGCCGTACCCGCTGCCCGGGGAAGGGGACCTCCCCGACAACACGGTGAGCTGGGTGCCCGACCCGAGCCGGGCCGTGCTGCTCCTCCACGACATGCAGGAGTTCTTCCTCCGGCCGTTTCCCCGTACCGGCGAACCCGGCGGCGCCCTGGTGTCCAACGCCACGCTGCTCCGGGAAAGCTGCGCCGAGCTGGGCATTCCCGTGGCCTACACCGCGCAGCCCGGTGGCATGACCCCGGAGCAGCGCGGCCTGCTCAAGGACTTCTGGGGGCCGGGCATGAACCCGACCCCGGAGCACCGCAAGGTCGTCGACGGGCTCGAACCCCGCGACGGCGACTGGGTGTTCACCAAATGGCGGTACAGCGCCTTCCACAAGTCGAACCTTCTGGAACGCATGCGCTTCCACCGGCGCGACCAGCTGATCGTCTGCGGTGTGTACGCACACATCGGCGTACTGATGACCGTGGTGGAGGCCTTCACCCACGACATCCAGCCCTTCCTGGTCGCCGACGCCACAGCCGACTTCTCGGCCGACGACCACCGGCTCGCCCTGAACTACACCGCACAGCGCGCGGGCCGGGTGCTCACGGCCAAGACCGCGCTGAGCGAACTGCGCCGGTCCGAGGCCGCCCAGTGAACACGCCCGCCTCGACGCCTTCCTCGACGCCTTCCTCAAGGGGGAACACCATGACATCGCCGAATGAAGTTCCCGAGCTCCTGGCACGGATCCTCGACGGCAGCGCGGAGGAATTCGCGCTGCTGCACCGGCCGGAACAGGCCGGGGCGGACACCCTGGAGATCCTCCTCGGCGAGGTGACGGAGGTCGCCGTCCTCAAGGACCTGCCGCTCCCCCCGGACCCGGTGCCGGGCGCGGGACACGACCTGCTGGTCCTCGTGCCGTACGGGCAGATCACCGAGCGGGGCTTCCAGGCCCGCGACGACGGGGAGTCACTGCTCTCCATGGCCGTGCGCGAGCATGCCGCGGTGCCGCTCAGTGCGAACCTGTCCCATCTCCCGGGAGAACCGGTCAAGTTCACCGATGGACAGTTCGACGTGTCGGACGACGACTACGCCGACATCGTCCGCCGGGTGATCGCCTCCGAGATCGGCACCGGGGCCGGCGCCAACTTCGTGATCAAGCGCTCCTTCACCGCGCAGCTGCCCGACTTCTCCCGGCAGGTGGCCCTGTCCGTCTTCCGGCGGCTCCTGGAGCGCGAGGCCGGCGCGTACTGGACCTTCCTGGTGCACACGGGCGGCCGGACCTTCGTGGGTGCCACGCCGGAACGGCACATCAGCGTGCATGACGGGGTGGCCGTCATGAACCCGATCAGCGGGACCTACCGGTACCCCGCAGGCGGTCCCACGCTCGACGGCGTCATGGAGTTCCTCGCGGACCAGAAGGAGGCCGACGAGCTCTACATGGTCGTCGACGAGGAACTGAAGATGATGGGCCGGATCTGTCCGTCGGGCGCCCGCCTGGTGGGCCCGTATCTCAAGGAGATGGCCCGCCTGGCGCACACCGAGTACTTCATCGAGGGCACGACCGACCTGGACGTCCGCGACATTCTGCGCAAGACGCTGTTCGCCCCGACCGTGACCGGCTCCCCGCTGGAGAACGCCGCCAGGGTGATCCACCGGTACGAGCCCGTCGGCCGCGGCTACTACAGCGGAGTGGCCGCCCTGATCGGCCGTGACGCGGCGGGAGGCCGCACACTCGACTCCTCGATCCTCATCCGTACCGCCGACATCGATTCCTCGGGGCGGATGAGCATCGGGGTGGGAGCGACTCTGGTGCGCCACTCGGATCCGGAGTCCGAGGTACGCGAGACACGGGCCAAGGCATCCGGACTGCTCGCGGCACTCGGTGCGGCCGAGCCCGTCCGTTTCGGGTCGCACCCTTCGGTCCGCGAGGCGCTCGACCGGCGGAACGACAAGATCGCCGATTTCTGGCTGCGTGACCCGGCCGCTCCGGCCGCTCCGGAGCACCCCTTGGCGGGACGCAAGGTCCTGGTGGTGGACGCGGAGGACACCTTCACCGAGATGATCGCCCACCAGGTCCGGTCCCTCGGCTGCGAAGTGACGGTGCGGCGTTTCGACGAGACGTACGACTTCGACCGGCACGACCTGGTCATCATGGGTCCCGGTCCGGGGGACCCGCGGGAGACGGGCCACCCCAAGATCGCCCATCTGCGGGGCGCGGTCACCGCACTGCTTCGGGAGCGCCGGCCCTTCCTGGCCGTGTGCCTGAGCCATCAGGTGCTCAGCACCCTCCTGGGCCTGCCGCTGCGTCGCCGGCCGGTGCCCAATCAGGGGGTCCAGCACGAGATCGACTGGTTCGGCGAGCGCGCCCGGGTGGGCTTCTACAACACCTTTGCCGCCCATGCCGAACACGGCGACTTCGAGCATCCCGAGTACGGGCCCGTACAGGTCAGTCACGACCCGGCGACCGGTGAGGTCCACGGCCTGCGGGGCCCCGGCTTCGCCTCCACACAGTTCCACGCCGAATCCGTACTGACCCAGGACGGCCCGGGCCTCATCGCCTCGCTCCTCCAGGAGGTGGCAGCCGTACGCGTCGGATAGGCGCGGCAGAGATTCCCCCACCCGGACCACTTGGACGCATCCGTGACACTCCCTGGTCGGCCGGCCGGGACGGACACTCTGGAGCCAGCCCATGTCCCATGAACATCAGACCCTCCCCGGGGCGGCCGCCGACGCACCGCCGCCCGCCCCGCTGACCGAGCTCGTGGAGATGCTTGCCGGTCTGCTGCGGCTGCGGCCCGAGCAGATCGACCCCGGGCAGACCTTTCGGTCGCTGGGGGTCGGATCCGTACTGACCGTGAAGTTCGTATCCCTGGTGAACGCCCGCTGGGGCGGCGAGGTCAAGGTCACCTCACTGTTCGAGCACCCGACTCCGCTGGCCCTCGCCGGTCATGTGGCACAGGAGACCGAGACCTTGCCGGCCCCGGCGCCGGTCCCGGTCTCCTCGCCCACTCCGCTGGAGCCCGCCGCGCAGGACGTGCTCGACCTGCTGTGCAAGCAGCTGGCGGGCATCCTGCACTGCGCTCCGGAGGACATCGACTCCTCGGCCCCCTTCAACCTCCTGGGCGTGGACTCCATCCGCGGGGCGCAGTTCGTAGCGGCCATCAACCTCGCCCATGGCATGAACGAGCGTGCCGTCGCCCTGTACGACCACCCGAACCTCGCCGCCATGGCCGTGCACATCGCTCACCTCACCAAGACAGCCGCGCCGCCGCCGGTCCCGGCCGGGACCGGCGGCGCCATCGAGCTGGAGGCACTGCTCGACGCGGTGCAGGCGGACCGACTCTCCGTCGAAGAGGCGCTCACGCGACTGCCTCGACGGGTGTGAATGGGCGGAAACAATGGACGAACGAGACATACTCATCCGGTTCAAGGCCGGTCTCCTGGACCGACGGCGGGCCGTAGAGCTCCTTGTGGCGCTGGAGAACGCGACGCATCCCGGCCCGGCTCCCGGGCAGGTCCCGGACAGCGGCCGGCCGGCCGGTTCCGACGGCGTCCCCGGTGCTCCTTCCGATGAGCCGGGACAGGGTCGGCCCGAACCCGTCAAGCTGTGGTTCTGCTCCAATGACGAGCTCGATTCCGCACTCGCGACCACCCTGGCCAGGCACTGGCTGGACGAACACGAGCAGAAGATCGCGAGCCGGTTCCTGTTCGAGTGCGACCGGCGCCAGTACCTGGTCGCCCACGCGCTCGTACGACGCGTACTGGCTCTGGAGAGCGGCATGCCCGAGGCGGAAGCCGTGATCTGGCGCTCCTCACGGGGGCGGCCCTTCCTGCAGAGGCCGGCCGAAGGACTGCCACGCGGCGGACCGGAGCTGGACTTCAACCTGTCCCATGCCCAGGGCCACAACCTGCTCGGTGTGGTGCGCCGTCACCGGATCGGGGTGGATGTGGAACGGGTCGACCGCGGTGAGCAGGGGCTCGACGCGATCATTGAGACCTTTGCGCGGGACGAGCGGGAATGGGTGGCGCGAGCCGCGCCGGGCCGCAGCCGGGACTGCCGGACGCTGCGGCTGTGGACGCTGAAGGAGGCGTACTCCAAAGCGCGAGGCCTGGGACTCGGACTGCCCTTCGACAGCTTCTCCTTCACTCTGGACGAGAAACGGGGCGTCCTGGGATTTCGGCCGCCCGAGGACGAGGAGGCGCTGCCATGGCGATTTCTGGAACTGGAGCCGGCGCCCGGTGTGCTGGCGGCCGTGGCACTGCTCGCCGACTCCGGGGTGCCGTCCGCGCTCCAGCTGCACCGCGGATTTCCCTGGAGCCGGGAGGCACCGCAGCTCCTCGCGCTGCCGAAGGCGGTCGCGGAGGCATGACGTCGTACGCGTGGTGCGCGGCGGCGTCGTAGACGGCGGTCCGGGTCAGGACCTGCTGTGCACCGGGGTGAGATCGATACGGGTCAGGGCTCCGGGGGTGGCGATCCCCGGGAGCAGCAGCCGCCACATCTCCACCGTGCGCTCCGGCAGGTCCGCCCGGCCGTTCACCAGCTGGGCGTACAACTGCACGCCCGTACACGCGCTGACGACGAACTCCGCCACCCATGCCGGGTCGACCGCGGGCAGCAGCTCACCGTCGTCGAGGGCGTCGCGGAGGCACTCCTCCATGATGTTCCGCCACTCCAGGAAGGCCGTGGCGTCCTGCATGCCGAAGCTGCCCTGCTCCACCGAGAGGCGTACGCCGGCCCGCAGCAGCGGGTCCTCCAGAAGCCGCCGTGACCACACCAGGGTGATGTCCACGAGCCTTTGCAGCCCCCGGGAGTCGAGATGCGGCTCGATGGTCTGGGGCTGCGCCTGCATGACCGCCTTGGCGAGGCCCTCCTTCGACTCGAAGTGGAAGTACAGCGCGCCTGCGGTCACCCCGGCGCGTCGCAGGATCTTGTTGATCCCCGTTCCGGCGAACCCGGACGCGTCGAACTCCTCTGCTGCCGCCCGCAGCAGCACTTCGCGCGTGCGCAGCGCGCGCTCCTGCATCTGTCGTGCCATGACGGCCCTCCGATCTTGGCTTGTTAAGGCCGGTCCTATGAGCCGGTAAAGCCTGGACAAAAAAAAGAATGAATCTTATTTTATCTCTCAGTGCCCCGGCCGTCCAGGCGGGTGCGCCTGTTCCTGCTTCTCCGTGTGTCCGCGTTGGTCCGCACGCTTCGAAGCGTGTGCGCGAGAAGTTCCGTGTGCGCTTGTATCCGTCCCTCTGTCCGGGAGTATTCATGCCAAGCACAGCCATCCACGCCGCCCTCGCGCAGCGCCCTGCCTTCGTGGCCAGGCAGCTCGTCCACAAGGCCAATCCGGCCGAGGTTCTCCTGACGGGCTGGCGGCCCGACGGGAACGACGGCTTTGTCGCCTCGGCCCACTGGCCCAAGGTCCATGGGTGCTACGCCACCGGGCGGACCGCCCTCGATCCGCTGTTGCTCACCGAGACGGTGCGCCAGTCGCTCCCGCTGCTGTGCCACGGCGCGTACGCCGTCCCCATGGGCCATCATCTGCTCTGGGACACCTTCAGCTATGAGCTCACCCCTGAGGCGCTTGCCCCGAAGGATCGCTCCGGGCCGCTCGAACTCCATGTCACCTGCCTGGACTTAACCCGTCGAGGCACGCGGGCAGCTGCGCTGACCCTGCTCGTCTCCGTGGTGCAGGGCGCCGACCTGCTCGCCCAGTGCACCACACGGTTGACCGTTCAGGCTCCTGCCGTCTACCAGCGGCTGCGGGCGGGTCGCGGAACCCCCGAGGACGTCACCGCTCTGCCGGCCTCCCCCGCCGCTCCGATATCTCCGTTCGCCCTGCGGCGCGCGAGACACCGCGATGTGGTGCTCAGCCCTGCGGGCAACGACACGCGCTGGAGGCTGCGGGTGGACACCACGCACCCTCTCTTCTTCGACCACCCGCTCGACCACGCGCCGGGCATTCTCCTCCTGGAGGCGGCCCGCCAGGCCGCCCGGATGCTTCCCGCTCCTCGTCCCCTGCCCGTCATGGCCATGGAGACCTCTTTCTTCCGCTACGTCGAACTCGACGCGCCCTGCTGGATCGAGGCGCAGCTGCCGCAGCTCGGCCCGGACGGTCACCGCCGTACCGTGATCTCCCTGCGACAGAACGGTGTCGAGCACTTCTCCGCCACGGTGAAGCTCGCCCGGGAGCCGGGCCACCGATACCTCCCCTCCGCGCAGGCCGGCATCGAGATCATTCCCTCTCCGGTCAGGGGAAGCGTCGCCGTGCCGGTGCGGGCCTGATCCGCCGGACACGCCCCTGGGCGTGTCCGGCACTTCGGCCCCGGCGCGCCGTTCGCGCAGGCCCGGCACAGACGGGGCAGCCCACTCCGATTCCGGAGTGGGCTGCCCTGTGAGCTTTGGCCGTACTGGCGTCAGGCGGCGGTCCAGCCGCCGTCGACGGGCATCGCGACACCCGTGACGAAGGACGCCTGATCGCTGCAGAGCCAGGCCGCGCTCCGGGCGATCTCCTCCGGCTCGGCCATCCGCTTCTGGACCGAACGCCCGACGAACTCTTCCTCCAGTGAAGGAGTACCCGTCAGCACCTGGTCCATCATCTCGGTCCGCGTGCTGCCCACCACCAAGGCGTTCACCCGTACCCCGCCCCGGCCGTACTCGGCCGCAGCCGCCCGGGTCAGCCCCAGCACCGCGTGCTTGGCTGCCACATAGGCGGAGGACGCCCCCGTGGCCAGCACCCCCGCCACGCTTGAGGTGTTCACAATCGCCGCCGGGCGGCCGGAGCCGAGCATGGCCGGGATCTGGTGGCGCAGGCAGTTCCACACGCCGCGGACATTGACGTCCATGATCTCGTCGAAGACCGCGGCGTCCGTCTCGTGCAGCAGACGGCCGGCCGCCGCGCATCCGGCGTTGTTGAAGGCCCCGTCGAGTCCGCCGAACCGTGACACCGCCTGGGCGACGGCGCGTTCGACGTCGCTCTCCCGGGTCACATCTCCTGCCACCGCCATGGCCCGGCCGCCGTCCGCGGTTATCTTCGCGGCCAGGTCGTGCAGCCGCTCTTCGCGCCGGGCCATGAGCACCACGGCCGCGCCCTCGGCGGCGAACACGCGCCCGGCCGCCGCGCCGATTCCGCTGGACGCTCCGGTGATCATCACAACTCTGTCCTGCAGCAAACCCGTTCCTCTGCTCATGCCGAGTTCCGCCTCCCCCTGGTCTGCGGAGGCCGGCATCGCATCGGCCCCCGCCCGCAAGATGATTCCGTTCCCCTCGGGGCACGGAGCCCGCACGGGCCCTTCCGGGCGCGTGCGGCTCTCCATCGTCCCTGTCGAACCAAGATAAATATAATCCTTCTTATGTTTTTTCGCTACACCCGGATCCGGTGCGGACGCGCGGATCCGGCCGGGGATCCGTCCCCGATTCAGGCCGGTCCGGTCGGCTGAACAGCCGAGACGCCGTAGAGCAGCAGATCGCAGACCTGGGTGAACCGCGTTCTGGCGGCCGCCATGTCCTCCCGGTGGAGCTCATGGCCGCGGGCGCGCACCTCCGCCCCGGAGACGATGTAAAGAGCCATCTCGGTCACCGCTTCCGGGGTGACGCCGTATCTCAACTGCCCGCTTTCCTCGGCGTGCTGGAACATCTCGCGGGCAACCGGGAGCCAGGACTGCGCCCAGCCGTCGACCCCGGGGAGCTCTTCGGTGAGCCGGGCGGCCGCGCGTACGACGGCATCGCGATGCAGCAGTTCCATCAGGGTGAACACGAGCATGCGGGCCCTGCGTAGCGGTGAGGCCGGCAGCTCGGCCACTTCCTGCACCTTCTCCGCGATCCGCGAGAGGCCGAGCTCCACCAGCTCTGCCACCAGGCGGTCCTTCGTGGGGAAGTGGAAGGTCAGCGCGCCCATCGACACCTCGGCCGCCCATGCGATGCGGTGCATGGCCGCGCCGCTGGGGCCGTGTTCGCCGATCTCTCGCGCGGCGGCGTCGAGCAGAGCGCGTCGCGTCAGCACCGACCTTTGCTGCTGTGCCATGACGTCCTTTCTCCGCTACTCACTGGGCGCCCATACAGTCCACCGCTCATCGGCCGGTCCACAACGGCGACTTGACGAAGTTGCATCCGGAACCCTCCCGTCCTCTTCAAAAAAATAAAAACTATCGCTATGTTTCTAGTGTCGCCGACGGCCGCAGTCGGCCAGCATCGATCAAGGAGTCAGTCATGTCTGCACAGGCCACGGCCGTCCTCGGTGCACCGCTCCGCGCGGGGCACGGGAGCCACGAAGGCCTGACTGCCTACAGCGAGCGGGTCTTCGGTCATCTCCCGCGCAGCGACCAGCGCCGCTGGGCCGCCACCTATCTGCGCGGGCTGCTGTACACCCCGGGCCGCAAGACGGTCCGGCGGATGGCGCAGACACTGGCCCTGCCCGACAGTGCGCCGCAGGCGCTGCAGCAGTTCATCACCGCCAGCCCCTGGGAGTGGACGACGGCGCAGGCGGAACTCGCGCGGTCAGCCGTGGAGTTGATGCCCGATGCCGTGTGGACGGCAAAGTCCGTGCTGCTGCGCAAGCGGGGGAATCACTCCGTCGGCCTTCGCCCGCGCCTCCTTCCCGAGACCGGCCGGCGGGTGAACTGTCAGGTCGGCATCGGCCTGTTCCTCTCCGACGGCCGGCGCAGCCTCCCGGTCGCCTGGCGTCTTCTCCTGGACGACACCTGGTGCGCCGATCCCGAACGCCGCCGCCGGGCGCGGATCCCGCACGAGGTGGCGCCCCGGCCGGCCTGGGCGCTCGTACTGGAGATGCTCGACCAGTTCGCCGCCGTGGGGGTGGCCGAGGCCGCGCCGTTGGTGCTCGGCCACGACTACGCCCATGGCGCCGCCCGGCTGGCCGCTCATCTCGCCCGAAGGGGACGGGACTTCGTCGTCGAGGTGCCGTCCCACCAGCCGCTCAGCCCGGTCCCGCTCCGTGGGGCCCGCCCGTCCATGGCCACCGTGGCCATCAGTGACGCGGCTGCTCTCGCGGAGGCCCGCTGCCCGCGAACGCCCGCCGCCCACCCGGGCCACTCATACATGTACTCGACAACGGTCCGCATTCCCTCCTCCCGGCCCTCGGCGCCCACCGCTCACCAGGCCCACCGGCTCGTCGCGGAGGTCTCCTCCGCCCGGAAGCGGCCCTCCCGCTTCTGGGTCACCTCGCTCCGTGACGCGCAGCCCGCCACCGTACGCGCACTCGCCCACCGCACGGCCGTGACCGATGCGGCCGTCCGGGACATCCAGAACGAGCTGGGGCTCCTCGACTTCGAGGGGCGCTCCTTCCCCGGCTGGCATCACCACATGACGCTGGCCTCCGCCGCCTACCTCTACCGCCACCTGGAGCCGGGGCCCGCACCACAGCGGTGGCCGGGCCTCACCTGACCCTGGCCCCGAAGGCGTCGCTCCGTCGGACACACACCGCACCGCGATCGAATCCCCAGCGGTCCGGCCACCGGGCAACAGTGAGGAACCCCCCCATGACTGACGTGTATGTGCACGATGCGCATGCTGTCCACGACATACCGATTCCGCTTCGTTCCGCGTCCCGCGACGTGATTCTCGCCGAACTCGCCTCCCGGGTCTTCACCTCTCTGACCCGCAGTGACCAGCGCCGAAAGGGAATCCAGTACCTGAACGGCCTGCTGGAGATCCAGGGGCGCAAGTCGATCCGCAACATCGCGGCACTGCTCGGAGAGCACGTGTCGGAACAGAACCTGCATCACTTCATCTGCGACTCCACCTGGGACTGGGTACCCATTCGCCGAGCCCTTGCCGGCGCCTTGCTTCCCGAGGCATGGGTGGTGCGGCCTGTGATCATCCCCAAGGCGGGACAGCACTCCGTAGGGGTGGACCGGCATTTCTCCCGGGCCCTGGGACAAACGGTCAACGCGCAACGCGCCGTCGGTGTCTGGGCGACGTCCGAACACCTGAGCGCACCGGTCAACTGGCGCCTTCACCTCCCTCCCTCCTGGCTCATGGACGACTCCCGGCGCAGTCAGGCGGCCATTCCGGACGAGATGAACGCGGAAACGATGGAGGAATGCTCGGTCGAGGCGGCTCTGGAGACCGCGATGGGATGGGGACTTCCCGTACGCCCCACCGTTCTCGACCTCGACGAAGCGCACGCACCTCTCCTGGAGAGGCTCACCACCACACGTACGCCGCTCCTGGCGCGAGTGGGCCCGAACACTCCGCTCACGGTGACGGACCCCGTCGTCCCCGGCCGGGGCCAGGGCATCCGCAGCGCACACGAGATCATGGTCATGGCCAAGAACATGCGGCGTCCGGTGTCGGGGTGGCGCCACGCGCCGGAGCCGGTGGGGCGCAGGGCCCTGGCCGCTGCCGTCCGCGTGGGATTCCCGGCGCGACCCGCACGGCTCACGGGGAACTCCCCTGCCTCGGAGCGCAGAGGGCTGGTGCTCGTGGGGATGGGGGAGGACGGCGGTCGCTGGCCGGCCGAGCTGTGGCTGTCCAACCTCACCACGGTGCCCACGGACTACCTGGTGAGGCTGCGCAGGCTTGCCGACCGGGTGGACCACGACGCCCTCGGCATCGCGGGCCGGGTGGGCATCCGGGACTTCACCGGACGCTCCTTCAACGGATGGCACCGGCACATCACGCTTGCCTCGATCGCCCATGCGGTCGTCGCGCTGGCCGGCAACGCCCATGCGCCGCAGCCCACCAGACATCAGCTGCCACACGCTAGTTCTCGAAGTTGAGCTTGGGCCGCGACCAGGTTGCCCTCCATAGTTCTGAGCGGCGGCCGGGAAACGGCGTGGCCCCTCCGGCGGCCTCCTCGCCGCCGGTACCCCCGGAGCGCGGCAGCACCCGCGCCCCTCGCAGCGAGGTCCGGCACCGGGCAGGGACATACACCCGGACCCACCTCCTGCGCACACCTCGACCGCGCTGTTCCGCAGCGCCCCAACGTCAGCCTTCCGCGGTCCTCCAAGGCCGCCGACCTCTGTAGGGACGACGCCATGCAGGCACCAGAGCAGACCGCACCGCAGTGGCCGATGCCACGCTCCGAGGAATGGAGCACGCTCGACCAACGTGCCGTGGACACCGCCCGCGCCCTGGCGATGGACGCGGTGCAGCACGCCGGCCACGGGCACCCCGGAACCGCGATGAGTCTCGCCCCGGCCGCGTACGTCCTGTTCCAGAAGGTCATGCGGCACGATCCGGCCGCTCCCTCCTGGGCGGGACGCGACCGCTTCGTACTCTCGGCGGGCCATGCCAGCCTGCTGCTGTACGTCCAGCTCATGCTGGCCGGTTATCCACTCACCCTGGACGATCTGAAGGCGTTCCGCCGCTGGGGCAGCCGCACTCCGGGGCACCCGGAGCACGGGCACACCCCTGGGGTGGAGACCACCACCGGACCCCTGGGGCAGGGCGTCGCCAACGCCGTGGGCATGGCCATGGCCACCCGCTACGAGCGGGGGCTCCACGACCCGGACGCCCCGGCCGGCTCCTCCGTCTTCGACCACACCATCTGGGTCGTCGCGGGCGACGGCGACCTCCAGGAGGGGGTGTGCGCCGAGGCGTCCTCCCTGGCGGGACACCAGAAGCTGGGCAATCTCGTCGTGCTCTACGACGACAACCACATCTCGATCGAAGGCGACACCAGCACCGCCTTCTCGGAGGACGTCGTCCAGCGGTACGCCTCCTACGGCTGGCACGTGCATCGAGTGGAGCCGAAGCCCGACGGGGACCTGGACCCCCGTGCGCTGCACGAGGCGTTCCTCGCGGCCCGGGAGGAGAAGGACCGGCCCTCGCTGATCGCCGCACGTTCGGTCATCGCCTGGCCCGCCCCGCACGCACGGGGCACCGCCGCGGCGCACGGCGCCGCGCTCGGCGAGGCGGAGGTCGCGGCCACCAAGGAAATGCTCGGCCTCGATGCGGGCCGGTCGTTCCAACTGCCGGACGACGTACGCGCCCACACCCGCAAGGCCCTCGACCGCGGCCGTGCCGCGCACGCCGCCTGGGACAAGGAGTTCGCGCGCTGGCGGGAGGCCCACCCCGCACGGGCCGAGGAGTACGAGCGGATGTCCCAGGGGCGGCTGCCGGCCGGATGGGAGAACAAGCTCCCCACCTTCGAACCCGGCACCGCCATGGCCACCCGCAAGGCGTCGGGCACCGTCCTTGCCGCCCTCGGGCCGCTGCTGCCGGAGCTGTGGGGCGGCTCCGCCGACCTCGCGGGATCCAACAACACCACCATCGACGCCACGTCCTCTTTCCTGCCCGTCGGCAACCCGCTGCCGGAGGCGGACCCGTACGGCCGCACGGTGCACTTCGGGATCCGGGAACACGGCATGGCGTCGGTGATGAACGGCATCGCGCTGCACGGCGCGACCCGCATCTACGGCGGCACCTTCCTGACCTTCTCCGACTACATGCGTCCCGCGGTGCGGCTGGCCTCGCTGATGCGGCTTCCGGTCACCCATGTGTGGACCCATGACTCGATCGGGCTCGGCGAGGACGGCCCCACCCACCAGCCGGTCGAACAGCTCGCCTCGCTGCGCGCGATACCCGGCCTGAATGTCGTACGGCCCGCGGACGCGAACGAGACGGCTGCCGCCTGGGCGGAGATCCTCCGCAGGCACCGTACGGATCCGGCCCCGCACGGACTCGTACTGTCCCGGCAGAACCTGCCCGTACACCCGCCCAACGAGCAGGTGTCGCGCGGTGGTTACGTCCTCCTTGAGGCCGAGGGCGGCACTCCGCAGGCCCTGCTCATCGCCACCGGCTCCGAGGTGTCCCTGGCGGTCGCCGCGCGGGAGCTGCTGCAGGAGCAGGGCATCGCGACCCGCGTGGTGTCGATGCCCTGCCTGGAGTGGTTCATGGAGCAGGACCGCGCCTACCGCGACCAGGTGCTGCCGCCCGGCGTACGGGCCCGGGTGACCGTCGAGGCCGGTGTCGGCATGTGCTGGGACCGCATCGCGGGCGAAGCGGGACACGTGATCTCCCTGGAGCGGTTCGGCGCCTCGGCCGACGGCGCGCTGCTCTTCCGTGAATTCGGCTTTACCCCCGAGGCGATCGCCGCCGAGGCGCGAGCCGCTGTGGAAAGGACGACCCGTTCATGACGACGCAACTCTCCCGGCTGCGCCCGCTGACCGCGCGGATCCCCGGATCCAAGAGCATCACCGCCAGAGCCCTGCTGCTCGCCGCGGCGGCACGGGGCACCAGCACCCTGTGGGCTCCGCTGATCAGCCACGACACCCTGGCCTTCAAAGCGGCACTCGGTGACCTCGGAGTGGCCGTCGAGAACAGCCCGAGCGACCAGTACTGGGACGTGACCGGCATCGGGCGCGCCCCGGTGGGAACGGCGAAGGTGTGGTGCGCGGACGCCGGCACCGCGGCCCGCTTCCTGCCTCCGTTCAGCGCGGCGGGCGAGGGCACCTTCACCTTCGACGGCTCCGAACAGCTACGGGCCCGGCCGCTGAGCCCTCTCCTCGAAGCCATGACCGCCCTCGGTGCCCACGTGGAGACACCCTCGGCGGGACGCCTTCCGCTGACCGTGCGGGCGGCCGGCCTGGGGGGCGGCACACTGCGGGTGGACTCCTCGATGAGCAGCCAGTTCCTCAGCGGTCTGCTGATGGCCGCTCCGCTGATGCGGCGTCCGGTACGGGCCGACCTGCGCGACTCGGTCAGCCGCCCCTACCTCGACATGACGCTGTCCCTCATGCGCCGCTTCGGTGCGGACGTCAAGGAACCCGACAACGGCGTGGTCGAGGTGCACCCGGGAAGCTACCGGCCGACCGCCCTGGTCATCGAGCCCGACGCCTCCACCGCCTCGTACGTCTTCGCCGCGGCCGCGGCGACCGAGCACAAGGTGACGCTGCCCGGGCTCGGCGTACACAGCCTCCAGGGCGATCTGCGGTTCGTGGAGGTGCTGAGCCGGCTCGGAGCACTGGTGGAGGTGTCGGAGGGCTCCGTAACCGTCACCGGCACCGGCCGGCTGCGCGGCGGCTTCACCATCGACATGGGTGACATCTCGGACACCTTCATGACCCTCGCCGCCCTCGCCCCACTCGCCGACGCACCGCTGACCATCCGTGGTGTGGCGCACGCACGGCTCAAGGAGTCGGACCGTATCGCCGCGGTGACGCACAACCTGCGCGCCTGCGGGATCGAGGTGGACGAGACGCAGGACGCGGTCACCATCCATCCCGGTCCGCTGCGGCCGGCCCGCATCGCCTGCTACCGCGACCACCGGATCGCCATGGCGTTCTCCGTCCTGGGGCTGGCCGGGCGGGTGCGGCTCACGCTCGACGACCCGTCCTGCGTGGCGAAGACCTTCCCCGGCTTCCACCAGGAGATGGCACGGCTCTTCACCGAGTACATCACCCCGGAGTTCCGCTGATGCAGACGTACACGCGGCACCGGGCCGCCGTGCTCGGCTCGCCCATCGGGCACTCCCTCTCCCCGGACCTGTCCCTGGGGCCGGAGTGGGCAGGGCTGTCGCTCACGATGCCGTTGAAGCGGGCAGTGATCCCGCTCCTCGACGAAGTGAGCGAGTGCGCCGCCTCGGTGGAGGCGGTGAACACCGTTCTGCTCCACCCGGACGGGCGGCGTACCGGCGACAACACCGATGTCCCGGGCATGGTCGCCGCCCTGCGCGAGCACGGTGTGCGGCGGGTGGAGACCGCCACCGTGCTGGGCGCCGGAGCCACCGCCTCCGCGGCGCTGGCAGCGCTGCGCACGGTGTGCGCGGGTGAGGTGACCGCCTATGTGCGCGGTGCGGCGCGAGCGGCTCAGATGCGCGACTGGAGCGAACGGCTGGGGACGGCGGTGCGCACCGCCCCGTGGGAACGGGCGGCGGAGGGCCTGCGGGCCGATCTGGTCATCGCCACCACCCCGCACGGCGCCACCGACGAGCTGGCCACCGCCGTGCCGTCGGTGCCGGAGGTGCTCTTCGACGTGCTGTACGACCCGTGGCCGACCGCTCTGGCCGCCGCCTGGCAGCGGGCGGGCGGGGCGGTCGTGGGCGGCCTCGACCTGCTGGTCCATCAGGCCGTCGGCCAGGTCGAGCTGTTCACGGGATGCCGCGCGGCACCGCTCGGCGCGATGCGGGCCGCCGGAGAACGAGCACGAGCACGCGCGGCAGGCGGTCCCGCACCGGAAACCGCCGGCCATGACGACGAGACGAAAGCAGAGGAACGATGAGCAGGTTGCGCTGGCTGACCGCGGGGGAATCGCACGGACCCGCACTCGTGGCCATCCTTGAGGGCCTGCCCGCCGGCGTCCCGGTCACCACCGGCGTGGTGGCGCAGGAGCTGGCGCGGCGCCGGCTGGGTTACGGGCGGGGCGCCCGGATGAAGTTCGAGCGGGACGAGGTCACCTTCCTGGGCGGGGTGCGGCACGGTCTGACCATGGGTTCGCCGGTGGCGGTGATGGTGGGGAACACCGAGTGGCCCAAGTGGGAACAGGTGATGGCGGCCGACCCGGTGGACCCGGAGGAACTGGCGAGCCTGGCCCGCAACGCGCCGCTGACCCGGCCCCGGCCGGGGCACGCGGATCTGGCGGGGATGCAGAAGTACGCCCTGGAGGAGGCGCGGCCGGTCCTGGAGCGCGCTTCGGCGCGGGAGACGGCGGCGCGGGTGGCGCTCGGCGCGGTGGCCCGGTCGTATCTGAGGGAGACCGCCGGGATCGAGATCGTCTCCCACGTCGTGGAACTGGGCGCGGCCAGGGCCCCGTACGGGAGCCATCCCACGCCGGCGGACGTGCGGCGGCTGGACGCGGATCCGGTGCGCTGTCTGGACGCGGACGCCTCGAAGGCGATGGTCGCGGAGATCGACCAGGCACACAAGGACGGCGACACCCTGGGCGGTGTGGTGGAGGTCCTGGCCCACGGGGTGCCCGTGGGACTGGGCTCGCATGTGCACTGGGACCGGCGGCTGGACGCCCGCCTGGCGGCTGCCCTGATGGGCATTCAGGCGATCAAGGGGGTGGAGGTCGGTGACGGCTTCGGCCTGGCCCGGGTGCCGGGCTCGCGGGCGCACGACGAGATCGTGCCGAGTGCCGCGGGCGTCCGCCGGACGTCGGGCCGCTCGGGCGGCACCGAGGGTGGCATGTCCACCGGTGAGCTGCTGCGGGTACGGGCGGCGATGAAGCCGATCGCGACCGTGCCGCGGGCGCTGAAGACCATCGACGTGACCACGGGGCAGCCCGCCGAGGCCCATCACCAGCGCTCGGACGTGTGCGCGGTGCCGGCGGCCGGGATCGTGGCCGAGGCGATGGTGGCCCTGGTCCTCGCGGACGCGGTGGCGGAGAAGTTCGGCGGCGACAGCGTCGCCGAGACCCGCCGCAATGTGGCCGGTTTCCTCAACGCCCTGGAGATCACATGAGTACTGGTAACCCGGCCTATCAG
>NZ_JAGGPC010000052.1:0-24836 GCF_018614005.1 Streptomyces sp. ISL-99
CCAGCACCAGCTCACCGGCGCCGCCGTCAACCTCATCCGCATCAACGCCTGGCTCACCGACACACCAAGAGCCCGCACCCGCACCAGCCCCCTGACAGCACTCCGCCCCGCCGCATAACGACGGGGCGAAGCAACCAGGCCCGAATTCACCAACAGCATCCCCGAACAGGGGCCGGGCCGCGCGGCTTTTGTCAGTGCGAGCGGTGACAATGGCCGGGTGAGTACGACCAGCCTCCCCGCGCCCGAAAGCTCCGCCCGCCTGCGCGACGCGCTCCTCGCCGCCGACTTCACCGCCGACGGGCTGCTGGAGCTGCTCGGCGCGCCCGCGTACGCCGCGCTCGCCCGCAGCGAGACCGTGCCCGCGCTGCGGGCCACCCGCGGCGGCAGCCCGCTCGAAACGCTCGTGCGGCTCTTCCTGCTCCAGCAGGCCGTGCCGGCCGACCGCGCGGCGGCCGCCCTGCCCCTGGAGCAGTGCCTGGCCGACGGCTGGCTGGTCCGCGAGGGGGCGGACGGGACCGGTGGCGTACGGGCCACTGTGGACGTACGGCCCTACGGCGGCGAGGAGGGCCAGGACTGGTTCATCGTCTCCGATCTCGGCCGCGCGGTCGGCGGCGCCGGTGGCGCGGGCACCCGCGACGAGGGTGTCGTCCTCGGAGTCGGCGGCGCGTCCACCACGCTCGCCGGGAACACCGTCCGTACGCCGGTCTCCAGCGCCCTCGACCTCGGGACCGGGTCCGGCATCCAGGCGCTGCACGCCGCGCAGCACGCCGTGCACGTCACCGCCACCGACCTCAACCCGCGCGCCCTGCACTTCACGCGGCTGACGCTCGGGCTCTCCGGGGCGCCCGAGGCGGACCTGCGTGAGGGCTCGCTCTACGAGCCGGTGGGTGAGGACACGTACGACCTGATCGTTTCCAACCCGCCCTTCGTCATCTCGCCGGGTGCGCGGCTGACGTACCGCGACGGCGGGATGGGCGGGGACGATCTGTGCCGCCTGCTCGTTCAGGGAGCGGGGGACCGGCTGAACGACGGGGGGTACGCGCAGTTCCTCGCCAACTGGCAGCACGTGGAGGGCGAGGAGTGGCAGGAGCGGCTGCGCTCCTGGGTGCCGCGCGGGTGCGACGCGTGGATCGTGCAGCGCGAGGTGCAGGACGTCACGCAGTACGCCGAACTGTGGCTGCGCGACAGCGGCGACCACCGCACCGACCCCGCGGAGTATGCCGCGCGCTACGACGCCTGGCTGGACGAGTTCGAGGCCCGCAAGACCAAGGGCGTCGGCTTCGGCTGGATCACGCTGCGCAAGTCCGGCGCCGACAACCCCTCGATCACCGTCGAGGAGTGGCCGCACCCCGTCGAACAGCCCCTCGGTCCGGTCGTACGGGCCCATTTCGAGCGCCAGGACTACCTGCGGACGCACGACGACGCGGCGCTGCTCGCCGGCCACTTCAGGCTCGCCGACGAGGTCGTGCAGGAGCAGATCGGGCTGCCGGGCGCCGAGGACCCGGAGTACGTGGTGCTCCGCCAGAACCGTGGCATGCGGCGCGCGACGAAGGTCGACACGGTCGGCGCCGGGTTCGCCGGGGTGTCCGACGGGTCGCTCAGCGCGGGACGCATTCTCGACGCCATCGCGCAACTCCTCGGAGAGGACCCGGTGCTGCTGCGTGACCGTACGCCGGAGGCGATCCGGCTGCTGGTCGAGCAGGCATTCCTGGAGCCGCTGGACTGAGCCGCTGGATTGAGCCGCGCTTCTGCCGCCCGCCCGTCGTTCACCAGACGTTCGTATCGAGGTCGCCGGTCGGTGTTCCGCGGGTGCCAGCCTCACCGTCCGGGGAGCCAGGGCGACCGACGGTGAGGGTGAGGGGTACGGGGATGGAGAGCGGGCCGGGGATCTTCGCCGGAGCGGCGTTCACATTGTTCGGGGCCGGGCTGCTGTGGTGGACGGGAGCGCGCACTGTGCGCCGTGCGCCGGTGGCGTACGGAACGAGCCCCGCGATCTCATTCGCGCTGGCCACTTTGTTCGGTGCGGCCTTCGTCGCTCTCGGAGTGTGGTGTTTCGGCCGGATCTGATCGGAAGAGATCCACACGGCATCTGCACGAGGTCTCCAGAGGGGTCCCGCAGAGGCGGTCGGGCGGTCCGGGCGGCAGGAATGCCGGGAGTCGGGTTACCGTTCGAGTGGCCGTTGCGGGCTTTTGCCGTTTGACACGGGGACGGGTTGTACCGTCACACTCCGCAGCGTCACGTAGAGACCACTGAGTGTCGACCGGAGAGAAGAGCCAAGTTGTCCCCGACCAGCGAGACCGCACACGGCGGCCGCCGACTCGTCATCGTCGAGTCGCCCGCCAAGGCGAAGACGATCAAGGGCTACCTCGGCCCTGGTTATGTCGTCGAGGCGAGCGTCGGGCACATCCGCGACCTCCCGAACGGCGCCGCCGAGGTGCCCGACAAGTACACCGGTGAGGTGCGCCGCCTCGGCGTCGACGTACAGAACGACTTCCAGCCGATCTATGTCGTCAATGCCGATAAGAAGTCGCAGGTCAGGAAGCTCAAGGACCTCCTCGCGGAGTCCGACGAACTCTTCCTCGCCACCGATGAGGACCGCGAGGGCGAAGCCATCGCGTGGCACCTCCTGGAAGTCCTGAAGCCCAAGGTCCCGGTCCACCGGATGGTCTTCCACGAGATCACCAAGGACGCGATCCGCGAGGCCGTGTCCAATCCGCGCGACCTGAACAAGCCCATGGTCGATGCCCAGGAGACGCGCCGCATCCTCGACCGCCTCTACGGCTACGAGGTCTCGCCGGTCCTGTGGAAGAAGGTCATGCCCCGGCTGTCCGCCGGCCGTGTCCAGTCCGTCGCCACCCGGCTTGTCGTCGCCCGGGAACGCGAGCGCATCGCTTTTCGTTCTGCTGAGTACTGGGACCTGACCGGCACGTTCTCCACGGGACGCACCGGTGATGCCTCCGACCCGTCCTCTCTGGTCGCCCGCCTGACGACGGTCGACGGCCGGCGTATCGCCCAGGGCCGCGATTTCAACTCCGTGGGACAACTGAAGAGTGACGTCCTTCACCTCGACGAGGCGAACGCCCGCGCCCTGGCCGCCGCCCTCGCCGACTCGCCGTTCGCCGTCCGCTCGGTCGAGTCGAAGCCGTACCGCCGCTCGCCGTACGCCCCGTTCCGTACGACGACCCTCCAGCAGGAGGCCTCGCGCAAGCTGGGCTTCGGCGCCAAGTCGACGATGCAGGTCGCGCAGAAGCTGTACGAGAACGGCTTCATCACGTACATGCGTACGGACTCCACGACGCTCTCCGACACCGCGGTGCAGGCGGCCCGTGCCCAGGTCACGCACCTGTACGGCGCCGAGTACCTGCCGGACAAGCCCCGCACGTACGCCGCGAAGGTCAAGAACGCGCAGGAGGCGCACGAGGCGATCCGCCCCTCCGGCGACCGCTTCCGCACCCCTGCCGAGACGGGCCTGAGCGGCGACCAGTTCCGGCTGTACGAGCTGATCTGGAAGCGCACCGTCGCCTCCCAGATGAAGGATGCCGTCGGGAACAGCGTGACGGTGAAGATCGGCGGCCGGGCGAGCGACGGCCGCGACGCCGAGTTCTCCGCCTCCGGCAAGACGATCACCTTCCACGGCTTCATGAAGGCGTACGTCGAAGGCGCCGACGACCCGAACGCCGAGCTCGACGACCGTGAGCGCAGGCTGCCGCAGGTCGCCCAGGGCGACGCGCTGTCGTCCGAGGAGATCTCGGTCGACGGGCACGCGACCAAGCCGCCTGCCCGTTACACCGAGGCCTCGCTGGTCAAGGAGCTCGAAGAGCGCGAGATCGGCCGCCCGTCGACGTACGCCTCGATCATCGGCACGATCCTCGACCGCGGGTACGTCTTCAAGAAGGGCACGGCGCTCGTGCCGTCCTTCCTGAGCTTCGCCGTGGTCAACCTGCTGGAGAAGCACTTCGGCCGGCTCGTCGACTACGACTTCACGGCGAAGATGGAGGACGACCTCGACCGCATCGCGCGGGGCGAGGCCCAGGCCGTGCCGTGGCTGCGCCGCTTCTACTTCGGTGAGGGCGGCGACGCGGGCACCACGGGCGTCGCTCCGGGAGGCGCGGCGGATGCGGGGAACGGAGACGGCGACCACCTCGGCGGTCTCAAGGAGCTCGTCACCGACCTCGGTGCGATCGACGCCCGCGAGATCTCCTCGTTCCCGGTCGGCGAAGGCATCGTGCTGCGCGTGGGCCGCTACGGCCCGTACATCGAGCGCGGTGAGAAGGACAACGAGAACCACCAGCGCGCCGACGTGCCGGACGACATGGCGCCGGACGAGCTGACCGTCGAGTACGCCGAGGAGCTGCTGGCCAAGCCGAGCGGCGACTTCGAGCTGGGCACCGACCCGGAGACGGGCCGCCAGATCGTGGCGAAGGACGGCCGGTACGGCCCGTACGTCACGGAGATCCTCCCCGAGGGCACTCCGAAGACCGGCAAGAACGCGGTCAAGCCGCGCACGGCCTCGCTCTTCAAGTCGATGTCGCTGGACACGGTGACGCTTGAGGACGCGCTCAAGCTGATGTCGCTGCCGCGCGTCGTCGGTACCGACGCCGAGGGCGTGGAGATCACCGCGCAGAACGGCCGCTACGGCCCGTACCTCAAGAAGGGCACGGACTCGCGCTCCCTGGAGACCGAGGACCAGCTCTTCTCGATCACGCTCGAAGAGGCACTGGCGATCTACGCCCAGCCCAAGCAGCGGGGCCGCGCGGCCGCCAAGCCGCCGCTCAAGGAGCTGGGCACCGACCCGGTCAGCGAGCGTCCGGTGGTCGTGAAGGACGGGCGCTTCGGTCCGTACGTCACGGACGGCGAGACGAACGCGACGCTGCGGACGGACGACAGCGTGGAGGACATCACCCCGGAGCGGGGTTATGAGCTCCTCGCGGAGAAGCGCGCCAAGGGCCCGGCGAAGAAGAAGACCGCCAAGAAGGCCCCGGCGAAGAAGGCTCCGGCGAAGAAGACCGCGGCCAAGAAGACGACCACGGCGAAGAAGACCGCGGCCAAGAAGACGACCACGGCGAAGAAGACCGCGGCCAAGAAGACGACCACGGCGAAGACCGCCGCGGCCAAGAAGACGACGGCCAAGAAGACGACGGCGGCGGCGAAGACCACGACCGCCAAGAAGACCGCGGCCAAGAAGGCGACGGCCTCCAACGCGTCGCCGTCGGCGGCTTCGGAGGAGTAGGCAGCGGGCGGGATTCGCAGCCCCTGGTGCCATTTCGGCGCCGGGGGCTGTTCCCGTGTGGTTCGCGTTTGCTTCCCAGGTGTTTCCCGGGTGAATGTCCGGGCGGGGCTGGGGCAGACGTGTGGAGCAGACGTTTGTTCGGGTGGGACTCCAGGGACCGGCAGGGTCCGGATAGGCTGGGCGGATGACGCGAGCCGAGCAGCCAACGGTCGTGAGCCCCACCTCCGACGCACTAGCCGCAGACTCACGCGAGCGAGCCGTACGAGCCCTGCTGCGCCTTCCTCCGCTCCGGCGGTTGTGGAGCGCACAGCTCGTCGGCAACACCGGCGACGCACTCGCCCTTCTCGTGCTGCTGTTGCTGTCGCTTCAGGCGGCGATCTCGGAAGGGTCGTTCGGCGGTGGTTATCGCGGTGCGGCCTTCGCGGTCGCCGCGGTGTTCGGGGCTCGGATCCTTGCCACCTTCATCTTCGGAGCCCTGCTCCTGGGCCCGGTCTCCACGCTGACCGCGCCATCGGGTCCGCTTGACCGCCGCTGGACGATGATCGGCGCGGACGGGCTGCGGCTCGGCCTCCTCGTCGTCGCACCGCTGTGGATCGTCTGGACCCCGGACAAGGCCCAGGCCGTACTCCTGAGCACCGTCTTCGTCGCCGGCGTCGCCGAGCGCTTCTGGACGGTCGCCAAGGAGGGCGCCGCCCCCGCGCTGCTGCCCGCGCCGCCACCGGAGGGCGCGACGGTACGGCCGTTGCCGGACCACCTGGACGCGCTGCGCAGGCTGTCGCTGCGTACGAGCTTCGTCGCCCTGCCCGCGGCCGCCGCCGTGCTGCTGGCGGCGACCCTGGTCGGCAATCTGCTCGGCTCCGGCATCGACTGGTTCACGCAGCACCAGGCGGCCCTCGGGTCGTACGTCGCCGCGGGCCTCTTCGCCGCGTCCGTATCCACGCTGTACTTCCTGGAGCTGCCCGACGCGCAGACGCCCCGCGCGCGCTCCCCCCTGGAGGGCCTGCGCCGGCCCAAGACCGGCACGGGTGTCGACAAGGGGCGCACCGGCGCGATCCGGCTCATCGTCCTGGCCTGCGCCGCCGTCGCCGGAGCGATCGCCGCCGCGGCGGCCGTCGCCGTACTGCACGCGAAGGACCTCGGCGGCGGCCCCGTCACCTTCACCCTGCTCTTCTTCGCCCTGACCGGCGGCGCGGTCATCGGCATCCGCAGCGCGCAGAAGGTGCTGCCCACGCTGTCGCGGCGCCGCCTGCTGTCGCTCGCGATCGCCCTCACCGGCGTCGCGCTGCTCGCCATGGGCATGGTGCCCGACACGGCGACCGTCCTCATGATCACACTGCTCGCCGGTTTCGCCGCCGGAGTCGCCGCCAACACCGGGCACACGCTGCTCGACCAGGAGACCGAGGACTTCCGGCGGGCGCGCACCACGGAGCACCTCCACGCCGTCGTACGGGTCTGCATCGCCCTCGGCGCGGTCGTGGCCCCGGTGCTCGCCGCCGCGATCGGCCCACACCGCTTGGCCAACGGCAGCTTCGTCTTCGCCCACGGCGGCGCGGCCTTCACGCTCATGCTCGTCGGCGCGCTGCTGCTGCCGGTCGCCGCGCTCGTACTGGCCAAGGCGGACGACCGGCAGGGCGTCTCGCTGCGCCGCGACCTGCGCGAGGCGCTGCGGGGCGGCGAGCCGGACCAGGCGCCCGCCGCGACCGGCTTCTTCATCGCCATAGAGGGCGGCGACGGGGCGGGCAAGTCCACCCAGGTCGAGGCGCTCGCCGAGTGGATCCGCAACAAGGGCCACGAGGTCGTCGTCACGCGCGAGCCCGGCGCCACACCGATCGGCAAGCGGCTGCGGTCGATCCTGCTGGACGTGTCGAGCGCGGGCCTGTCGAACCGTGCGGAGGCGCTGCTGTACGCCGCCGACCGCGCGGAGCATGTCGATTCCGTCGTACGTCCGGCGCTGGAGCGCGGCGCTGTCGTCATCACGGACCGGTACGTCGACTCGTCCGTGGCGTATCAGGGCGCGGGCCGCGATCTGTCGCCGACCGAGATCGCCCGTATCTCGCGCTGGGCGACGGACGGGCTCGTACCGCATCTGACGGTTCTGCTGGACGTCTCGCCGGAGACCGCGCGCGAGCGGTTCACGGAGGCGCCGGACCGGCTGGAGTCGGAGCCGCCGGAGTTCCACGCGCGCGTGCGGCACGGTTTCCTGACGCTGGCCGCCGCCGATCCCGGGCGGTATTTGGTGGTGGACGCCGGTCAGGACCCGGAATCGGTCACCACGGTCGTACGCCACCGTCTGGACCGGATGCTGCCCCTCTCCGACGCCGAGGTGAAGGCGCGGGAGGAGGCGCGGAAGGCAGCCGAGGAGGAGGCGCGGCGCAAGGCCGAGGAGGAGGCCGCGCGCAAGGCCGAGGAGGAGCGGCTGGAGCGCGAGCGGCAGGAGCAGCTCGCGAAGCTCCGCGCCGAGGAGGAGGAGCGCAAGCGCCGCGAGATCGAAGAGGCGCGGCAGCGCGAGGCCGAACGGCAGGCGGAGGAGGCCCGTCGCCGGGCCGAGGAGGCGCGCCGGCTCGCCGAGGAGGAGCGGCTGCGCCGTGAGGCGGAGGAGAAGGCGCGGGCCGCCGAGCAGGAACGGCTGCGCCGGCAGGCCGCTGAAGAGGCCAGGCTGCGGGCGGAGGCGGAGGAACGCCGCCGCGAGAAGCAGCGCAGGGCGGAGGAGGCGTTGCTGCGGGCGGAGGAGGCGCGCCGGCTCGCGGAGTCGGCGGCAGCGGCCTCCGCGGCGGCGTCGGTGGCGGCGGATGCGGCGGGGCCGGCCCCGTCGTCCGATGCTGAGCTGACTGTGCCGACGCCGGTCGTGCGTCCGGACGATGTGACGCAGACGGTGGAGACACCGCGTATCGACATGCGCAAGGAGGAGCCCCCTTCGGCTTCCGCGACCCGTGCGGCGGACGAGACGGCGGTGTTGCCGCCGGTGCGGGACGCGGGGCCGGTACGGGATGCAAGGCCGGTGCGGGACGCGGGGCCGGGCGACGATACGACCGTGCTGCGGCCGGTGCGGGACGCGGGGCCGAAGCCGGCGGACGAGACAGCGGTGCTGCCGCCGGTGCGGGACGTGGCGCCCGCGGACGAGACGACGGTGTTGCCGCCCGTACGGGACGAGCCTTCCGACCGGGTGCCGCCGGGCTTCTTCCGGGACGAGCGGGCCGAGGACGGCGACGAGAGCGACGGCGGCAATGACCGTACGCGCGAGCTGCCGTGGCTGGACCCGGAAGCGGCGCATCCGACGGCGGGCCAGAACGCGCGTGCCTCGCGCCGGCGCTCCGACTGGGCGGAGGAGACGCCGCTCGACGATCTGCCGTCGCTGGCGGACGAGCTGCTGGGCGGCCGGGACGGCAACGAGGACGACGGTGATCGTGGCGATCGCGGCGATCAGTGGGGGCGGGGCGGGCGCCGCTAGGCGTGCGGGTGGGAGGGGCGGGGCCTTGTTCCCCTACCCGCCCCTTCCCGAAACCGGGGCTCCGCCCCGGACCCCGGTCCTCAAACGCCGGACGGGCTGAATTCGTGGCTGGATTCGCTGCCCGGCGGGCGCACCGCACTCGGCGGCTGTCCAGCGCTGCATGGGCGATGGATGTCAGTGGGGTCGACCACAATGGGGTGGTCGGAGTTCAAGAACGCAAGCAACGTAAGCGCACGGCGAAGGCGGTAGCACCATGGCCGTATGGGACGACCTGGTCGGGCAGGGACGGGTACAGGCGCAGCTGGCCGCCGCCGCCCGGGACGCCGACGCGCTCGTGACCGCCGTCGCCGACCGGTCCGGCGCCACCCTCGCCCCCGCCGCGTCGAAGATGACGCACGCCTGGCTCTTCACGGGGCCGCCGGGCTCCGGACGGTCCACCGCCGCCCGCGCTTTCGCCGCCGCGCTGCAGTGCGTCAGCCCGGACCGGGCCCTGGGCGGTGCCCCGGGCTGCGGGTTCTGTGACGGATGCCATACGTCCCTGGTCGGCACGCACGCCGACGTGGAGATCGTCCGTACCGACCAGCTGTCCATCGGCGTGAAGGACACCCGCGAGCTCGTCCGGCGCGCCCAGCTGTCCCCGGCGGGCGGCCGCTGGCAGGTCATCGTCCTGGAGGACGCCGACCGGCTCACCGAAGGCGCCGGCAATGTGCTGCTCAAGGCCATCGAGGAGCCCGCTCCCCGTACGGTCTGGCTCCTGTGCGCACCGTCGCTTGAGGACGTGCTCCCGACCATCCGTTCCCGCTGCCGCCACCTCACCCTCAGTACGCCGTCCGTCGAGGCCGTCGCAGACGTGCTCGTACGACGTGACGGAATCGACCCCGACACCGCCGCGACCGCCGCCCGCGCCACCCAGGGCCACATCGGGCGGGCCCGCAGGCTCGCCACCGACGAGCGTGCGCGGGCACGCCGCGCCGTCGTGCTCAAGCTTCCGCTGCGCGTCGCCGACATCGGCGGTTGCCTCAAGGCTGCCCAGGAGCTCGTTGACGCCGCCGGCGAGGACGCCAAGCAGGTCGCAGAGGAGATCGACGTCAAGGAGACGGACGACCTGAAGGCGGCCCTCGGCGCGTCGTCCGGCGGCCGCATGCCGCGCGGCACGGCGGGCGCGATGAAGGAGCTGGCCGACCGCCAGAAGCGCCGCTCGACCCGTACCCAGCGGGACAGCCTCGATCTCGCGCTGACCGACCTCACAGGCTTCTACCGCGACGTACTCGCGCTCCAGCTCGGCTCGCGGGTCGCCCTCGCCAACGAGGACGTACGGGACTCCCTCGACCGCATCGCGCAGAGCTCGACCCCCGAGCGCACCCTGCGCCGGATAGAGGCGATCATCGCCTGCCGCCAGGCCCTGGACCGCAATGTCGCGCCGCTGCTCGCGGTGGAGGCCATGACGGTGACCCTGCGCGCCGGCTGACCCGCCGTCCCGCCGCTGGGCCCACGGTTGACCGGATCACTCGTACGAGCCGCTCTCCGCACAATCCGTCATCGCCCCACTACGCTCCGAGGATGGACACCAGGCATCTGATCCGGATCTCTGCCACCGCCCTCGCGACTGCCGGTCTGCTCGCCTCCGGCTGCTCGCCGGGAGGTACGTCGCCAAGTGCCTCGGCGTCCGCGCCGCGGCAAACGGTCCCGGCCGCTCTCAAGACGTACTACGCGCAGAAGCTGAGCTGGCGCGCGTGCGGTGCCCCCGGCTTCCAGTGCGCCACGATGAAGGCCCCGCTCGACTACAAGAAGCCGGAGAGGGCCGACATCAAGCTGGCCGTCACCCGGAAGAAGGCCACCGGCCCCGGCAGGCGCCTCGGGTCCCTGCTGGTCAATCCGGGCGGTCCCGGCGGCTCCGCGATCAGCTACGTCCAGTCGTACGCCGCGATCGGCTACCCGGCGCCGGTCCGCGCCCGGTACGACATGGTGGCCGTCGACCCGCGCGGCGTGGCCCGCAGCGAGCCTGTCGAGTGCCTGACGGGCAAGGAGATGGACGCGTACACGCAGGTCGACCAGACCCCCGACGACCAGGGGGAGGCCGGCAAGCTGGTCACGTCCTTCAAGGGATTCGCGGCCGGCTGCGCGAAGCGCTCGGCCGCGATCCTGCCCCACGTCTCCACGGTCGAGGCGGCCCGCGACATGGACATCCTGCGCGCGGTGCTGGGCGACGAGAAGCTGAATTACGTCGGGGCGTCGTACGGAACCTTCCTCGGTGCGACGTACGCCGAACTCTTCCCGGCCCGCGCAGGCCGTCTCGTACTCGACGGTGCGATGGACCCGTCCCTCCCGGCCCGCGACATGAACCGCGACCAGACGGCCGGTTTCGAGACCGCCTTCCAGTCGTTCGCCGCGGACTGCGTCAAGCGCGAGGACTGCCCGCTGGGCACCGGTACGCCGGACGGGGCGGGCAAGCGCCTGAAGGGCCTTTTCGACGAGTTCGATGCCGAGCCGGTCCCCACCGGCGAGAGCCGCCAGCTCGGCGAGTCCCTCGCCACCACGGGCGTGATCGCCGCGATGTACGACGAGTCCGCCTGGACCGAGCTGCGCGAGGCCCTCACCCGCGCGATGGGCGGGGACGGGGCGGCTCTGCTCGCGCTGGCCGACACGTACTACGAGCGCGCCGACGACGGCAGCTACCAGAACCTCATGTACGCCAACGCCGCCGTGAACTGCCTGGACCTGCCGCCCGCCTTCACCGGCCCCGACGAGGTCCGCTCCGCGCTCCCCAACTTCGAGAAGGCGTCCCCGGTCTTCGGCGAGGGCCTCGCCTGGGCCTCCATGAACTGCGCCTACTGGCCGACGAAGGCCACCGGCACCCCGCACCGCATCGAGGCGAAGGGCGCGGCGCCGATCGTCGTGGTCGGCACGACCCGCGACCCGGCGACCCCGTACAAGTGGGCCCGGTCCCTGGCGGGCCAGCTGGAGTCCGGCACCCTCCTGACGTACGACGGCGACGGCCACACGGCGTACGGCCGCGGCAGCGACTGCATCGACACGGCGATCAACACCTACCTCCTGGAGGGCACGCCTCCGAAGGACGGCAAGAAGTGCTCCTGACCGACTCCGACCTGCTCCTGACCGACTCCCGACCGGCTCCTGACCGGCTTCTGACCTGCGCGAAGGCGGCCGGGCGGCGGCTGTTCGGAGCACCCCTCGAAACTGTGTAGACTTGGGCCCGCTGCTGATCGCACCATGGTGTCGGCAGCGGCGCCGCCTTAGCTCAGTTGGCCAGAGCAACGCACTCGTAATGCGTAGGTCTCGGGTTCGAATCCCGAAGGCGGCTCGGATTAACCCCAGGACTCACTCGCCGTGACCTGGGGTTTTTTCATGTCTGGGACATGCCGAGCCGCACGACAGGGATGCCGTGGAAGTGCTTGCGTGAGCGATGCGTGAGCGGAGCGGCTCGGGGTCCTACTTCTCGGGGTTCCGGCGCTTGGCCTTCTTCTTGGTTTTGGCCTGGGCTTTCGTCTTGTCCTTCGGCTTACCTTCGCCCTTGCCGTTCTTCGCGGCCCTCGCCTTCTTGGCAGCCCTCGCGGCCTTGCGGGCTGCCATCTCGGCTTCGACCTTGCGCTGAAGCGGGACCAGCTGGGCGGTGGCCTCGGCGGCATTCTTGCCGACCTGGGGCAGGACGCTCTGGTAAATGTCCCGCGTGATGCGGGTATCACTGTGCCCGAGCGTGTCCGACACGATCTTGATGTCGATGCCGGCGGCGAGCATGAGGGTGGCCGCACCGTGGCGCAGATCGTGCAGCCGGATCGGCGGGAGGCCGGAAGCGGCGACGAGGCGCTCGAAAAGGTCGGTCACCTTGCCCGGGTGGAGCCAGGAACCGTCTTCCTGGGTGAAGACGTGGCCGGTCTCGACCCAGGCCGAACCCCACTCGTCGCGGTCCGCCCCCTGCCGTTCGCGATGCCGCTTCAGGACGTTGACGGTGTCGTCGTCGAGCGCAACCACGCGGTACCCGCTGTCCGTCTTGGGATCGGATGCCTCGATCTCCCAGCCGTCCTGCACCAGTTGGGAGGAGACGGTGAGGGAGTGGGTGTCGAGGTTCGTCTCCGACCACGGCTGCCCGCACGCCTCGCCCCGTCGCAGGCCGCGGAACGCGATCAGGTGCCACATCGCGTACAGCCGGTCCTCGGCGACGAAGTCGAGGAAGGCGCCGGTCTGCTGGGGCGTCCAGACCATCACGGGCGACGGCTTCTCGCCCGCCTGCTCCCACTTGGCGACCCGCTCGTCCGTCCACACGAGCGCCTTCGGCTTGCGTACGGGATCGATCTCGACGTGGGCGGCCGGGTTGAACGTGATGATCTGCTGCCCGATCGCGTCGTTCAGGGCAGCCCGGAGCGTCGCCTTGACGTGCAGGCGCGTGGCGGGTCCGGTCGGGCGGCGGAAGGGCGGCATCTCGTCGATCGCGGCCTTCATCGCCTTACGGCGGGCGCGGTTCTCTACGCCCTTCCAGGGCACGGTCGCCAGCTCGTCGATCGCGGCACGCCGCTGGGCGTTGTCCTCCAGGATCTGGGCGTTGGCGTCGCGGATGTCCGTGAACATCTCGCTGAGGTGGCTGACGCGCAGCCGGTCCAGACGCCGGTTTCCGATGCGCGGCTTCAAGTGCACGCGGACGTCGGTCTCGTAGCGGTTGAGGCCGGACTTGCGTATGCGCTTGCCGGCCAGCCACCGGTCGAGCCACTCGGCCACGGTCAGGCTGCCAATGAGGTCCTGGCCAGCGTTGAGACGCCGCCTCGTCTCCTCGACCTCGGGCAGGGGCGATCGTTCGCGGCTGACCTCGGCCAGCATCTCGGCGATGAGTTCGGTGCCCTCGGGATCGTCCGACTCGGCCAGTCCGAGAAGAGCGCGTACGTGGTCGAGGTCGGCCTGGGCGGCTTTGAGGCTGCCGTACCCGCTGCGGGCGAAGGAGCGGCGGCTGCCGTCCTCGCGGGGCGAGAGTTCCTGGCGTATGGAGTAGGTGCAGTGGTTCCTGCTGTTGCGCTTGGGGCAGGAGGTACCAAGTTCCTTGCCGGTCTTGGGGTCGCGGCAGGAGCAGCGGCGGTAGGTGGAGCCCTTCAAAGATCATTCTCCTCGGTGGTATCGGGATCGGTCCCGGATGAGTCGATTGCGGTGGCCACGTTGGGCCACAGGAACGGAGGCGTGACGCCCTCCTCCCGGATGAACGCGCGGATTCTGCGCAGACGGCTCTCGGCATCGTCGGCCGCCTCGGCGCACGCGCCTGAGAGCGGAGGGCCTCAGCCTTCCGGTCGGCGTTCGGAGCAGTCTCGGCGTGGTAGCGCGCGTACTCCTCGTCGCGTCGCGCGCTTCGCAGTCGCTCCTGGGCAGCGTGGTGGGCCCGAAAGTAGCGGAGCATGTCGTCGTCCGCGCCGAGATCGGTGGTCAGCCACCCGCGCAGGGCGGTCCGCAGCTCGGTCTGCGAGTACGCGCGGGTGTCGTAGGACCACAGCGCTGCTGCGGCTGCCTTCCCGAACTCGATCGGGTCGCGGGTCTTCGGCGGGACCGGGAGGGCGCGAGGATGGGTGTGCGGCGTGAGCGGCCCGGACGGCGACGCGGGCGGGGAGGATGTTGTGGGCGAACTCGGCGGTGGAGCAGGGGTTTCGGATGGGCTCCTGCCGTCGCGGGTGAGGTACGCGGCCAGGCCGGCGAGGGCGACGAGCACCACCAGGACGACGGTGCCGAGCAGCGCCCGGCGGCGCACGCGAGATGCGCCGCCGGGGTTCGAGGAGTGGGAAGGCATCAGTGGACCTGCGTCCCCAGCGTGCTGAAGAACGCGACGACACCATTCGCGGCGCCAAGCAGGAGAGCCGCGCCGGCGCTCACCAGGACGCCCTTCTTCCCGTTTGCCTCCGCCTGATGACCGCCGGAGTGGTGGCCCCAGGCCCACACGCCCGCGCTGACGGCGAGGGCGCCAACCACGGCGACGAGGCCGAAGAGGTTGATCGAGCCCATCACCTGCTTGAGGACGTTAAGGCCCGGCAGGCCCCCTCGTTCGGCTTGATACCGGGATCGTAGGCGAGCTGGATGACCTGGTCGGCGAGATACATTGCGAACTCCAGTTCGATTTACTGCACGCCAAAGCCCGCTGGGGCGAAAGGGCGGTGCGAGGAAGGGGAGAGGGGGGAAGTGCCGGTCAGACGACTCGGCGGGCCGCGAGAATCCGCGGCTTCCAGGACGCGAGGGTCGTGATGCGGACCACGTCGCCGTGCCAGGCCGCTCTCCTGCAGGGCGGTCGCCAGGGCCACGACCTGCCCCCGGGCCGGGATGTTCATCGCGACGCCGGTGGCCTGGATCGTCTTGGCATTGGGCACCTGCTCGGCCGGGCCGTCCAGACCCGGCACGGAGACCGAGCCCTTGTCGCCGCCGTCCAGGATGGCCTTCACCTGAGTGGCGACGGCGGCGGTATCCACAGACTGTGGACCGTCGGTCGAGCAGGAGGCCGAAGCGGTCCCGGCCCCGAAGGCAAGAACCGGAACGGCCAGCAGCAGCGGACCGGACGCGCAGAGACCGAGGACGGCTCCGGTGGTCTTCATCGCCGCCGCCGTTCACCGAGGCGGCGGTGCCGGCCGGGTGACGGCGCAGGATCGGGGCGCGGACGTATCAGGGCATGCTGCATCGCAGCGGCTCCTCGGTGTTCGTAGGAGACGCGGTGCCGACTTCTCGTGCAAAGCCGTCGGCACCGCGCCGATGTGCATCCGCCGCTCGGGCGGGCCCGGGTCAGGGGAGTTGGTAGCTCCCGGACGCCGGTCTCAGGTCATGCGCGGCAGCCAGCCGCGCTCGTAATCTCAGGCAGTACACCGGGGCTCCTGACGGCGTGCGGAAATGCGTGGGCAACGTGCCTTCCGTGCGGCTCGATTGAACGAGGAAACACGGATAAGCACAGGTCAGCGGGGGTGAAGCGAAGCTCTGCCCCGGTGACACGGCGAGACAGTAGACCGGGATTCCGGCCGCACCAAACGACTCCCCGACCCGGACCCGCCGCACGGCCCACCTCGTTAGGCCCGGCCGGAAATCGCCGCTGCCCTCCGGCACAACCCCGCCCCAGTCGACGTTGAGCGCTGTCCGGAGTGGGGCCGGACCCGCTATGCCCCGAAAGAGGCCCTCCACATGAGCTACACGCTGCACGAGGCGACGCCCTGACCGTGCTGAAGTCCCTCCCGGACGAAAGCGTCAACGCCGTGATCACCGACCCGCCGTACAACTCCGGCGGACGGACCAGTTCGGACCGCACCGGCCGCACCGCGCGAGCCAAGTACGTCACCAGCAACTCGGCGCACGACCTCGCCAACTTCCCCGGCGAGAACCGCGATCAGCGCTCGTACCGCTCCTGGCTGACCGAGATGCTGACGGAGTCGTACCGAGCCTCGACCGAGCACGCGGTCGCCATCGTCTTCTCCGACTGGCGCCAGGAGCCGACCACGTCCGACGCCCTGCAGATGGCGGGGTGGACCTGGAGCGGCACGATCCCGTGGATCAAGCCCGCCGGCCGGCCCCGTAAGGGAGGGTTCAAGCAGTCCGCCGAGTTCATCACCTGGGGCGTCAAGGGCAGCCTGGCCGAGGACCGGGACCTGTACCTGCCCGGCCACTTCATTGCCTCCCAGCCCCGCAAGGACCGGGTGCACATCACGCAGAAGCCGGTCGAGATCATGCAGCAGCTCGTGCAGATCTGCCCCGAGGGCGGCACCGTGCTCGACTCCTTCACCGGCAGCGGCTCTACGGGAGTCGCCGCCCTGCGCCAGGGCCGGCAGTTCGTGGGGGTCGAGCTGTCGTCGCACTATGCCGCCGTCGCCGGGCGAAGGCTGCGGGCCGAACTGACTCAGGACGATTTCGTCCTGGCGGGGCCGGAGGAATGAGAATGAGACCAAAAGACCGACCCGGCAGACCACACACCGATGGGCGGTCGGAGCATCGAACCACCGATGCTCCGACCGCCCATCGCCGTATCTATGTTCGTGCGGAGCCCGGCAGCGATTCAGAGAGAGAGCGACCGCTCGATCTTCCAGCGGTGCCGACCGGGCCGCTCACCGGATTCGACGCCCGGGCGGGTGATCCGCGCGACGAGGTTCCGGCCGCGAAGCCACCTGAGGTGCTCGGCGGAGTAGTACGCCTAATAGGCGCCGCGGGTTGGCCGTTAGGCCAGTCCTGGGAGGGGCCGAGTGAGACGTCTGGTCTGTATGCAGCGCCTGGGAGTGCTTCGACAAGAGGGACGCATGCGCGACCCCTGCCGTTTCACATTCGGTCGGCGTACCGTGCCGTGGTTCGAGCCGTCCCCAGGGCCACCTCCCGAACCGCCGGAGCCGTGGAGCTCTTCACGAGAGCGAGGACCCTGGGCTCAGTTGGGGCCACGAATGTGTGCCTGATCCCGAAAGCGACCGACAGGTGCACTGACCGACCGCTCCAGGGGCGTCTCGATCAGCTCGTCCCGGTCCGTGAGGTGACAGGCGCCCCCATGGGGTCCTGCCACCTCACGGACCGCTGTCGACGGCATTGCTGAGATCTCCGCCTCAAGCGCCGGACTCGCCTTCGTGCTCGACACCTTCGGCGCCAGCAGGCCGGAGGGCGTTCAGAGCCGCTCGTGCCTTGGGGGCCTGCAAGGGATTGAAGTGCGGGTTAATGGCAAGGGCCTTGGTGAGTCCGCTCCGGGCGGCGGAGTGGTTGCCAAGGGCGTGCTGGATCATCGCGCGGTGGTAGTGGAAGAGGGCGTTGCGGGTTCCGAGGGCCAGGGCCCGGTCGGACTCGGCGAGGGCTTCTTCGTCTCGGCCGTTGACGTGTAGGGCCCAGGCCAGAGCATCGTGAGAGTCCAGGAAGGGACGGTTCTCCACGCCCTGCCGAGCGATGGCGAGAGCCCGCTCGCGGTCTCCGTGATCGGCTTCGAAGAGTACGGCGTCGGAATCGGGGGTGACGCCGTTGTCGGCGAAGAGCTTCTGCTCGGCTCGGAAGATCTCGTACTGCTGAACTGCTTCCTTGTGGCGACCGAGGGACTGGTAGAGCTCGCCGAGTTGGAGAACGTATTCGGGCAGTGGGAGGCGTTGTACGGCTCGGGTGAGATCAGCGATGGCGGCGTCAGTCTTCCCGAGAGCAGCCTGTGCCCTGGCTTTGATCTGGAGCAGGGAAGTGTAGGAGGGTGCGGTGCGCAGGCCCGCCTCGGCCTCGCTGAGTGCCGTGGCCGGGTCTCCGTTGTTGAAGGCGATTTCGCTGAGGTAGTAGCGCGCGAATGCCTGGTCGGTGGGACCACTGGCGCTCTTCAGAGCTCGTCGCATTTCGGTGCGGGCGGTTACGGTGTCGCCGCGCAGCTCGGCGGCGTAGGAGGCGCGGGCCAGCGATGGCGTGCCGGGTTTGAGGTCGACCATCTTCTGCACGGCGTCAGCGGCATCGGAGTAGCGGCCGAGCTGGGTGTATGCGTCGGCGAGGGTCCCGTACAGGAAGGAGCTGTACGGATTGAGGGCGATGGCCCGCTTGCTCCAGTCCAGCGCTCGGGTGAAGTTGTGGCGGGCCGCCTCCAGCGCGGCCATGCCGCCCATCGCCGTGTAGTTGTCCGCCGTGTCCAGCGCCAGCGAGCGCTCAAGGACCTCTTCGGCCTTGGGGTAGTACGTCGGGTCTCCGGTCGTTTTGACCTGCTGAACATAGTTCAGCCCGAGCGTGCCCAGCGTGACAGGGTCCTTCGGGGTACGGCGCAGGCGCTCCTGGAGCGCGGTGATCTCCGCCGTCATGGGGTCCCTGCCGGTGGGCGGGCCGGTGGCCGGCTCCCCGCTGCGGGGGTTGTGCGCGGATGGCCAGGGAGCCAGACCAAGGCCTCCGGCGAGGAACAGAGCCAGGCCGAGGGTGGTGACGACCGCGGCGGAGAGCAGGGTACGTCGGGGCTGCGGAAGCCGACGGAGGCGCATGGTCCAATTCCCGTTCCGGTGGGGATGGGTGGGTTCGGTCAGTCGGCGTCCTCGAGCGTCGCGTAGACGACGAGGTTGTGGCTGTACTCGCCCCGCTTGCGGTCGTAGGAGCCGCCGCAGGTGATGAGCCGCAGGGCCGGCGGGCCGGTGGTCGCGTAGACCTGGCTGTCGGGAAGCGAGTCTTTGTCGTACTGCCGCAGGGCCTGGACGGTGAACGCGACGGTGCTGCGGTCGTCACGGCGTACGGAGATTTGGTCGCCCGGACGGAGAGAGGACAGACCGTGGAAGGCGCCGGGGCCGGTGGTCGAGTCGACGTGGCCGACGACGACCGCCGCGCCCGGGTCGCCCGGTCGCGGGCCGTCGCTCCACCAGCCGACCTCGGCGGGGTCCTGGGGTACGCCGAGGCGGCCGTCCTGCTGCACCCGCAAGCCGGTGAGGGGCTTGTCGAGTGCGATGCGGCCGATGCGTATGCGTATCGGAGGGGCGGCGGATTCGGTGGTGGCGGCCGTGTCTCCCGAGCCCGGCTGGGCGGGCAGGGTGCCTATGTCGACGTACGCCGGCTTCCCGCTCGGGGCCGCGATCAGCGCCGTGGTGCCGGCCGCAGCCAGGGATATGCCGACGGCCAGGGCCGCGGACGCGACGTTTCGGCCGCGGCGGGTGAGTAGCAGGGGGCGCCGCGGTCGCCCACCCTGCCGTGCGGCGGGCGGGCGACCTGTGGTGGCGGGGCCGGTCATGCCTGACCGGCACGCCGCCGGCGCAGGGCCAGAACTCCGGCACAGGCCAGGAGGGTGCCGCCGCCGACGGCCGTGACGGCCACAACGGGGAAGCCGTCGCCGAAGGCGGTGCCACCGAAGCCCGCACCGACGCCTCCGTCGGGGTGGAGGGCGTCGGCCTGGTTGACGGCCGCGGTGTTGGGCAGTGCGACGTACGGGAAGGTGTCACCGGGCTGGCGGTACGGGGCGTCCACGCGGTCGCCCGCAGCCAGCGCGGGCACGATCTTGCCGGTCTGCGCGGCGCCTTCGAGAGCCTGGAGTTCGATGTCGACGACGTCGTCGTTGAGGCGGCGGCCGTTGGGGAAGCCCGCCAGGTCCTTGCCGAGAACGCCGAGGCGGTTGGGCTTGGCGGTGGGCGGGACGGACATGTTCAGCCGCAGCTCTTCGGCCGGTACGAACTTGGACTTGTCGACATCGGCGTTGAGCTTCTGCGAGTTCAGGTCGGCCTTGATGGGGCCGCACTCCTTGCAGATGCCGGTGAGGAAGATCTCGACCAGGTCGTTGCGCGGCGTGGCGGGTGCGGGAATGCCGTAGATGCTCTCCACGAGCTTGGGCACGATCGGGGCCTTGACCTTGTCCACGACCGGAGTGACCGTGTTGTCCTTGTCCGGAGTGAGCGCGTTGAACGCGTCCTTGAACTTGAGGGGCACGACGACCTCGTTGACCAGCGGGTTGCCGAGGCGCGAGACCTGACGCCAGCCCCCTTCGCCGCCCTTGTCGGGTGCGCCCTGGTCCGTTCCCTTGCCGTCCTCGGCCGGGGTGTTCTCGCTGCCCTTGCTGCCCGCGCCGGCGACGTCTGTCCCCTTGCGGTCGGTGGTGGACCACACGCCGATCACGGGGTTGCGGGTGGCGTCTCCCTTGAGGGCCACGTCCTTCTTGGGCACCTGGATGGCGATGGTGTTCACGTTGTACCCGGCGAGGGTGTTGTGACCGGTCTCCGAGAGATCGCCTCCGTAGAGCAGATCGAAGATCCGCAGGTCCAGGAAGAACGAGTCGGACGCCTGCCCCGAGAACGTCTGCCCGCCGTTCGGCAGCGGTACGACGGCCTCCTTGCGCAGCGAGGCGTAGTCGGGCATCGACGCCTTGCCCACGTTCGAAGGAGCCGCCGGGGCGTCCTTGAGCAGCGTCTTGGTGTTTCCGGCGGCGTCGGTGACCGTCAGGTCGTACGTCTGGCGGAAGTTCAGCGTCTCGTCGTTCAGGGACTTGACGACGCCGGTGTTGTACAGGAACTGGTTCTCGTCGTCCCGGATGTGATCGGTGAACTTCCAGGTGTAGGTGGTGTCGGGCTTGCCGTCCCCGTCGCCGTCGATCTTGATGTTGTAGCGGGCGTCGTTGGCGAAGGGGTAGAAGTTCGGCCCGCCGTTGGGCTCCTCGAACGGGATCCAGTTCGCCACCAGGGTGACCGTGTCGGGTTTGTCTGGGCTGGTGAAGGCGTAGACGTCGGTGTTGTCGGCCTTCGGGTCACCCGCGATCAGCGGTGCCTCGCGGTGACTGGAGGCGGAGCCGGTGGACGGCGTGAGGCCGGTGAGAGCGGCTGCGGTCACCAGGGACAACGTGCCGACAGTGGCCAGGGTGCGTTCAGCCCGGCGGGCCGGGTGCTTTCGTCGTGACAGGCGGGAGGAGTGCATGGGCCATCCGTTTCCGGTGAGAGCCGCGGCCCTCCTGCTGGCTGGAGGCGGAGCGGCTGAGGGCTGGGGGTGCTCGAAGCGCCACATGGGCCCACGCCTGGTCTCGCACTGCGCGGCGATATCCATGGGCTAAAAGTCCCATAATGTGACGTTGGGCTATCCACAGAGCACCACGTGTAGGAAGTGCCCGCAACGACGCTTGAGCCGAATGAGGCTCAGGCGTCAGCCAATTCGTAGGCCGATCCGATGGCCGTGATGAGCCGTGCGGGTGATGGGTCCTCCCAGCCGGCGCACGCGGCTGGCTACGGGGTACGAGTGTGGTCGCCGTCCTGCGACGTCACCCTTCTCGGACGGACCACCCCACTCGTCAGCGGGCGCTGCGCCAAGAACACGGGCGGGCGTCCTCCTGTGCCCCCTTGCCGGAGGCGAAAAGGATGAACTCCCTTCCCAGGCGCGCCCACGGACGTATGGCTCACCGTGATGTCGCTTGGCGCGCGGCTGCGGTGACCGCAGCCGTTCTGTGGCTGTCCGGGGTGGTCGCACCCGCCGCCCAGGCCCACCCGCTCGGCAACTTCTCCATCAACCAGTACGCCGGATTCACCCTCCACCCCGACCGGGTCGACGTACTGGCGGTCACCGACACAGCCGAGATCCCTACCCTCCAGGCCGCACCGGCGGTGGACACCAACGGCGACAGCAAGCAGAGCGGCAGCGAGCGCGCGGCGTGGGCTACTACCCAGTGCGCCACGACAGCCGAAAAGCTCGCAGTCACCACCCCGCGGCTCCTGTCCTGGAAGGTGGCATCGGCTACGTTCCACTACCGGCCCGGACAGGGTGGCTTGCGCACCGGCCGCCTGGAGTGCCGGCTCCATGCACCGCTGGACCTGACGGGCGGCCCGGTGACGCTGCGGGTCGACACCGGCACGGACCCCGACCGGGTCGGCTGGCACGAGATCACCGCGAAGGGGGTCGGGACTCACCTTCAGCACTCCACCGTGCCGGAAACCTCAGCCACCCGAGAACTCCGCACCTACCCACGCGACCTGCTCGCCACCCCACTCGGAGACACCAAGGCACAATTCACCGCCCACATGGGTGACCAGGCATCAGGCACTCATGGCACCACGCCCGAGGCGGGACTCGGCGACGGCCTCACCGCCCGCGTCGAAGCACTGTCCCAGCACCTGACATCGCTCACCGGCACCCAGAACCTCACCCTCACCATCGGCCTGCTGGCTGTACTTCTGTCGCTCATCCTGGGAGCCGGCCACGCGCTGCTGCCAGGCCACGGCAAGACCGTCATGGCCGCCTACCTCGCAGGTCGGCGCGGCAGCGTCCGCGACGCCATTACCGTCGGCGCCACCGTGACCGTCACCCACACCGCCGGGGTCATCGTCATCGGCCTTTGCCTCACCACCTTCTCTTCGCTCGCGGGCGACACCGTGCTCAACTGGCTCGGAGTCGTCAGCGGCGCACTGGTTGCCCTGGTCGGGGCCGCTCTGCTCACTGAAGCCGTGCGCCGCTCCCGCCGAGATCCACGGGCCGCCACCAGCGGCGCCCGACCGGCCGACGCGTCACCACCCGCGCTGGTCGGTGCGAGCACCGCCCCCGTCATGACGCAGAGCCCGCACGGTCACACTCATGATCACGCGCACAGGCCTCACGAAGGGGCCGCGCAAGAGAACACCCACGGCCACACCCACGACCACGTGCTCGGAAAGCCTCACCGCCACGGACTGTTCGGACACCATCACACGTACGCCCACGGGCCGGCCACCGATGACGCGCAGCCGTTCACCACTCGCGGCCTGATCGGCCTGGGTGTCGCAGGCGGCCTGGTGCCGAGCCCGTCCGCGCTGGTGGTACTTCTCGGCGCCATCGCCCTGGGGCGGACCGCCTTCGGAGCCGCACTCGTCCTCGCGTACGGCCTCGGCATGGCCGCCACGCTCACTGCCGTGGGGGTCCTCCTCGTCAGACTCGGCGACCGTGTGGGCAAGCTCGCCGACCGCCCGGCACTCGTCCTCGTACGCCGGATCGCTCCGCACACCGCGCTCCTGACGGCCGCGCTCGTCCTCATCGTCGGCCTCGGTCTGATGGCCCGCAGCCTGCCACCCCTCCTGTAAAGAAAAGCCCGGAGCTCACATGAACTACCGTCAGATCGCCCTCCGCGCGGCCCTGCCGACCGCCCTTGCCCTGAGCGGCTGCGCGCCGTCGCCCAGCGGTTCCCTGGATGCACAAACGGCCACGCCATCCCCCGAATGCCGTGTACATCAGACCGAGGAACCCGGCGCCCGGTACACCGCGGGCTCCCGCGCCGACACAGATTCCATCCTGGAGATGATGCGTTACTACACCGCCAACGGAACGAAGCCCTTCTGCGACGGCAAGGGCGCCACCAGCACCGACCGTCACTGGATGGACCTCTACTCCAAACTCGGTGGCGAACGCGGCCGCGTACCCGGGCATGACCTACAGGCTCAATGAACCAACCTTTGCGGATCCTCCAGCGAGGCTCACGACTTGCTAGTAGGGCTTGGTCAGGTTGGTTCGCGTGCGGGTATGTCGCGGTGACAGGTGGGGCAGGCGCCGGCCCAGGTCGCCAGGAGGGTCCGGAGTTCTCGGATGACTTGGTAGAGGGTCAGGCCGGCGCCGTGTCTTTTGGGGCTCTGGCCAGCCGCTGGAGGGTGCAGAAGGCGTGGGCGGCGGAGACGAGGGTGACGTGGTGGTGCCAGCCTCTCCAGGTGCGGCCTTCGAAGTGGGCAAGTCCCAGGGCCTGCTTCATCTCACGGTAGTCGTGCTCGATCCGCCAGCGCAGTTTCGCCAGCCTGACGAGGGTGGTCAGGGGCGTGTCCTCGGGCAGGTTCGAGAACCAGAACTGCACCGGCTCCGGCCTCGGGTTGCGTCCAGGGAAGTGGTGTACGGGTTCGACCTGATCCGGGGGTTTGCTCCGGCATCGGGATGGTGCCCGCATAGACGAACGGCCACCGGCTGATCTTTCAAGACGACCAAGTCTTTGAAGGAGATCAGCACGATGACCGCACCAGACAGTGTGCCCCTGCACGCCCTCGCGGAAGACAATCTCGCCGCGGCGAGTCCCGATCTGCTGCGCGTGATGGTCAAGACGTTCGCCGACGCGCTCATGTCCGCGGAGGCCGATGCTCTCTGCAACGCCGAATACGGGCAGGTCAGCGACGAACGCGTCAACCACCGCAACGGCTACCGCCCACGCGAGTGGGACACCCGCGCCGGTACCGTCGAACTCGCCGTCCCCAAATTGAGGCAGGGCAGTTACTTCCCGCACTGGCTTCTCGAACGCAGGCGGCGGGCCGAGCAGGCCCTCATCTCGGTCGTCGCCACCGCCTACCTGCTGGGCGTCTCCACCCGCAGGGTCGAGAAGCTCGCCGAGTCCCTCGGCGTCACCCAGCTGTCGAAGTCCCAGGTCAGCGCGATGGCCAAGCACCTGGACGAGCAGGTCGCCGCCTTCCGCAACCGGCCGCTGGACGCCGGCCCGTATGCGTTCGTCTGGGTCGACGCACTGACCCAGAAGGTCCGTGAGGGCGGCCGCATCATCAACGTCCACGCGCTGATCGCGGTCGGCGTCAATGCGGACGGACACCGGGAGATCCTCGGCATCGACGTCGCCACGGCCGAGGACGGTGCGGGCTGGCTCGCCTTCCTGCGCTCGCTGACCGCCCGGGGCCTGTCCGGTGTCCAGCTGGTCGTCTCCGACGCTCACACCGGCCTGGTGAACGCGATCGGCGCGGTCCTGCCGGGCGCCTCGTGGCAGCGATGCCGCACGCATTACGCCCGTAATCTGCTGAGCCAGGTCCCCA
>NZ_JAGGPC010000053.1:0-15815 GCF_018614005.1 Streptomyces sp. ISL-99
ACGACATCACACAGGCCCTAGGGCCGCTTGCCGCGTCGGAACAGCAGCCAGCTTGCGAGGGCCATGACCAGCGTGGTGAGGAAGGCAACGAAGACGCCGGCTCCGAGAGACAGAGAGGCCACCACGAGCTGACCAAGGCCTTCGGCGTCAGAGATGGCCTCCGCCTTGACCGCCTGGAAGCGGATGATGAACTTGCACCAGCAGGCAGGCCAGCATGGCCGCGATCGCCTCGGCCATGAGGTAGCGCGGCTTCCGGGTCCGCGACCAGACGTACAGCAGCACCGGGACGAGCAACGACAGCACGATGACGGCCACGCCTTCGTCCACATCGGTGCCGCTCAGCTGGGCCAAGAAAGCCTTGATCCACGTCATGAAGACGCTCAGCAATGACAGGTCGGCCGTGGTCACGATGGTAATGACCAGGTGCTCGTCAGTGACCTTGCTCCAGAAGCCGGAGTCGGCCACGTTCGTCGGCGGGTAGGTGCGCCGGGGGTGGCGGCTCGTCCGCGGGAGTACTCATCGCCCTGACCCAGGCTGTCGATGCAGCCGGCGGCGTTGTCTTAAGGCTCAACCTACGGCTGCGGTGGCTACGCCGCACGCGCTGCCGGAACGGGTTAACTGGGGAGGGTTAGCGCTGCCGTATGTGCGCCCAGAGACGTGACTGGATATTCATACGGGTCGTCCCGTAAACTTATGTCTGTGACGCTTCCTCAAGCCCCTCGCGGGCGTCCCCGAGACAGTCGGGCTCATCAGGCGATCCTGTCCGCCACGGCCGAGTTGGTCATCGAAGTCGGCTACGCGGCCACCTCCATCGGCGGAGTAGCGGCTCGGGCCGGCGTTGGCAAGGACACCATCTATCGCCGCTGGTCGGGCAAGCCGGAGCTGGTGTACGAGGCGGTCTTCACCCAGACCGAGTCGGCTCCCGTGCCGAACACGGGCAGTTTGGCCGACGACCTGACGGCGCTCCTGGAAGCCCTGCTCCAGGAGTTCACCGCCCCAGCCGCTGCGGCAGCCTTGCCCGGCCTGCTGGCTGACTTCGCCGCCCAGCCCGACTTGCAGGCTGATATCCGGTCGCGCTTTTTGGCTCCTGCCAAGGCCGGTTTGGTCGAGCTGTTCGAGCGCGCTGTCCGGCGCGGAGAAACCGACGCCAGCGTCCCCGTCGACTTGGTCCTGGACACGCTGGCCGGAGCCGTCTTCTTCCATGTCGGGCTCCTCGGCGAACCAGCCGGGCCGCGGCTCGCTACCCAACTGGCCGCCATCGTCGGCCAGGGAATCGAGACTCGATGAACGGCTGGTTCCTGACCGCTGGCATAACCGCCGCGGGAGTCGCCGCCATCCACATCATTGCCGGCGGACGCGACGTCGTCCGGCCTCTGCTGGCTGGCGATGTACCCGCCGAGCCGCGCCGCGTCCTGCACGCCGTCTGGCACATGGTCTCAGTCGACCTGGCCCTGGCCGCGGCCGCGCTGATTTGGCTGTCGCTGGCCGACCGGCCCGGCGGCGACGCCATGGCCTGGCTGATCGCCGCCCACTTCGTGGCCTACTCGGCCGCGTTCCTGGTGGTGACACTGGCGGCCGGCTGGTCGAAGCCGTTGCTGCGCCTGCCGCAATGGATGTTGCTCCTGCCAGTGGCGGTATCGGCGGCCGCCGGCGCGGTCTGAACCGCCAAGGGCACAATCTCAGACGACGGGCTCTGGGGGCGTTGTACCCGGGCACGCCCTGGCTTCCCGGCGGATGATGGAGGCAGTCGTGCGCCCCAGGTATGGAGGCCCGGACATGACTCGAAAGCTCCACGCTGCGAGCTCCACGCTGCGGTTGCCGTGGCTGTCCTGCTGAGTGGGGCCGGTTTGACGGCCTGCGGCAATGATCAGCCGGAGACGCCCCGCCAGACGGCGACAGGCATCGAGGGCGTCAGTTCAGAAGCCCCAGCCGAGGAGTCGCCCACCACAGGGGCGGAGACGCCGACGGTGGAGGTCGGCGAGACCGTCGAGTTCTTCAGCCAGTTCGCCGGTGAAGCCGGCACGACGCTGAAGGTCAAGGTGAACAAGATCGAGTACCGCACGAAGACGGTGGAGCCTGGCGAGGGCTACACGGCCACAGCACACCAGACCGTGGCGTCTTCGCACTAGTACTCCAGTCAGAAATCGTTGCGTGAGCTGGTTCTTCTTCGGTAGTGGCAGTGGCGGGCGACGGCTTGGTGTCGTCTGCGCCAGAGGGACCAGTTCAGGGCATGGACAGCTGGTTCGAGGCGGGGTGTGGGGCGGGGCAGCAGAGCGTCCAGGAGTCGGCGAACTTCTGCCATGGTGAAGCGGATGGTGCTGGTGGGGTCGTTTCTGCGGCCCCCCTTTCGGTGGCCTGGGCGGCAACGGCGGCCAGGCCACCGAAAGGGGGGCCCGTGCCCCTCGACGGGACCGGTGAAGCGGAGGTTGAGCTGGAGCTGGAGTACGGGGTGCCGGGCGCCGTCTGGGTGCCCGCCTACCGTCTCGCCTGCCGTCAGGGCGACGGCAGTGGCCGTCTGGTGCTGCGCGCCTCGGTCGCCCAGCGCACCGGCGAGGACTGGACCGGCGTGCGCATCGCCCTGGCCACCGCCGACCTGTGGCGCCGAACCGACCTGCCGAAGCTCCGCTCGATCCGGATCGGACGCCATCAGCCCGCCCCCGCGCCTTCCGGCTGGCGCGAGCCTCCGGCGAGGCTCGCCGACCTGTTCGCCGGGTACGACGCGGCAGGCTCCCGCCCCGCCACGACCGCCGTACCCGCGGCTGTTGGAGCCGGCTCCGCGTCCGTGGCCGCCGCGGGCGGATTCGCGTCCGGTCCCGTTCCGCCACCGCCGCCGGCACCGCAGGCGTACGGCGGGCCGCCCGCAGCGCTCCCGGTGCCCGGCGGCGCAGCCGGCCCGCTCGCGACCCGCCGGCAGGCCGCGTTCCGACGGCAGGTCCTTCGCGGGGGCACCCGCCGCCATGGCACCTGCGGCGCCCGGCGCACCTGCGCCGCCACCGCCACCACCGCCGCTTCCAGCGGCCGGTCCGCCGCAGCCGAGCGGCGCCGAGCTCGACTACGCCGCCCTCGTCCTGTGCGGCCCCGACGAGCAGGGCAGTCGCAGAGGTCGGCTGTTTCCCGACTCCCCCTTCGACCCGGTGACGGCCGAGTACCGCCGCCGCGCCGAAGCGGTGGCCGCGCTGCCGCTGCCCGGACACGCCGTGCGGCCCGCGAGTCGGCGGGTTCCTTCGACCACCGCTTCGACGCCACCGCCCGCGCCGACATCCCGTCGGACGGCACCTGGCACACCATCGCCGTCGGCGAGATCCCGGTCGGTCTGCGCACCGAGTACCTCTGTGCGCCGTCCGTGGAGCAGACGGTGTACGCGACGTTGGTGCTCTCCAACGCCACCGACCAGGCTCTGCTGGCCGGCCCGGTGGAGGTGACTGTCGACGACGACTTCCTGCTGACCGCCGCGCTGCCCACGCTCGCCCCCGGCGGTGTCCGCCGGGTGGGGCTCGGGCCGGTCGAGGGCATCCGGATCGCCCGCCGTACGAACTTGCCCGAGTCGACCTCGGGCCTGCGCAACAACACCACCGTGCTCGACCACCGCGTCCACGTGGAGCTGACCAACCGGCTCGCGAGGCCCGTCACCGTCGAGGTCCGCGAGCGGGTGCCGATCACCTCCGAACCGGACGTCCGGATCGAGGAACGGGCCGACTGGACGGCGCTCGAGGACTGCGCGGGGTCCGAGCACCATGCCCCGGGCACCCGCGTCTGGCGGGTGGACCTGCCCGCCGGCGGCACCGCCGCCCTCGACGGTGGCTACGAGATCCGCATCCCGGCCGGCAAGGCCCTGGTCGGCGGCAACCGCAGGAGCTGACACACACCATGTCCACGGCCCCGAAGCCGATCGACCTCCCCATCACCCGTCACCTGCCTGGAGGACCGCGCCCACATCGAACGCGCCGTCGTACTCAACCTGGAGGCCGGGGTCCAGCAGCTGCGTCTCGGGCCGGTCAGTGCGCCGGCCGTTGACCGTACCCTCCATGCCGAGCTGACCGCCGATCACCCGGCGACCGTGCTCGACGTGCGGATCGTCCGCAGCTGGGCGCCACGCGGGCCGCAGCCACCCGCCGACGACGACTCCGCTCTGCGCCACCTCGTGCACACCCTCGAAGAGGAGCGGCTCGCCCTCGGGCAGCGACGCGACCGGCTGCACGCCCGCCTCGTCCTGCTCGGCCGCCTCGCCGCCGACCTGCTCCGGGAGATCGGCGAAGGCGTGGGATCCGGCGAGACCGACGGACCCCGCTGGGCCCGCGAACTGGAGCGGGTGGACGACGAGCGCGACCCGTACGGCGAGCAACTCCGCACCGTGGAGGCCCGGCTGGCCGGTCTCGCCGCCGAGCTCACGGAGGCCCAGCTGGCCATGGACCTCTCCGAGGGGGAGCCCGCCGAACTGGTCGGTCACATCGAGCTGACCGTGGAGTCCGCGGTCGCAGGACCGGTCGGGCTGCGCCTGAGCCACCTCCTCCCGTGTGCGCTGTGGCGGCCCGCCTACCGGGGCCGTGCTCGACGGGGATCCCTGACGCTGGAGACGGACGCGATGGCCTGGCAGCGCACCGGCGAGGACTGGTCGGACGTACGGCTGACGTTGTCGACGGCCCGGTCGGCTCTGGCCACCGATCCACCGCGGCTTGCCGAGGACCGGCTGACGCTCAAGGACGGCTCCCCCGCGGAGCGCCGGACCGTCGGCGTCGAGCTGCGCGAGGAGGAGGTCGGGGACCTCGGCCCGGCCCCGGTGCTCGGCCTGCCGGGGGTGGACGACGGCGGCGAGGCGCGGGGGCTGCACTCCCCCACGCCGGTCTCCGTGCCGGGAGACGGCCGCGCCCACCGGGTGCCGCTGTCGGCCTTCACCACGGCCGCGGGCAGCGAGTACGCCTGCTCACCCGAGCTGTCTCCGCTGGTCACCCAGGTGGTGCGGTTCGACAACCTGTCCGGCCATGCGCTGCTCGCCGGGCCCGTGGACCTGGTCCGCGGCTGCGGATTCAGCGGCCGCGGCACGCTGGACTTCGCCACCCCCGGCGTCCCTGTTGGGCTCGCCTTCGGCAGCTGCGACGACTTTCGGGTGGTCCGGCATGCCGAGGAGTCCCGCGACTACGCCGGAATGACCCAGCGGACCGAGGTCACCCGCACGGTCCAGCTGCACCTGTCCCGGTTCTCCGCCCCAGGGGAGCACGGCGAACGGGTGGTCGTCCTTTGGGAGCGGATCCCGGTCTCCGAGGTCTCGGCGGTGGAGGTACGCCTGCACAAGGAAGCCTGCTCCCCGGCGCCCGGCGTGGTCGACGCCGAAGGCATCGCCCGCTGGGACGTCGTCCTCCCGCCCGACAGCCGCCGCACGGTCACCCTGGTCTACGGGCTGTCGGCGAAAGCCAAAGTCGTTGGGCTCTGGCATCGCGCTTCAGCTCACGGACAGCGTCCGGGCCGCGAGGTGACGGCCCGGACCATGATCCTCCGAATCGGGATCACCCGTCCGCTTCCGCTTCTCACGCCAGCGGGATAATGATGGTCAGAAAAGAGCGGCCTTTTCTCGCATGCCTCAGAGGCCGGGAGCGTCGTCAGCCATTGAGCCAGGTCCCAAGCGACTTTGGCCTTTGAGTTCTTGTTACGCAGGGGTGCTCTGCGTGTTCTCGTAGCGGTGCGCTCGGGGGTGCGCCACCATACGGACGCCGACACAGGCCCAATCATCGGCGTCGTGCGTGCGGAAAGGTTCTCGCCGGCGGGTGCCATGGCGCGCTAGGAGCGCGGGTCGCAGTGCTCGACACCAGCAAGGCAAACAACGTCACGAGCAGCAGCCAGCACAAGGAAGCTCCGAGACAGAAAGAAGGACGGACGTGTCCGGCAGCGAAAGCGAAAACCCAGCAATCCCCTCCCCGACCCCCACGCAGACTCGCCCCAGGACGAACCGGGACTGGTGGCCGAATCAGCTGGACCTTCAGGTTCTCCACCAGCACTCCTCCCGCTCCAATCCGATGGGTGAGGACTTCGACTACGCGGCGGAATTCGCGACCCTCGACCTCGACGCGCTGAAGCAGGACGTCTTCGAGGTGATGACGGCGTCCCAGGACTGGTGGCCTGCCGACTACGGCCACTACGGGCCCCTTTTCATCCGGATGAGCTGGCATGCCGCGGGTACGTACCGCATCGCCGATGGCCGGGGCGGTGGCGGCAGCGGCGCTCAGCGCTTCGCGCCCCTCAACAGCTGGCCGGACAACGCGAGCCTCGACAAGGCACGCCGTTTGCTCTGGCCGGTCAAGCAGAAGTACGGCCGGAAGATCTCCTGGGCCGACCTTCTGGTCTTCGCCGGCAACTGCGCCATGGAATCGATGGGGTTCAAGACCTTCGGATTCGGCTTCGGGCGAGAGGACATCTGGGAACCCGAGGAGATCTTCTGGGGGCCCGAGGACACCTGGCTCGGAGATGAGCGCTACAGCGGCGACAGGGAACTCACCGGTCCTTTCGGTGCCGTGCAGATGGGACTGATCTACGTCAATCCGGAGGGGCCCAGCGGCAACCCGGATCCGATGGCCGCCGCCAGGGACGTTCGCGAGACGTTCGGGCGCATGGCGATGAATGACGAGGAGACGGTTGCGCTCATCGTCGGCGGCCACACGTTCGGCAAGTGCCATGGTGCGGTCGACCCCCAGTACATCGGTCCGGAACCAGAGGGCTGTCCCATCGAGCAGCAAGGCCTCGGCTGGAGGAACACGTACGGCAGCGGCAAGGGCGCCGACGCGCTCACCAGTGGGCTTGAGGGCGCGTGGACCTCCGAGCCGACGAAGTGGGACAACGGCTACCTGGACAACCTGTTCAGGTACGACTGGGAGCTGACGACGAGCCCCGCCGGTGCGAAGCAGTGGACTCCCACGGATCCCTCGGCCAAGGGCACTGTGCCCGATGCTCATGATCCGTCGAAGAGGCACGCTCCCATGATGCTGACGACGGACCTCGCGTTGAAGCTGGATCCGGTCTACCGGCCGATCACGAAGAGCTTCCACGAGAACCCGGACAAGCTCGCCGTAGCGTTCGCCAAGGCGTGGTACAAGCTGTTGCACCGCGACATGGGACCCCTGTCGCGATACCTCGGCCCGTGGGTTGCCGAGCCGCAGCTGTGGCAGGATCCCGTCCCCCAGGTCGATCACGAGCTGGTCGCGGACAAGGACATCGCTGCCCTCAAAAGCAGGATTCTCGCCTCGGGACTGTCCATCCCCCAGCTGGTCACCACCGCTTGGGCATCGGCGGCAAGCTTCCGCGGCACCGACAAGCGCGGCGGGGCCAACGGGGCCCGGATTCGACTCGCGCCGCAAAAGGACTGGGAGGTCAACGACCTGCCCGAGGTGACCGAGGTGGTGCAGACCCTCGATCAGATCCGGCAGGACTTCAACCTCTCACAGGCCGGCGGAACGAAGGTTTCGCTCGCTGACCTGATCGTCCTGGGCGGGTGCGCGGCCGTCGAGCAAGCGGCGAAGAACGCCGGGTACGACATCACCGTCCCGTTCGCACCGGGACGCACGGACGCCTCGCAGGGGCAGACGGACACGGAGACGTTCGCCGTGCTCGAACCCAGGGCCGATGGGTTCCGCAACTACCTCCGGGCGGGAGAGAAGTTGTCGCCGGAGACTCTCCTGCTGGACCGCGCCAACCTGTTGACACTGACCGCTCCCGAGATGACGGTTCTGATCGGCGGCATGCGGGCGCTGAACACCGGCTTCCAGGGATCCGCCCACGGCGTCTTCACCGACCGGCCGGAGACGTTGACCAACGACTTCTTCGTCAACCTGCTCGACATGAGCACAGAGTGGAAGGCGTCGACCTCGGCCGAGAACGTGTTCGAAGGCCGGGACCGTGCCACGGGCGAGGTCAAGTGGACCGCCACCGCCGTCGACCTCATCTTCGGTGCGCACTCCCAGCTCCGCGCCGTCTCGGAGGTCTACGCGTCCCAGGACGCAGGAGAGAAGTTCGTGCGTGACTTCGTGGCAGCGTGGGACAAGGTGATGAACCTCGATCGGTTCGACCTCGCCTGAGCCCGATGTCCCGGTCGGCCGCTCATCGGCCGGCCGGGACATCCTTTTGATCCGGTCAGGGAAGTGACGAGCGGTCCGTGAGGGCTCCCGCCCGCGCCCACTTGGACAACCACGCCGCAACCGCAGAGAGGCACGCTGATCACCGGTATCTGGCCGGTGATCGCCCAACCGGTCAACTGCCCGAGGCTCGTTCGCGGTGCACTCCTTCAGGAGCCGGAGGGCGAATGGTTCGACCCCGCCGCCTGCAGGCTCCGCGTCGTGGCGTCGACGCGGAGCCCTCCTCAGCACTGCGGGCCAGCCCCGTGGGTGTCAGTTCCTGCGCCGCAGGCGCGCGTACCAGGCCTGGACGCGTGCCCGGACCAGAGAGGCGACGACGAGCACGGTGAGCCGCACGCCCTTGTCCAGCAGGAGGTCCGTCACCAGCTTGGCGACGGGGTGAGACCACATCTCGGCGAGAACCGAAGCGTGGTCCAGCAGGCGGCGCAGAGCGGACGCCAGCGGCAAGCCGCAGACGGTGAGTTGAAGGAGAGCCCCCGCGCACGCGGAGAGAACGGATCGGAACGGACGGAACATGAGTACCTCACCAGGTGTCGATCGGCGAGGCGTGGCCACACCCCGGTGGAAGCCGGCGTGCCTCCGATCCTGCTGAGGGCGTCGCGACGGGCGAAGCGATCCGAGGTGAGCTGTTAGAGAGAAGGGAAACCCGCTGGTCAGGGCAGGGGTTACCGAATGGGATCGAGGTCCACCGCAAACGGGGTGGCGCCGCGCGGCGGGTGCGCTGCTCTACCCTGGCGTTCCGTCTCGCATGGGGGTTCTCGATGGCATCGGCGAGCACACGTCGCACACCACGCCCGGCCGGCCGGGACAGCGGACCCGGCACCGCACCCGGCGTCGAGGCGGCACGACTGCTGAAGGAGCTGATTGACCATCAGCTGCTGCTGTTGCGCAGCAAGCGGCAACTGGACGAGCAGCAGGCGTCGGACGCCCTGCGGGAACTGATCCGTCGGCAGCTCAGGAAGGACCGCGAGGCCCGCGAGCTAAAGGGCCAGCCCCGGCTGCTCGGCCGGATGACGGTCGTCCACCCCGTGACGTTCCAGCGGCTGTACACGGAACTCGAACGGCCGGACGCGGAACTGGGCAGCGACCGGCAGGCACTCGTCGAAGCCGTGGCCCACCTGTGCGCCGAACCGCCGTTCCGCGGCTTCATCTCGGGTTCCCTGGCCGGTGGGCTGAAGAAGGCCGGCCAGCTGCTGCTGGCGTCCCGCGCGGCGGGCGGCGGCGGCTGGGCGGGCAAGGAAGAGCTGGAGGCGGCCCGTGCGGCGGCACTGGGAGCGGCCGACCGGCTCGATGACGAAGCCGACGTCAGCCTGAGCCAGGTCTACATCCCCCGGGGCTGTGAGGAGCGCCTCGCCCAAAGACTGCTCACCGGCATGGCCCGAGCGCACCGGGCACCCCGCGTGGAACTCGTGCTGGGCGAACCCGGCACTGGTAAGACCAGCCTGCTGTGGAACCTCACCACGCGGCTCACCGGCCGCTATTCCCTCCCGGACCCCCAGGCCGGAGAGGACAGCGAAACCCGGGACGTCGGAGCCCCAGACGGCGAAGCCCGGGACGGCGAAGCCCGGGACGGCGAACCGCGCGTGCGCTGTCAGCCGCTGCTGCTCCGCGCCGACGACCTGCTGCTGCCCCGGGAGACGACGGACCTGCTGACCCTCTTCGACGGGCTGCTGCACCAGCCGAAGTACCGCGCCTCGGTGATCGTCCTCCTCGACAGCGCGGACGTGCTGCTGGCCGACGACCACGGGCGGGCCGTGTGCCGCGAACTGGTCGACTGCTGCGCGGAGTACGAGGTGCCGCTGGTGATCTCCTGCCGCACCCGTGACCAGGACCTCCTGTACGATGTCCTCGGCACGACCCCGTCCGCCGTACAGGAGCTGGGTGACTTCCGCTTCGGCGGAGAGGCCGAGCACGCCGTCGACGAGTACTGCGCGCACTACTACCGCGGTCAGGCAGCGGCACGCCGCCGCGAGGCGTACGAGGCGGTCATCGGCGCTGCCGTCCGCGGTCTGCCGATGCGGGAGGTAGTGACCCGGCCACTGACCCTGCGGATGCTGTTCGAGGTCTACGCCCCCCAGGTGCCCACCACGGAGATCGACGCCGCGGGCCTGTACGACGCCTACTGGACGAAACGCGTGGCCGGTGACCGGCGCCACGGCAGCGCCGGCACCATCGACGCCGACGATCTATCACCGGCAGCCGAGGGCGTGGCGAGGATCATGCTCCGTGACGGCGGCGTCGCCGTCACCTCGGCGCACGCCGTCCGGCTGCTCGGTACCGCGGCCCCGCGCCCACTGCCGGTCACCGCCCCCGCAGCCCTGACAGCCCTGCACCGCCGCAACGTCCTGACCGGCAGCGGCGGGCACGACGGTTCGAGCACCCGCTTCTTCCACCAGACGCTGTACGAGTACGCGGCCTGGCGCTGTCTGGTCTCCCTGGTCAACACCGGTCAGCAGCCGGAGATCTTCGAGCAGCTGGGCCGGCGACTGGAGACCACCCCGGACGACTTCCTGCGTTCCGTGATCGCGGAGCAGGCGATCGTGCAGGGCGTCCGGGACGAACGGGCGGCCCGCCCGGCGGCCGCCGACCTCATCAAGCGGCTCGTCACCAGCGACAACCACTACCTCCAGATCATCGCCCTGCGGGCTTACGCCCTGCTGCCCTCCGTACCGCACGCGGTCAAGGCGATGATGCACCGCTTCCTGCACGAGGCGCCGCTCGCCCTCGTCACCACCATGATGGAGCTGTTGCCCACCCGCCGCCACACCGACGCCCGGCGCGTCACCGAGGACCTCTTCACCATCCTCCAGCACCGTCCACAAGCCCGGCGCAAGGCACTTGACCTGCTGTGCCGGTTCGCGGGCATGGACGGGCAGGACGACGGGACAGGAGCGGCCACAGCGGTCAGGGACCTGCTGCGCGACCTGTGCACCCGTCCCCAGGAGTGCGTCGACCGCGTACCTGGCGCGGACGAGTCACGGGGCTGCCCGGCACACGCGTGCCTGTGGTCCTGGCTGCTGGGCCTGCCCCTGCAGGAGGCCACGAGCCATGGCAACCATGCCGTACGCCTCGTCACGGCAATGGCTTCGGCCGAGCCGGACTGGGCCGCCGCGCGCATGGCCGAGCTATTGGACCTCGCCGAGCGCCACCGTTCCGCGCGCTGGCTGTGGCAGTGCATCCCGCCCATCAGCGCCGATCGTCACCTCAGCGGCTGGGGTCCGCTCATCGAGCGCGCCGCCGTGCTGGCGGAGGGGCTCGGCAATCCGGACCGGATCCGCCGCCAGAACCGCCCCGCGGCGTTCGTCCGCAAGGCCGGGGCCGCCTTCGGCACCGCGCCGGCGGGCCCCGGCCGGGACGCCGGCGGCGAGGGCTTCGAGAGCGAGGAGCGCGAGCAGCAGGAGGCCCACGTCCTGCTCGCCGCGCACTGGGCAGCGACCCTCGCCGATTCGCCGCCCATCGCCGTGTTCGACCAACTCGTGGATGTCGGTGGTGTCTTCAGCGGCCCGCAGATGCGGATCCGGGCGCGCGTCGCCGCGCTCGGCGACCGCCTGCGCACCGCCGAGGACGGTGTGCCCGAGTTCCTGGACCATGCCGTGGCTCGCTGCGGAGACAGGGACCAGATCGATGACGTCGCGGAGACCCTGCTGCCTGCTCTGCTCCGCTCACCGGGCGACGAGCCCGGGACCCGCTCCGCTCGGGACTGGTGCGCGCGGCAGCTGAAGGAGATGAGCAAGCGGGCACCGGGCACGCGCCCGCACCGCGCGGCCCGTTTCGCCGCCAGCGGCCTTCACCCCCTGCCCGCCGCCGAGATCCGGGACATCGTCAAGGGCGCCTGGGGCGGCGGCGCGGGCTGGCAACAGGCCCGTCTCGACCGCGTGTTCCTCGTGCGCGACAGCGCCACCCGTCTCCTCGCCCCGATGGCGGCCACCGACACCACCGGCCGCGGGCGGGAGGCGAAGGCCCTGCGCCGATGGAGGGCCCTGGAGCATGAGCGGACCCGGCAGCTGTCCCTCGGGGCCAACGACTGGCCGTCCTACGGCGACGGCGGAACCTGGGACAAGCCGGAGCGCAACCCGGTCAACTCCATCCTGCACACCTCCCTGCGCGACCACGCCCAGACCCACCCCGACCTCGTGGCGCACGCCCTGGCCGAGGAGGTCGCTCTGGCCGACATTCCATGGCTGGCCGAGCTGGTCAGCCAGGCCGCGGACCATCCTCACGTCGACATCGCCCACACCCTGCTGATGCGTCACGGTCCCGAATTGGCCGACTGGTGCGAACGGCTGTGGACCGGGCAACAGGCCTTCCCCGACGACAAGATCAGGAAGGCGGCGCTCCGGCTGTGGGGGGACCTGGTCTGGATGCGCGCTGCCGAGCGGCCGTCCCTCACCGCACAGGCCGACCTGCTGACCGAGTACCTCAAGCCGACGCAGTGGCGGTCCGGCCTGGAGATCCTGGCACGGTGGAACGCCCACGGCGTCAGCGAACTCGCCGGCCCCGCGGGCGAGGACGGCTGGGACAAGCTGGACGCCGCGCTGGCGGCGATCGCCCAGCTCCCCGCCGGCCACCCGCAGGCCGGCCGCGCACCCACCGCCGCCGCACTGCGCTTCCACTGCCTTTGCCGCTTCGCACCCATCGGCGAGGCGGCCGAACGTGCGCACACGATCGAGATGGCCACAGAAGCCGTCCGCGCCGCCGACACGACGACCCTGATCTCCACCACCGGCTTCCTCGTGGAGCGCCTGTGCCTGGTCAACCCCTCCGCCGCGGTCACCCTGACCACCCTGGTCGCCGCCGGGACGGCGCAGCAGGGCAAGCACGAGGGCCATCACGTCAAGAGCATGGTGCATCGCTGGCCGCACCCCCTCAGACACCTCGTCCTCGCCACCAGCTACGCCGACCTCGAACGGCTCGTACGGGGTCTGTCCGGGGGCCCGGAGCGCATGCTCCTCAACGTCCTCGACCTGGTCGTGGCCCTGCGTCGCAACGACCCCGTGCGCGACGACGCGCTCAGGTGGCTCGCAGACAGCCCCTATCTCGCCCAGGCGACCATGCAGCTCCGCGACTCGGCCGTACGACACCGCCGGACACCGCTGACCGACCCCGCCTGGCCCGAGGCGCTGCCCGGCGCCAAGGCCCCAGAGCACGCGGATGACACCCTCGACCGGTGACCGGGATGCGGGCGGCGCATAAACAAAGGCCGGCAGCCAGACGCCCCCTGCGCGGAAGGCGGCGGTGACGACGAACAGCCCGGGGCGGACTGCACCGCCGCGGTCTTCCAGCCTCTGGGGCCACGGCTCATAGACGTGGCTCAGGACGACGCTGCGGCGGGCACCTGCACGCCTGAGTCCGGTGCTGGTCGGACAGAGCCGGGCAGCACGTACTCGGGCGAGCCGCGGTCGCCGCGCCGATCGAGATCGAATCCGAGTACTGCCGAAGCACCTTCTGGAACGCAGGTGGGTCGGCGCGTTCCCCACCTGATGTCGGCATCGCCATGAGGAGCAGGAATCATAGGGGCCTCGTGCCCGCGGGCCGGCGCTCGGCTAACGTGCCGCTCCATGAGTGCTGAACTGGAACGACCTCCCCTCGTCGCGGACGAACGTACCGCGCTCCTCGGCTGGCTGGATCTCCAGCGCCGGATCCTGCGGTGGAAGTGCGAGGGGCTGAGCGAGCAGGACGCGCATCGGGTCGTGCTGCCGACCTCGCCGCTGATGACGATGGCCGGGCTCATCTCGCACATGCGGTGGGTCGAGCACACCTGGCTCGAGGTGCTGTTCCTCGGCGGGGACAAGGCGAAGAACCCCTCGTTCGACGAGGAGGACGAGGACGCCGACTGGCGGGTCGAGGGGCGGACGCTGGCCGAACTGCTCGCGGAGTACGAGGCGCAGTGCGCGCAGAGCAACGAGATCGTCGCCGCCGCGAGCCTGGACGACATCGGGCGCAACACCGAGTTCCGGTCGGGCGGTGCCAATCTGCGCTGGATGCTGATCCATCTCGTCGAGGAGACCGGACGGCACGCGGGCCACGCGGACGTCGTCCGGGAGTTGCTCGACGGGACAAAGGGCTACTCCTAGAGCCTGTCTGATGGGTCGGTGACCGAGCCTCCCGCTCCATCGTTCTGTTCGCCGTGGGGAGGGGTGATCTGTCAGACCGTGAGTGGTCTCGTCTGGAGGGGCATCTGCCGAAGTCCGTTGACAGAGGAGGCCGCTGGAAAGACCACAGGATTGTCATCAACGGGATCTTCTTCAGGCTCCGGACTGGTGTCCCTTGGCGTGATCTGCCCGCGCGCTTCGGGAGCTGGAAACGATCTATGACCGGCATAGGCGCTGGTCAGCAGACGGCACGTGGGACACGGTCTTGCGTGCTGTGCAGGCTGACGCCGACGCCGAGGGCCGGATCGACTGGCCCCGGTCCTGGACCGCACCTGCGCGTCCCCGTCCCAGCGGCGGCCACCCGCGTACCCGGCCCGACCATCTTGGCGGTGACAGGGCGTACTCATCCCGCCGGAACCGGCACTACCTGCGCAGGCGCCAGATCAAGCACACCATTCCCGAGCCGAAAAGTCAGCAAGCCAACCGACGGCGCCGCGGAAGCACTGGCGGCCGGCCTCCCGGCTTCGACCGCGGACGGTACGCCCGCAGCAACGAGGTGGAGCGAACCATCCTGGCGCTCAAGGGCTTCCGAGCCGTGGCGACCAGGTACGAGAAGAGGGCGTACATCTTTCACGGCACGGTCACCGCTGCCGCGGTCCGGCTGTGGCTCCGCTCATGATCCGCGAGCGGGAACCGAGGTCGCAGCTGCCCGATACCCTGCGAGCGATCTACGACCAGCAGACCAGAAGGCATGATGACGCGCACCCCCAGACCATCGACCGAAGCGATACTCGCCGCTCTGCCCGAACTCGCTGCCTACGCGCGCGACGCGGTCGTGCTCCATCCCGAGCGGGGAGAGCCGGACTCTGGGCACAGCTCGATCGGCGGCCCGCTGCTGTGGCCGAGTGACGAGCCGTGGCCCGTGTGCTCGTTGCCCGATGAGGACAACCCTGCCGGCGTGCCCGCCACGGCCATGGTGCCGGTCGCCCAGATCTTCCGCCGCGACGCGCCAGGGCCGTGGTGGCCCGCTGGCATCGACCTCTTGCAGATCCTCTGGTGCACCAATGAACACTGGGATCCTCCAGCCCAGCAGGCCGACGCCAGCCCCGTGATCGAGGTGCGATGGCGCCGAGCCGCCGACGTGACACGCCAGTTGACACCTCTGCCGTCGCCCACGCGGTACGACGAGGACGGTTATCTACCCCAGCCGTGCTCGGTCACCGCCGAGCATGTGACCGACTTCCCCTTCCGTGAGGAGCTGCCCGCAGAACTGCGTCCGCGGCTGGAGGAACTGGTCCACGAGACCGGCGACGGTGGTGATGTCATCACCCGCCTCGCCGGCTGGAAGCTCGGCGGTTGGCCGACCTGGCACCTGACCCACCCCGCAGTGTTTCCCTGCGGCGACTGCGGCACGGCCATGACACTGCTGTTCACTGTGGCCAGCGACGACGAGACAGGGGTCGTCGTTGGCCGATGGGGAGACCTGCGTATCTTCACCTGCCCCACCGATCACCGTCACGCCTTCCAGGTAGACCTGCACTGACCTCGGGCTCATCACCCGCACAACGACCCATCAGACAGGCTCTAGGTGTACTGACCCGTGAGG
>NZ_JAGGPC010000054.1:0-5390 GCF_018614005.1 Streptomyces sp. ISL-99
TCTCCCCCGCTGCACGATCGCCTCTGAAAGGCTTAGCTTCCGGGTTCGGAATGTAACCGGGCGTTTCCCTAACGCTATGACCACCGAAACACTATGAAGATATCGAACCGGATATTGGCACAGTTCGTTACTTCAGAACTAACACAGTGGACGCGAGCAACTGAGGACAAGCCCTCGGCCTATTAGTACCAGTCAGCTCCACCCGTTACCGGGCTTCCACATCTGGCCTATCAACCCAGTCGTCTACTGGGAGCCTTAACCCCTCAAAGGGGGTGGGAACACTCATCTCGAAGCAGGCTTCCCGCTTAGATGCTTTCAGCGGTTATCCTTTCCGAACGTAGCCAACCAGCCATGCCCTTGGCAGGACAACTGGCACACCAGAGGTTCGTCCGTCCCGGTCCTCTCGTACTAGGGACAGCCCTTCTCAATATTCCTACGCGCGCAGAGGATAGGGACCGAACTGTCTCACGACGTTCTAAACCCAGCTCGCGTACCGCTTTAATGGGCGAACAGCCCAACCCTTGGGACCGACTCCAGCCCCAGGATGCGACGAGCCGACATCGAGGTGCCAAACCATCCCGTCGATATGGACTCTTGGGGAAGATCAGCCTGTTATCCCCGGGGTACCTTTTATCCGTTGAGCGACAGCGCTTCCACAAGCCACTGCCGGATCACTAGTCCCGACTTTCGTCCCTGCTCGACCCGTCGGTCTCACAGTCAAGCTCCCTTGTGCACTTACACTCAACACCTGATTGCCAACCAGGCTGAGGGAACCTTTGGGCGCCTCCGTTACTCTTTAGGAGGCAACCGCCCCAGTTAAACTACCCATCAGACACTGTCCCTGATCCGGATCACGGACCGAGGTTAGACATCCAGCACGACCAGAGTGGTATTTCAAGATTGACTCCACACACACTGGCGTGCATGCTTCACAGTCTCCCACCTATCCTACACAAGCCGAACCGAACACCAATATCAAACTGTAGTAAAGGTCCCGGGGTCTTTCCGTCCTTCTGCGCGAAACGAGCATCTTTACTCGTAGTGCAATTTCACCGGGCCTATGGTTGAGACAGTCGAGAAGTCGTTACGCCATTCGTGCAGGTCGGAACTTACCCGACAAGGAATTTCGCTACCTTAGGATGGTTATAGTTACCACCGCCGTTTACTGGCGCTTAAGTTCTCAGCTTCGCACGCCCGAAAGCGCACTAACCGGTCCCCTTAACGTTCCAGCACCGGGCAGGCGTCAGTCCGTATACATCGCCTTACGGCTTCGCACGGACCTGTGTTTTTAGTAAACAGTCGCTTCTCGCTGGTCTCTGCGGCCACCCCCAGCTCACCGTGTAAAACGGATCACCAGTGATGGCCCCCCTTCTCCCGAAGTTACGGGGGCATTTTGCCGAGTTCCTTAACCATAGTTCACCCGAACGCCTCGGTATTCTCTACCTGACCACCTGAGTCGGTTTAGGGTACGGGCCGCCATGAAACTCGCTAGAGGCTTTTCTCGACAGCATAGGATCATCCACTTCACCACAATCGGCTCGGCATCAGGTCTCAGCCTTAATGTGTGACGGATTTGCCTATCACACGGCCTACACCCTTACCCCGGGACAACCACCGCCCGGGCTGGACTACCTTCCTGCGTCACCCCATCGCTTACCTACTACCACCTTGGGCCGGCGGCTCCACCACTTTCCTTTCCCCGAAGGGTCCGGAACGGCTTCACGGCCTTAGCATCAATGGATTCGATACTGGGCGTTTCAAAGCGGGTACCGGAATATCAACCGGTTGTCCATCGACTACGCCTGTCGGCCTCGCCTTAGGTCCCGACTTACCCTGGGCAGATCAGCTTGACCCAGGAACCCTTAGTCAATCGGCGCACACGTTTCTCACGTGTGTATCGCTACTCATGCCTGCATTCTCACTCGTGAACCGTCCACAACTCGCTTCCGCGGCTGCTTCACCCGGCACACGACGCTCCCCTACCCATCCACACTCCCGTTGGGGATATATGTGTGAATGACACGACTTCGGCGGTACGCTTGAGCCCCGCTACATTGTCGGCGCGGAATCACTTGACCAGTGAGCTATTACGCACTCTTTCAAGGGTGGCTGCTTCTAAGCCAACCTCCTGGTTGTCTCTGCGACTCCACATCCTTTCCCACTTAGCGTACGCTTAGGGGCCTTAGTCGATGCTCTGGGCTGTTTCCCTCTCGACCATGGAGCTTATCCCCCACAGTCTCACTGCCGTGCTCTCACTTACCGGCATTCGGAGTTTGGCTAAGGTCAGTAACCCGGTAGGGCCCATCGCCTATCCAGTGCTCTACCTCCGGCAAGAAACACACGACGCTGCACCTAAATGCATTTCGGGGAGAACCAGCTATCACGGAGTTTGATTGGCCTTTCACCCCTAACCACAGGTCATCCCCCAGGTTTTCAACCCTGGTGGGTTCGGTCCTCCACGACCTCTTACAGCCGCTTCAACCTGCCCATGGCTAGATCACTCCGCTTCGGGTCTAGAGCGTGCAACTCAAACGCCCTGTTCGGACTCGCTTTCGCTACGGCTTCCCCACACGGGTTAACCTCGCTACACACCGCTAACTCGCAGGCTCATTCTTCAAAAGGCACGCAGTCACGACGCATTGAGTAAACTCAATGCGCGACGCTCCCACGGCTTGTAGGCACACGGTTTCAGGTACTATTTCACTCCGCTCCCGCGGTACTTTTCACCATTCCCTCACGGTACTATCCGCTATCGGTCACCAGGGAATATTTAGGCTTAACGGGTGGTCCCGCCAGATTCACACGGGATTTCTCGGGCCCCGTGCTACTTGGGTGTTGCACAAGCAAGCCGTTGATGTTTCAGCTACGGGGGTCTTACCCTCTACGCCGGACCTTTCGCATGTCCTTCGCCTACACCAACGGTTTCTGACTTGCCCAACAGCCGGCAGACTGTTGAAGTGCAATCCCACAACCCCGTATGCGCAACCCCTGCCGGGTATCACACGCATACGGTTTGGCCTCATCCGGTTTCGCTCGCCACTACTCCCGGAATCACGGTTGTTTTCTCTTCCTGCGGGTACTGAGATGTTTCACTTCCCCGCGTTCCCTCCACATACCCTATGTGTTCAGGTATGGGTGACAGCCCATGACGACTGCCGGGTTTCCCCATTCGGAAACCCCCGGATCAAAGCCTGGTTGACGGCTCCCCGGGGACTATCGTGGCCTCCCACGTCCTTCATCGGTTCCTGGTGCCAAGGCATCCACCGTGCGCCCTTAAAAACTTGGCCTACAGATGCTCGCGTCCACTGTGCAGTTCTCAAGCAACGACCAGCCACCCATCACCCCACCCTTTACAGGTGAGTGCACTGGGGCCGGCATCGCGAAGACACAAACCAAATGGTCCGTACCCTCAGATACCCAACAGCGTGCCCGACCCGACCAACCCGATATCACGTTCCACGCCGAAGCAGTACTTGTGAACCTTGCCGATCGTGCCGAGTAGTCAACGTTCCACCCATGAGCAACCAGCACCGGACGTTCGCCGATGAACTGGCCTCTGACCAACCGTGGCTGGTGAGAAGTGCTCCTTAGAAAGGAGGTGATCCAGCCGCACCTTCCGGTACGGCTACCTTGTTACGACTTCGTCCCAATCGCCAGTCCCACCTTCGACAGCTCCCTCCCACAAGGGGTTGGGCCACCGGCTTCGGGTGTTACCGACTTTCGTGACGTGACGGGCGGTGTGTACAAGGCCCGGGAACGTATTCACCGCAGCAATGCTGATCTGCGATTACTAGCAACTCCGACTTCATGGGGTCGAGTTGCAGACCCCAATCCGAACTGAGACCGGCTTTTTGAGATTCGCTCCGCCTCGCGGCATCGCAGCTCATTGTACCGGCCATTGTAGCACGTGTGCAGCCCAAGACATAAGGGGCATGATGACTTGACGTCGTCCCCACCTTCCTCCGAGTTGACCCCGGCGGTCTCCTGTGAGTCCCCATCACCCCGAAGGGCATGCTGGCAACACAGGACAAGGGTTGCGCTCGTTGCGGGACTTAACCCAACATCTCACGACACGAGCTGACGACAGCCATGCACCACCTGTATACCGACCACAAGGGGGCACCTATCTCTAGGTGTTTCCGGTATATGTCAAGCCTTGGTAAGGTTCTTCGCGTTGCGTCGAATTAAGCCACATGCTCCGCTGCTTGTGCGGGCCCCCGTCAATTCCTTTGAGTTTTAGCCTTGCGGCCGTACTCCCCAGGCGGGGAACTTAATGCGTTAGCTGCGGCACCGACGACGTGGAATGTCGCCAACACCTAGTTCCCAACGTTTACGGCGTGGACTACCAGGGTATCTAATCCTGTTCGCTCCCCACGCTTTCGCTCCTCAGCGTCAGTAATGGCCCAGAGATCCGCCTTCGCCACCGGTGTTCCTCCTGATATCTGCGCATTTCACCGCTACACCAGGAATTCCGATCTCCCCTACCACACTCTAGCCTGCCCGTATCGAATGCAGACCCGGGGTTAAGCCCCGGGCTTTCACATCCGACGTGACAAGCCGCCTACGAGCTCTTTACGCCCAATAATTCCGGACAACGCTTGCGCCCTACGTATTACCGCGGCTGCTGGCACGTAGTTAGCCGGCGCTTCTTCTGCAGGTACCGTCACTTTCGCTTCTTCCCTGCTGAAAGAGGTTTACAACCCGAAGGCCGTCATCCCTCACGCGGCGTCGCTGCATCAGGCTTTCGCCCATTGTGCAATATTCCCCACTGCTGCCTCCCGTAGGAGTCTGGGCCGTGTCTCAGTCCCAGTGTGGCCGGTCGCCCTCTCAGGCCGGCTACCCGTCGTCGCCTTGGTAGGCCATTACCCCACCAACAAGCTGATAGGCCGCGGGCTCATCCTTCACCGCCGGAGCTTTTAACCTCTTCAGATGCCCGAAGAAGTGTTATCCGGTATTAGACCCCGTTTCCAGGGCTTGTCCCAGAGTGAAGGGCAGATTGCCCACGTGTTACTCACCCGTTCGCCACTAATCCACCCCGAAGGGCTTCATCGTTCGACTTGCATGTGTTAAGCACGCCGCCAGCGTTCGTCCTGAGCCAGGATCAAACTCTCCATGAATGTTTGCTCGTAATCGAGCTAGCACCACGAAAGAGCGGAACAGATCGGACCGGAATATGGTCCGCTGTTCTCAGCGTCCTCGCTGTGTTCGCCTGACCGTCACAAGTGACGACCAGGACTTTTCAAAGGAACCACCAACCCACCAAAGGTGGGCCGGGGTATCAACATATCTGGCGTTGACTTTTGGCACGCTGTTGAGTTCTCAAGGAACGGACGCTTCCTTTGTACTCACCCTCGCGGGCTTTCCTCCGGGCTTTCGTTCGGTATTTCGGG
>NZ_JAGGPC010000055.1:0-12798 GCF_018614005.1 Streptomyces sp. ISL-99
CGGCCCGACCGTCTCCCCGGCCCATTCCCCCATCACCACGAGAAAGAGTCTGGCCCCACCGCGCACGCGGCGGGGCCAGAACCCAAGATCTTCACGAGCCTTCTAGGCCGGACGCGTCGAATGTCCGCGTCCGGCCCAGGTGCGGCGCTCCGGTGGAGGCGCCGGGTGTGCGTCCTCAGGAACGGTCAGGAACTCTTGCCCCGGCTGGACATCGCGTCGCGCATCCGGTCCACGAGTCCCATCCCGGGAGCCAGCAGCTTGTTGGCCGGCGGCTGGTCCGGGGCGGACGGGTGCGGACGGGTCGGCGCCATCTTCTTGGCCTGCCGGACCTTGTCCCCCAGGTCGTTCAGCATCTCGGCGGAACAGGCTTCGCGCAGCCGGGGGAAGAGGTTGTTCTCCTCGTCCAGGATGTGCGTTCTGATCTCCGTCATCAGCTTGCCCACGAGCATGTCGAACTGCGGGTCGTCCGCCTCGTAGCTCTCCATGTCCTTCATGGTCTGCTCGGCCTCGGCGTGGTCCTCCAGCTCCTTGTCCGCCAGCGCGTCGCCGCCCGGGATGTGCTTGCGGACCGCCGGGTAGAGGTACGCCTCCTCCGCCACCGAGTGCCGGACCAGTTCCATGGTGACCTGGTCCGCGTACACCTTCCGCTGGCTGTCGCCGGCCGGAAGTTCCTCGATATTGGTGAACAGCTCCTCCACTTCCTGATGGTCAGTGGTCAATTCCGAGATGACGTCTCCGCCGTGTCCCATGGTGTCGCTCCTCTGTGTGGTTGATGTGGCCCAGGCCACTGTCCGGTCGTGACCCGCGCCATTTCCCCGCGGAAATCCGGGGGGTAGCGTTCCGGACTTCTCTCCCGATGAATTCGGACGGCCCGGACATGCCCGCAGATCTCTCCCCGCTGATAGCGGCGACAGCTCAGTGGCTGACCCGCGCCTATCCGCCGGGAGGCGGCGCGATGGACTCCGCTCTGTGCGAGGCGCAGGCGCGGCAGGCGGTGACGGTCGCGGCCTGGCTGTGCTACCCGACCCCCATGGACGCCGCGCTGGTCTCGGTGGCGGGGCCCGGGGGCTCTGCCCGGCTCGACTGGGTCACCGGGGCCGACGGCGCGGCCGCCGACCCGGGCCCGGACGCGTACGCCTGGCGTACGTGGGTCGACGAGGTCGTGGCGAGCTGGGCGGCATGCCTGCTCAGCGCCCCGGAGCTGGCCGCGGCCGCGGTCACCGCGCTGGCGGACTCCCGGCACGCGGACAGCCCGCCGGTCGAGTTCCGGCGCCTGGTCGCGCCCGACGCACGGGACCGGCGGGCCGCCGCCCTGCTGCGGCACCCCGACCTCCTCGCGCCGGTAGCCGGGCTCCACCACGACCGGCTTCTCGACCGCCTGAAGCCCGGGCCGGCGCTGACCGCCTGAAACCCGGGCCGACGCGGACCGGCTGAGGGGAGCCGGTCCGGCTGGGGCAGGATTACTTGCCGACTTCCTTGTTGATGGCCGCGGGGGAGTCGTACTCCTTTTCCGGCAGAGCTTCGAGCGCTTTTGTGATCTCGCGGCTGGCGCGGTTGTTCTTCGCCGTCTCGACGATCTGCTTCTTGGACGCGGGGTAACTCACGCCGCCGAGGGACTTCTGCATTTCGATCGGGTTCACGTTCATGGGCCGATATATGCCACGGCCGCTGTGCGCGGATACCTCCCGCCGACCCTGTCACCGCGATGGAGCACAGCGCGCGACCGCCCGCTAGGCCTCGCGCCGCAGAGAGCCCCAGACACCTTCCTGCCGGGCGACTTCGTCAGCGGCCTCTTCGATCACCCGTACGTCGATCCAGCCCACCGGCTCGACGTCCCCGACCAGCGGCTCGTTGTCGGGGCCCCGGCCCGTCTCCAGGCCGCGCAGCGCCCAGGGGTGCACGTCCGGGCCCTTCTCGCGCGGCAGATGCGAGTAGTCGTGCAGCCTGCGGGCCACCCACACCTTCACCGGCCGGTCCTCCCACCACGGCTCGACGTCCAGGGAGTTCGCGCTCAGTCCCGGCATGGGGACACCCGTCAGATCGTCCCGGCTCGACACCGATTCCAGGTCCGCCGCGGGACCGCGTGACCAGCGTACGTACAGATGATCATGGCGTTCGACGAGGGCGGTCAGGTCGTCGAGCGTGCGCAGAACAGGCAGGTCGTCCGGGGTATTCATGCCAGTACTCACTCCTCGGCACGTGCGCTTTGTCATCCCTTGTGAACCGTAGGCATTCATGTGCACAAAGGGGAAACCGGTAACCCCTGGCACGGAGCAAGCGCTGCGGAAGCCCGAGACCCCTCACTCTCCGTGCGTCACTCGGATGCTCTACATCACCGCGCCGCATGCCGCGCGGGGGCCGACTCTGATCGGAGGCTCACCCCTCGGGTCGGAGGAGATCGAAATGAACGCCGCTTTCTCACGGGACTGGGAACACGCCGTCGTCACCGGCGGTGCGGGCTTCGTCGGTTCGCACCTGTGCACCGCGCTGCTGGACGCGGGCACCGCCGTCACGTGCGTCGACGACTTCAGCACCGGCCGGCCCGAGAACATATCCGCGCTGCTCGACCGCCCCGGATTCACCCTGGTGCAGGCGAACGTCTCGGAGCCGTTCGACGTCGGACGGCCGCCCGATCTCGTACTGCACTTCGCCTCCCCGGCGTCCCCCGCCGACTACCTGCGGCTGCCGCTGCACACCATGGAGGCCGGCAGTCTCGGTACACGCAACGCCCTGGCCCTCGCGCACGGCGCCGGAGCCCGCTTCCTGCTCGCCTCCACCTCAGAGGTCTACGGCGACCCCCAGCAGCACCCGCAGAACGAGCGGTACTGGGGCAACGTCAACCCGGTCGGCCCGCGCAGCGTGTACGACGAGGCCAAGCGCTTCGGTGAGGCGCTGACCACCGCCGAGGCCGACGCCCAGGGCACCGACACCGGCATCGTGCGGCTCTTCAACACCTACGGGCCCCGCATGCGCGGCTACGACGGCCGCGCCGTACCGACCTTCATCCGCCAGGCGCTGGCCGGCGAGCCGCTCACCGTCACCGGCGACGGGCTCCAGACCCGGTCGCTGTGTTACGTCGACGACACCGTGCGCGGCATTCTCGCGGCGGCGGCCCACGGCATGCGCGGTCCCGTCAACATCGGCAACCCCACCGAGATCACCATGCTCGAACTGGCGCGGCTCGTCATCGAGCTCACCGGATCCAGCTCCGAGATCTGCTTCATCGAACGGCCGACGGACGACCCCGCCGTGCGCTGCCCGGACATCACGCTGGCCCGCGACAAGCTCGAATGGGAGCCGCGCGTGCCCGCCGAAGAAGGCCTGCGACGCACCATCGCCTGGTATCGCGCCCACATGGACAGCTGATCCGGCCGAACGCCCTCCCGCCCGCGCCCCTGGCGCGACCCGGCTTCGCCCCGATTCGCCGAAAGGCCTGGGACCCCCATGCGCATCCTCGGAATCAACGCTCTTTTCCACGACCCCGCAGCCGCCCTCGTCATCGACGGCCGGACCGTCGCCGCGGCGGAGGAGGAGCGGTTCTCGCGGCGCAAGCACGGCAAGCGGCCGGTGCCCTTCTCCGCCTGGGAACTGCCTGAGAAAGCCGCCGCCTGGTGCCTGAAGCGCGCGAACCTGCGCCCGCAGGACCTCGACGCGGTGGCTTACTCCTTCGACCCGGAACTCGCCAGGGCCGCCGAGGCCATGGGCCTGGACGACCCCTGGGACCACCTGCGGCTGACGTACGCCCGGCAGGCCCCCGCGTTCCTCAAGGCCGCCCTGCCCGGTCTCGACCCCGCCATCGTCCGGTTCGTACCGCACCACATGGCACACGCCGCGTCGAGCGCGTTCGCCGCGTCGGACGCCGAGACGTCGTCGGTACTGGTCCTCGACGGCCGGGGGGAACGCGCCTCGCACCTCGCCGCCCGCCGGATCCAGGGCCGCCTGGAGGCGTTCCACGCACAGGACCTGCCGCACTCGCTGGGACTGGTCTACGAGGAGCTCACCGAGCACCTCGGATTCCTGCGCTCCTCCGACGAGTTCAAGGTCATGGCGCTCGCCTCGCACGGCACGCCGCGCATGCTGCCCGAGCTGCGCCGCCACGTGTATCCCACCGGCGACGGCGGGTTCCACGCCACGGCGGTGCCCTGGCACGAACTGTGCGCGCCGCGCGGCCCGGACGAGCCGTGGACCCAGGACCACGCGGACGTCGCGGCCAGCGCCCAGGCCGTCCTGGAGGAGACCCTGCTCGACCTCGTGCGCTGGCTGCACGGCAAGACGCACGACAGCGTCCTGACCCTCGCCGGAGGCGTCGCGCTCAACTGCGTCGCCAACTCCCGGATCGCCCGCGAAGGCCCCTTCTCCCGCGTGTGGGTGCAGCCCGCCGCAGGTGACGCCGGGACCGCGCTCGGCGGCGCCCTGCTGCTCGCCGCCTCAGGAGGGGACGAGCCGGAGCCCATGGCCGGCGCGGACCTCGGCCGCGACTGGTCGGACGCGGAGCTCGGAGCCTGGCTGAAGACGGCGGCCGTGCCGTTCGACCGGCCGGCGGACATCGCCGCGACCGTGGCCCGCGCGCTGGCGGACAACGCCATCGTGGCCTGGTTCCAGGGCCGCTCGGAGTACGGACCCAGGGCGCTCGGCCACCGCTCGCTGCTGGCGCACCCCGGCCACGCGGGCAACCTGGAACGGCTCAACGACGTCAAGGGCCGCGAGCAGTTCCGGCCGGTCGCGCCCATGGTGCTGGCCGACCGGGCCCCCGAGATCTTCGACGGCCCGATGCCGAGCCCGTACATGCTGTTCGTCCACGACGTGGCCGAGGACTGGCGCGGCCGCATCCCGGCCGTCGTGCACGTCGACGGCACCGCCCGCATCCAGACCGTGGACCCGGCGACCGAGCCGCTGGTGGCCCGGATGCTCGGCGAGTTCGAGCGGCTCACGGGCCTGCCCGTGGTGGTCAACACCAGCCTCAACACGGCGGGCAGGCCCATGGTCGACGACCCGCGCGACGCACTGGAGTGCTTCGGTTCCTCGCCCGTGGACCTGCTGGCGATCGGCCCCTACGCGATCCGGCGCGGTGAGTTCTTCCACTCGTCGGACACGTACAACGACGGGGCGACGCGATGACTCCGTACGAAGAGAAGACGGCGGCCCCCGCGTACGCCGTGGTGATTCCGACGCTCGGACGCCGCAGCCTGAGCACGTGCCTGCGGGCCCTGGCCAACGCCACCGGGCCGAAGCCGGCCCAGGTGGTCCTCGTCGACGACCGGCGCGAGCCCGGCGGCGTACCCCTGCCGGTCGAGATCCCGGAGACCCTGCGGTCCGTCACCACCGTGGTGGCCGGCCGGGCGCGGGGGCCGGCCGCGGCGCGCAACATGGGCTGGCGGGAAGCCGGGCCCGTGCCGTGGGCGGTCTTCCTGGACGACGACGTCGTGCCGGGCCCGACCTGGGCCGAGGACCTCGCCAGGGACCTGGCGGCGGCCACGTACCGGACCGCCGCGGTCACCGCGCGCATCACGGTGCCGCTGCCGGCCGACCGGCGGCCCACGGACTGGGAACGCAACACCGCCGGTCTTGCCACCGCGCGGTGGATCACCGCCGACATGGCCTACCGCCGGGAAGCGCTCGAAGCCGTCGGCGGCTTCGACGAACGCTTCCGGCGGGCCTTCCGCGAGGACGCGGACCTCGCGCTGCGGGTGCTGGCGGCGGGCTGGACGGTGCACGCCGGAAAGCGCGGCACGGTCCATCCCGTCCGCCCGGCCGACCGCATGATCTCCGTACGCCTCCAGCGGGGCAACGCGGACGACGTGCTGATGAACCGGCGGCACGGCCGGGACTGGTGGACCCGCGCGGACGCGCCACGCGGGCGCCTGCGTCGTCACCTCGCGGTGACCGGGGCCGCCGTGACGGCGCTGTCCTGCGCCGTGCTCGGCCGACGCGGCGCGGCCGCGGTGTGCGCCGCCGGATGGCTGGCCGGTACCGCCGAGTTCGCCTGGGCGCGGATCGCGCCGGGGCCCCGGACCCGGGACGAGGTCGCAACCATGGCACTGACCAGCCTGCTCATCCCGCCCGCCGCCACGTGGCACTGGCTGCGCGGCCACGCCAAGTACCACCGGGCACTGCCGCTCGGCCCGCACGAAGTCGCGGCCCCGCCGCGCGCCCCGCGCGAGCCGGTCCAGGTACGGGTGCGCCCATGACCTGCCACCCCGGGCCCCGGCCGACGGCGGCCGCGCCGGCATCCGCGAGCGGCCCCTGGCTGTTCCACGGGCCGCTGGCCGGACGCCCGGACGCGCGCTGGGCCGGACCCGGTGGCTCCCGCCCGGACGCGCCGCAGGGACCCGACGATCCGGCGAACTGCGCCCCGAACGCGTTGTCGGTACCGGACTGGCCTCGGGCCGCCTGCCCGGACGGGCGCTCCGAGGCCCGTCCGAAGGCGCCGTCAGGCTCGGACGTGCTTCTGGATGTACGCCCGGAGGGAAGCGTGGGCGCCCGCCCGGACGAGCTCTCGGCGCCGGCCTGGGCTCCGGCCGCCTGCCCGGACGGGCTCAGTGGCGCTCGCCCCGAGGGAAGCCCGGGCGCTCGCGTCGACGGCCGTGCGGACGTGCTCCCGGAGCCCGGGGGCTGTGGGGTTCCGGAAGCGGTGCTCTTCGACCGGGACGGCACGCTCGTCGTCGATGTGCCGTACAACGGGGACCCGGCGCGGGTCGAGCTCATGCCGTTGGCGCGGGAAGCCGTTGCCGCCGTGCGGGCCCGCGGGATTCCGGTGGGGGTGGTGAGCAATCAGTCGGGCGTGGCGCGGGGGCTGTTGACCCGCCGCCAGGTCGAGGCCGTGCAGCGGCGGGTGGAGGCTCTCGTCGGGCCGTTCGCGGTCTGGGCGGTCTGTCCGCACGGGCCGGACGACGGCTGCGGCTGCCGCAAGCCCGCGCCCGGTCTCGTGCTGGCCGCCTGCGCACGGCTCGGCGTGTCCGCCGCGCGCACCGTCGTCATCGGGGACATCGGCTCCGATGTGGAGGCCGCCCGCGCCGCCGGCGCGCGCGGTGTGCTCGTACCGACCGCCGTGACGCGTCCCGAGGAGACCGCGGCGGCCGGCGAGACGGCCACCGACCTGCTCGAGGCGGTGCGGCTGGTGCTGTCCGCCGACGCCGCCCACCGGACGGTGGGCTCGCGATGACCGCTCCCCGGACGCTCGTCGTCCGCCTGGACAGCGCCGGCGACGTACTGCTCGCCGGTCCCGCCGTCCGGGCCGTCGCCGCCGGATCCTCGCACACCGCCCTGCTGTGCGGGCCGCTCGGCGTCCAGGCGGCGCGGCTGCTCCCCGGTGTCGACGAGGTGCTGGTGTACGACGCCCCCTGGGTGGGGGTGGAGCCCGCGCCCGTGACCCGCGAGGCGACCCGGAAGCTTCTGGAGACGCTGGCCGCCCGCCGCTTCGACCGCGCCCTCGTACTCGTCTCGTACCACCAGAGCCCCCTCCCGGCCGCCCTGCTGCTGAAACTCGCGGGCGTGCGATGGACGGCCGCCGACAGCGAGGACTACCCCGGCGCCCTCCTCGACCTGCGGCACCACCGGCTGCCCCACCGTCACGAGGCCGAGGCCGCCCTCGACCTGGCGCGGGACGCCGGCTTCGTGCTGCCCCCCGGCGACGACGGGACGCTGCGCATCAGCGCCCCGCCCGACACCACGCACCTGACCGGATCCGGCCCGTACGTCGTCCTGCACCCCGGCGCCGCCGTCCCGGCCCGCGCGTGGAGCGCCGCACGGGCCGCACGGGCCGCCGCCGCACTCAGCGCCGAGGGCCACCGGGTCGTCGTGACCGGCGGCCGGGCGGAGAAGGACCTGACTGCCGAAGTCGCCGGACAGCACGCCCTCGACCTCGGCGGAGCCACCGACCTGCACCAGCTGGCCGGGGTCCTCGCCGGAGCCCGCGTCGCGGTGGTCGGCAACACCGGCCCCGCGCACCTCGCCGCCGCCGTCGGCACGCCCGTCGCCTCCCTGTTCGCGCCGGTCGTCCCGGCCGAGCGCTGGGGCCCGTACGGCGTACCCCACGTCCTGCTCGGCGACCAGGACGCGCCGTGCGCCGGGACCAGGGCGCGGCGCTGCCCGGCGCCGGGGCACCCCTGCCTCGACGGGGTCGCCGACGCGGAGGTGCTCGCCGCCGTGGCAGCGCTCGGCGGCCGTACGCGGCCCGAAGCGGGCTTCCAGGCGGTACCGGGCGGCGTATCCGAAAAGGAACGAGGAGGAGCGAGCGCATGAACATCCTGCTGTGGCACGTACACGGTTCCTGGACCACGGCGTTCGTCCAGGGACCGCACACCTATCTCGTTCCCGTGACACCCGGCCGCGATCCCGACGGGCTCGGCCGGGCCCGTACCTTCACCTGGCCCGACTCGGTACGTGAGATGACGCCCGAGCAGCTGCGCGACGCGCCGGTCGACCTCGTCGTCCTCCAGCGGCCGCACGAGATGGAACTCGCCGAACGCTGGCTGGGCGGGCGCCGGCCCGGCCGCGACGTACCCGCCGTGTATCTGGAGCACAACGCGCCGGACGGCGACGTCCCGGACACCCGCCACCCGTTCGCGGACCGCGACGACCTGATGCTCGTCCATGTCACCCACTTCAACCGGCTGTTCTGGGACAACGGCTCGACGCGCACCGAGGTGATCGAGCACGGCATCGTCGACCCCGGCCACCAGTACACCGGCTGGCTCCCGCGCGCCGCCGTCGTCGTCAACGACCCGGTCCGACGCGGCCGTTACACCGGTACCGACCTGCTGCCCGCCCTGTCCGAGTCGACGCCGCTGGACGTCTTCGGCATGCGGACGGAGGGCCTGGCCCGGCACCTGGGCATACCCGACGACCGGTGCCACGCCACCGACCTTCCCCAGCGTGAGATGCACGCGGCCCTGGCCGAGCGCCGGCTGTATCTGCACCCCGTGCGCTGGACGTCGCTCGGTCTGTCCCTGCTGGAGGCCATGCACCTGGGCATGCCCGTCGTGGCGCTCGCCACCACGGAGGCGGTCGAGGCGGTCCCGCCCGGCACCGGGACGCTGTCCACCCGGCCCGAAGTACTGGCGCGCGCCGCCCGGCACTACCTGGAGGAGCCGGAAGCCGCGGCCGAGGACGGTGCGCGCGGCCGCCAGGCCGCACTCGAACGGTACGGGCTCAAACGCTTCCTGAACGACTGGGAGCGCGTGATGACGGAGGTGCGCTCATGACATCCCTCGGCCTCATCAGCGTCGGCGTCGGCGCCAACACCGCCGCCCTGTCGGTCGCGCTCATCTCCGAGCACGCGAGCCCGCTCGCCGTCCTCGGCGGAGTGGACGCGGGCGGCCAGAACGTCCATGTCGCGCGCCTTGCGGGCGCACTCGCCGACCGAGGTCACAGCGTCACCGTCTACACCCGGCGGGACGCGCGCGACCTGCCGGACCGGGTGCCACTGCGAGCGGGCGTCGAGGTGCACCATGTGCCCGCGGGACCGCCGGAGCAGATCCCCAAGGACGAACTCCTGCCCCACATGCTGGCGTTCGGCCGCTACCTGGCCAGGGAGTGGCAGGTACGGCCGCCCGACCTCGTCCACTCGCACTTCTGGATGTCGGGGCTCGCCGCGCTCCACGCCACGCGCGAACTGCGGCTGCCGCTCCTGCACACGTACCACGCCATCGGAACGGTGAAGCGACGCCACCAGCGGCGCGCCGACACCAGCCCGCCCGCGCGGATCGCCTGCGAACGGGAGGTGGGCCTGGGCTGCGACCGCATCGTCGCCACCTGCCGCGACGAGGTCGCCGAACTCGGCCGGATGGGCATTCCCGCCGGCAAGGTCAGCGTCGTACCGTGCGGCGTCGACACCGGTGAGTTCACGCCGTACGGTCCGGTCGCGGACCGGGACAGTACCTACCGGCACCGGCTGATCCAGCTCGGCCGCCTGGTCCCGCGCAAGGGCGCCGCCGTCTCCATCGGCGCGCTGGCTGCTCTGCCCGACACCGAACTCCTGATCGTCGGCGGGCCGACGGCCGACCGGCTCGACGACGACCCCGAGGTACGCAGGCTTCGCGGCATCGCCCAGGACGCCGGGGTAGCCGACCGGGTGCGCTTCATGGGCGGCGTACCGAGCGAGGACGTGGCGCCGCTGCTGCGGACCGCCGATGTGGTGCTGTGCCCGGGCGACTACGAGCCGTTCGGCATCGTGCCGCTGGAGGCGATGGCCTGCGGCAAGCCGGTCGTCGCCAGCGGGGTGGGCGGGCAGCTCGACACCGTCGCCGACCCGGCCACCGGACGGCTGGTGCCGCCCGGCGACCCCGAGGCCCTCGCCCACGCCGTCGGCGAACTGCTGGCCGATCCCGCGCTGCGGGAGGCGTGCGGGGAGGCCGGCCGCCGACGGGTGCTGAGCCGTTACGGCTGGGCGAGAGTCGCGGCGGCCACCGAGTCCGTGTACTGCGAGGTGCTCGCCCCGCAGCCCGCCGTCACGGGGGCGCTCTGAACCCCGGATCCGTCCGCCGCAGCGTTCCCGACCGCGCAGCACCGATGTCCGAAGGAGGTGCGGGTCCGGCCGTCGTCCCGCGGACGCGGTACGCCCGACCAGCATGAACGAATCCCTTGTACTCGACGCGGCGCACCGGCACTGCCAGTCACTGCAGGACGCGCTCACCGGCATCCGGCACCAGAGCCTCGGCACGCTCGCCGCCTGGGGCGCCGAACTCGCCGCCGTACTGCCCGTCGGCGGCCGGCTGCTGGCCGCGGGCAACGGCGGCAGCGCGGCCCAGGCCCAGCACCTGACCGCCGAGCTGGTGGGACGCTACCGGCAGGAGCGCCCCGCCTATTCGGCCATCGCCCTGCACGCCGAGACCTCCAGCGTGACGGCCATCGCAAACGACTACGGGTTCGACCAGGTGTACGCCCGCCAGGTGTCCGCCCACGGCCGCCCCGGCGACATCCTGGTCCTCCTGTCGACCTCCGGCCGCAGCGCGAACCTGATCACGGCGGCGGTGACGGGCCGCGCGGCGGGGCTGCGCGTATGGGCGATGACGGGGCCGGGCCCCAACCCGCTGGCCGAGGCGGCCGACGAGGCGCTGTGCGTCGACGCCGGCACCACGGCGACCGTGCAGGAGGCGCATCTCGTCGCCGTACACCTGCTGTGCGAGTGCTTCGACGCGGCGGGCGGGGCGCCCGCACCGGCCAAGGCCGCGGCCCGGCCCGTCGCAGCGGACCGGAGGATGTCATGACCGCGCGCAAGCCGCTGGTGGTCGTCGGGGACGTACTGCTCGACGAGGACATCGAAGGCGTCTCCACCCGGCTGTCCCCGGACGCACCCGCCCCCGTCGTCGACGTGACCGGCGACCAGAGCCATCCCGGCGGCGCCGGGCTGGCCGCGGCGCTGGCCGCCCGGGGCGGCCGCGAGGTGATCCTGGTGACCGCGCTCGGCGACGACCCGGCCAGTGAAGCCGTACGCCGTGCCCTGCGCGGCCGGGTCCGGCTGGTGGAGATCCCGCTGGAAGGCACCCTGCCGGTGAAGACGCGCGTACTGGCCGGCGGCCGTCCGCTGGTGCGGATCGACCGCGGCGGCGGAACACCCGGCGAACCGGACGACGCGGTGCGCGAGGCGCTCGCCCAGGCACACGCCGTACTCGTCGCCGACTACGGCAGGCACACGGCGAGCGCCGTACGCCCGCACCTGGAGGCCGTGGCCCGCCGCACACCGCTGGTGTGGGACCCCCACCTCAGGGGCGACGACCCGGTGCCGGGGGCGAGGATCGTCACCCCGAACGGCGCGGAGGCCTGCGCCCTCAGCCCCGCCGACGGCCAGTCCCTGCGGGCCTACGCCCGGCGCGGAGCCGACCTGGCGGAGCGCTGGCGGGCGGCGGCCGTCGCCGTGACGCTGGGGGAGCGCGGCGTCCTGCTGACCCGGCCCGGCGCCGGTACGCCGATGCTCGTCCCGGCGCCGTACCGCGCCCAGGGTGACCCGTGCGGCGCCGGTGACTGCTTCGCCGCCGCCACGGCGGCGGCGCTGGCGGACGGGCTGCTCCCGGAAGAGGCCGTGCAGCGGGCCGTCGCCGAAGCCGCCGCCTTCGTCGGCGCGGGCGGCGCGGGCAACCCGGCGCTGTGGCGGACGGAGTCCGCGTCCGGCCCCGACGAGGAGGCGCCGGAGACGGACCCGTTCGCGCTGGCGGAGCGGGTCAGGGCGCGCGGCGGCACGGTGGTCGCGACCGGCGGCTGCTTCGACCTGCTGCACGCCGGTCATGTCGGGCTGCTGGAGAGTGCCCGGCGTATCGGCGACTGCCTCATCGTGTGCCTCAACTCCGACGCGTCGCTCGCGCGCCGCAAGGGGCCGGGGCGCCCGCTCAACCCGGTGGCGGACCGGCTGCGCGTCCTCGCGGCGCTCGGCAGCGTCGACGCCGTCGCGGTGTTCGAGGAGGACACACCGGCGGCGCTGCTCAGCCAACTGCGGCCCGACGTCTGGGTGAAGGGCGGCGACTACTCCGTCGAAGACCTTCCCGAGGCGGAGGTGCTGCGCGCGTGGGGCGGACAGGCGGTCGTACTCCCTTACCTCGTAGGCCGCTCCACCACGCTGCTGGCCCACCGGGCGGCGCAGGCGGCCGTACGGGTGCGGCCGTCCGCGCCCTGACGTCAACGACGAGAGGCATCCATCGACATGAGTGCCGAGAAGCGGACACAGCCGCTCACGCGCGGCGGCGACGCCCGGCCGCGCGTGCTGGTACTGCGGGCGCTCGGGCTCGGCGATCTGCTGACCGCGGTGCCCGCCCTGCGGGCGTTGCGGCGCCGCCTGCCCGGCCACGAGGTGGTGCTGGCGGCGCC
>NZ_JAGGPC010000056.1:0-13415 GCF_018614005.1 Streptomyces sp. ISL-99
GGAACTTCTTCTCGCGCGCGTAGCGGTTCACCAGACTCGTCATCGCCGCGCGGAAGCCCTCTTCGTGCGTACCGCCCTCGTGCGTGTGGATCGTGTTCGCGAAGGAGTACACGCTGTCGGAGAACTGGGTGTTCCACTGCATCGCGACTTCTACCGACAGCAGGCGCGCGGTGTCCTCCGCCTCCAGCGAGATGATCGACGGGTGGACGGGTTCGCCCTTGCGCGCGTTCAGGTACTTCACGAAGTCGACGATGCCGCCCTCGTAGTGGTACTTCACCGTCCGCGCGGCCGGTTCCACCGCGTCGGCGTTCGGGTCGTCCGCGCCAGCGGTGGCCTTCGCGGACTCGCGCTCGTCCGTCAGTGACAGGGTGAGGCCCTTGTTGAGGAAGGCCATCTCCTGGAAGCGGCGCGAGAGCGTCTCGAAGGAGTACTCGGTGGTCTCGAAGATGTCGCCGTCGGCCCAGAACGCCAACGAGGTACCCGTCTCGGTGACCTCCTCGTGCTGCTTGAGCGCGGTGATCGGCACACCCTTCTCGTAGTCCTGGCTCCAGCGGTGCCCCCCGTAGCGCACCTCCGCCTCCACCCGCGTCGACAGCGCGTTGACCACCGACATGCCCACGCCGTGCAGACCGCCGGAGACGGCGTAGCCGCCACCGCCGAACTTGCCGCCCGCGTGAAGCACCGTCAGCACGACCTCCAGCGCCGGCTTGCCCTGAGAGGGGACGATGTCGACCGGGATACCTCGGCCGTTGTCGACAACTTGGATGCCGCCGTCGGCGAGGATCGTCACGTCGATGCGGTCTGCGTGCCCGGCCAGTGCCTCGTCGACGGAGTTGTCGACGATCTCGTAGACCAGGTGGTGCAGGCCCCGCTCGCCGGTCGAACCGATGTACATGCCGGGCCGCTTGCGGACAGCTTCCAAGCCCTCCAGGACCTGGATGTCACCAGCGGTGTAGGACGCGTCCCCCACATTGCCCGTGGTGGGCGCAGATGAGGCGACGTCGGCCGGAAGATCGGAGGGAATGCCGGGATCGGTCACAGGGGCGCTCTCTTTTCTGGCACGACAAACCGCGCTCCCACCCAGTGGGGCGGGAGCGGCATGACGGGGTCGGTGCAGGGCCCCGCCGACCGGCCAGGCCCTGTTCCGCAAGGTTCACCATAGAACCGAGAATCAGGTTTAGCATACCCGACACGAGCGCTACATATAGGCACGCAAGTCCTCTACGTGACTCCGTGGCGACCAATTAGAGACACGGGCGATCCCCCCTACGCGTGGGGCATTGAAGTGGCTCAGGTCGCCGTGTAGGGATTTTCCCGTCTGGTGTCGCGGTCCGCTGAAAAATGGGACCCGGGCACAGCCCGGAATTGCTCCGTAGGGCCCCTCGAAGCCACCTACGGAGACATGAGACATCCACCTCAAGGTCATCTACCCGCCGTCCTGCCTGGAGGCGCCCACAGCGCTTTCCCGCCGATTCGTGGGCCGGGGCGTGAAGGACACCGAGCACGTCGCGGTGGCGGTAAAGGAAGGTGTGATCGACACCGGCGGCGCGGGCGATGATCGAGCTTTCTCAGCCACCTTTGGCGCGTACCTCTCATACCCCAACGAGGCTGCTGAACGGCCCAGACCATGGCCTGCCTGTCAGCACTGCTGACGCCGGTTTCCTGGGCCATTACTACTCAGACCTCACCTTCGCCTCCCACCCTCGGGCGACCACCGCCTCACCATGCCGGGCTCAGCCCGGACCCGTGGGCGCACTCCACCACCACGACGGCCGCTGTCGTCCAGCAGGACGGCAGGATCCTCGCCGACGCCCCCGACTCCCCGTCCCTGACCGTCCTGCGCGACTGGCTCCACCAGTGGAAAGAGGCCGGGCGCCCCGCCCCCGCCATCTACACCCCCGCCCTGGGTCCGCGCCGGCGACGGCTGGGACCCACGGCTCTCCCGGCAGCCCCGCCACCCCTCACGCACGTTGCCCGGGACGCTTCAGCGTCCCGGGCAACGTCGTCACCACGGCTCCGGCCAGGCCCGGAGCCCGAGCGTCACGCCGGGGCTGCGGCTGCCTCACCTGCGGGGTCTGCGGGCCGGGCACCGTCGCCTGGAATGTCAGGTCCAGGTCGAGGTGGCTGTTCATGTCCAGCTCGAACCGGCCGTACGGATTGACGTGTGTCCAGAGCAGCGGGGACAGCGCCCTGCGATCCGCGGCGGTGAGCTTGTCCGCCCACTTCGGATCGGCCAGGACCTCCTGCATCAGCAGCGCGTTGACGTGCACCAGTGCCGACTGGGGCAGGTGCAGCGCGAGCATGCTGACTTCCTGGGATACCTTGTCCGCACGGCCCGGCCCAGCTCCTCGATCGCCCGGTACGTCGGGTGCTTCGGGCCGCCGCGGATTAGCCGGCGCAGGACCTGCTCGGCCTCGGCGGTGCCCAGGCGCAGGGCTGTGGTGTACTTCACGATCTGGTCGTACTGCTCTGGGCGATCAGCTCCCAGTCGATCGTCTTGGTGGAGAGGACCGGGCCCAGGTTCGGCCAGTTGTCGTCCTCCCCAGCCGCCGGCCGGTACAGCTTCGCGGAGCCGATGTTCTTCAGCCTCGGCATCAGCTTGAAGTCGAGCATGTGCGCGAAGGCGAACCCGACAATGGAGGCTCCGTGCGTATCGGTGTACTGCTGGCCCACCTCCATGTCGGTGCAGTGCCGCAGCACGCCCTCGATCATCGAGGCGACCTCGGAGGCCGAACAGGACTTGAGCTGGGAGTAGATACGGACCGACTTCCGCTCGACGTGCCAGTAGATCATCACGCCGGGCCCGCGGTAGCGCTGGTGCCACTCGGTCATCAGGTTCGAGGACCAGGCGGCCGAACTTGCGGCTGTCGGAGGCGCACGCGGTGCCGGTGCCCCACCACATCTCATCCCGGACGGCAAAAGTGGCGTTCACCAGCTTCCGCAAGGCCGCGCGCATATTGGCCCGGTTGACGAACAAGTGCCGCACCCGCCGCAGCGTCGCCTCGCTCTCGCCGTGCTTGCCGGTCACCGCGACCCGCTTGATCCCCATGTTCGTGCCCAGCCCGAACAGCACCAGCAGCAGCCGCGCCGCAGCACATCCTTCGACAGCATCTCTCGGGTGGCCACCGAGGTGAACTTGGCGATGAAGTCCGTGTCGAACTCGGCGTACTTCAGGATGTCCAGCAGGTCGATGGTGCCTTCTCTGAACTACGCGCGGCAGCCTAATCCGGGGCCGAAGGGGGTGTCTTGACCTCCTCCGTGCGGACGGTGATCTGGCCGAACGTCGGCATGCCGAGGCTGACGGCACTGGATCGACGTGCTGCTTCGCTGTCGAGCTGAACCAGCTTGTCCTCGGCGCCGGCAAGGCTGACATGCAGCCCGTCGACCTCACCCAGCCAGCCCTCCCGCTCGGCCTCGGCGATCCGCGCGATGAGGTTGTCCCGGATCTCGGCGAGCCGTGCCCGCTGTTCCGGCTCGGGCCGCAGCATCGAGCACCGGATGCAGGCATGCTCGTGAACACACTGCGTGCCGAAGGCACGGGCGCATGTACCGACGGAGAGCTTGCGCTTCTCTCGAAGTGGGCCAGGAAGGCATCCCACTCTTCGCTCGTGGGCGTGCGGTATTCCTCGCTCGGCCGCAGTGCCCGGCGGCGGGCGATGAACGCCCGGTGAGCCTCGATCGCCTCGGTCGGATAGACCGCCTTGTAGTTCATCGTGGTGGAGATGGTCTTGTGGCCGCAGATGACCTGCGCGATATGCGGCGGCAGGCCGCTCATGATGGCGTCGGTGACGAAGATTCTGCGGAAGTCGTGCGGCTGGTAGCGCAACGGCTCGCCCGTGACGTTGGCCAGGCCGGAGGCCGGCAGGGTCTCGTCCAGTGCCTTGCGGATCGTGGACACCGGCACCGGCCGATTCTGACCGCCCCAGCGCCACTGGAACAGCAGCGGCAACGGCGGGTTCCACGCGCGCTCGTTGGGGTCGTAAGCACGGACCGGGGGAATCGCGCCGGAGGCGTCGTGAACTCGGCAGACCATCGCGCTGAGCACATCGGCGAGCTCCGGGCTCACCAGGAGAAGGGGTTCCTCGTCGGTCTTGGAGGGGGCGATTTGCAGGAGCGGGACGACCTCGCCGGTGGTCGGCAGTCTGTACTGGGTGATGCTGTGGTGGCTCGCCTCCAGCATCTCCTCGATGCGGACTCCGGTGTGGCGGAGGAATTCCACGGTCGCCCAGGCCCAGAAGGCGCGCTGCTCGGCCGGGCCCAGGCAGTGCCGCCGGCCGTTCGCGTCGTAGGCGGTGGCTGATGCCGTGTGGTCGGTGTAGCGGTTGCCCTTCGCCTTGGTGTAGATCTCGCCCAGCACGGTGAACGAGGTTCCCGGTGCCGCCGTGCGGACGGCGGCGAGCCGGGCCTGGGCCTTCTTGAGCTCGTCGGCCGCGGTCTTGACCAGGGTGGGAAGGCCTGGAATCCGCTCCCGGGCCCGCTGATCCATGCGAGCTTTGCGCCGGGTGACGTGCTTCCGCTGGGAGATCTCGACTTCCTTCACCGGACACGGGGCAACCCACGGGCCCCAACGGCCCGGCTCTTCCAGAGCCCACTGAGCCAGGTCCAGGTACAAGGCCCGCAATGCCGTCAGCAGGTTGATGGAGTTCGTTCGAGGGCTCGTGACCTCGACGGAAGTGCCGTCGGGCAACGTTCCTTCCAGGCCGCAGCGACCTCGGGGGCCAGGCGGAGAGAACCGATGCCGGGGTGGTGACGCTCCAGGTCCGCCCAGAAGTGCCGGGCGAGCGTGCGGGAAAGGTCTTCGAGAGAGTTGTAGTCGAGCGAAGGTTGACGCTCGGCCAAGTAGTCCACGATCAGGTCGCGGACGGGGCGGCACCGCAGCTGGTAGCGGTCCACAAGTTCGGCGACGCTGACCTGACCGGAGTGCCTGCTGACGTCGCGCACGGTGGTGGGCGCCTCGGAGGGGAAGTTCCCGAGTTCCCTCAGCCAGTTGTAGAACAGCGACCGCCCGGAGCCGGCGTGAACGTAGACGCGTGCCTCGGTCTCCCGCAGTTCCAGGCAGTCGCCGAACGGTGATGTTGCGGACCCCGCCGCCCTTGGCCACCACCAGCATCGCGATCTGGTAGCGGGCGTTGAACCCGAGGTTCGTCGACCACAGTTCCGGCGCCGAGAGGGCGGCGAGCGCGGCGAAGCCCTCCGGGTCACGACGCTCAGCGACCAGCTGCCGCAGGTTCAGGGACTGGCGCGTCATCAGCCACTCCAGGCTGGGACGGATCACATCAGCGCAGACCAACGCGAGGGCACCAGAGGAAAGTTCGGGCCGATCGACCCGTCCGTAGCGGCCGTCGCTGATTGCCCCCATCAGGTGGTCGAGCCGGGCCCGCCGCTGATCATCGGAGCCGGAGTTCCGTCACCGCTGCTGCCAGGTGTCACCCGGAAACTCCTCCAGCCAGCGCAGGATCGTCTGGGCCCCGCGGCCCCGGATGTAGCGCGTGTGCCTGTTCACGTTTGCCGAGAACCCCGCCACAGGTGCTCTTTGACCTGGGCCCTTGTCCTCGGCGGTTGCCGGCCAGGTGTCAGGGACCGATCTCGCGGGAAATGCGGACCGAAGGGACCTCTGGGCGGAACCGTGCAACGGAGCTGAGGACCGCTGTCCCGAGCGCTCGGCCGTGGGCATCGTCGTGGTCATGGCCGCCGCCCGAACAGCACGTCCAGGCTCGCCGAGTCGTAGCCGGGAGCCGGAGCCGGCGGCAGGACCGGCTGACGGGCTCGGCGGGCGTGGTGGGCCAGCACGCTCTCGATCACCTCGTCCTGGCTGGCGGCGAGGTAAATTTCCGTGGTGGACAGATGGGCATGGCCGAGGACCCACTTCACGTCCGTCAGCGGCATCTGCGGGTCGCGCGCCATGCGGTAGACGGCCGTGTGCCGCAGGTCGTGCAGGGTCCAGTTCGACCCCAGCAGGTCGTTCGCCCGGTCGAACATCGCTCTGGCCGCATGGTAGTTCAGTGGCCGCCACGGCCGACGAAGCGTCCACCACAGTGGCAGCTGGCGTCCCCGCAGGGCGCCCTGCCGTCGGGCGTCCTCCTGATAGAGCCGCAGCCACACGAATGTGTCCGGCGACGCCGGCAGCGGCTGGCTCTCCCGCGTCCCCTTGCGGACGCGGGAGATCAGCTGCTGGCCCGGGTCGGCGTCCAACTGGCGGCTGGTGAGAAGCTCGTCAGCCCGGGCGCCGGTGGACACCCAGGCCGCGAGCAAGGCTCGGTCGCGGTTGTACTTCAACGCGGCGAACAGCGCATTGAACATCTCGTCCGGGATGCGTCGCGGGAGCTGCTTGGGAACTCGCGGCCGGTAGCGGCCCTGCCGCTCGTGTCGGAACGGTTCCATCGGGTTGTGGTGGGCGTTGGCCCGGCCTCGCCGGAAGCGGTCGAGCGGGAACGGGTTGATGATCGGCCCGGTGCCCTCTTCGAGGTGACATTCGTAGAAGGACCGCAGCACAGTTTTTATCTATAGGTGTTGTAGGGCGTGAGGCACGTGCGAAGCGCGTGCCCAACTCTAGGTCACTGAAAGGTATCTGATAGGTGACTGTCACATCTGTTACGTTCATCGGCATGCGGGCATTCAAGGCCGAACATGCCGTGTCCCCCGGCGACGAGTCAGTGGCATGGGTGGTCGTCTCCGACTCCTACGAGCTCCATCAGGAGGCGTCGGCGTACTTGGCGTCGCTGCGGGCACGGGACTGCTCGCCGAACACGGAGCGGGTGTACGCGGGCAGGGTCGCTCTGTACCTCTCGTACTGCGCCGCGAACGGATTGGACTGGACTGCGCCAGGGTTCGTCGCGCTGACGCGGTTCCTGCACAGGCTGGTGAAGGAGCCGCTGCCGCCCCGGGGTCCGCGGTCCAGTGCGACGCCGCGCTACCGGGACAAGGCCACGGCGAACCAGATCCTGACGACGGTGGGCGAGTTCCTGAGGTTCTGCGTCCCGTTTGGCTGGGTGGCGACGGCGACGGCGTCGATGCTGTCCGAGACCAAGTACTTGTCGTTTCTGCCGCCCGGCTACAGCCCTGGCGAGGACGGGCAGTTCCGCTCGGTAGAGGCCAAGACCATCAAGTTCCGGGTGGCGTTGCCGGGCTACGAGTGGTTGAGCGATGAGCAGTTCGCGCAGTTGCTCGCGCTGACCGTCCGGGCACGGGACCGGTTCCTGGTCTATCTGCTGGGGGCGACGGGGATGCGGATCGGGGAGGCCCTGGGACTGCACCGCCAGGACATGCACCTGCTGCCGGACTCATCAGGGCTGGGCTGCCAGGTGTCCGGCGGGCACGTGCACGTGTGGCGGCGGATGAACAGCAACGGAGCGCTGGCGAAGGCCCGCAGCCCGCGGTGGATCCCGGTCGATTCGGATGTGGCGGGCCTTTATGCCGCGTACGTCTACGAGCGGGACCAGGTCCCGCAGGCCGCCGAGAGCGAAATGGTGTTCGTCAACCTCTTCCGGGCCCCGCTGGGGCAGCCGATGAAGTACCCCAACGTCAAGGACCTGTTCGACCGGCTGGCCGTCAAAGCCGGCTTCGCCGCCCGCCCGCACCTACAGGTGCCGCACCCCCCAGTGTCTGCGGGTGAATGTCACAGCCAGCATGAGGTGCAGGAGTTGCGAGAAGGCCCTCGAACGCGGAGTGCTGAGCGCGGAGGAGTGACGCCACCTACATCCCTACTACGAGGCTCCAGGCTTACAAGGCACCTGCCCGATGCGCGGCCGGCCCGCAGGACGGCCGATGCCGGCGACGCGTCTCGGTGCGCGGCCTGTGCAGAGCCCACTACAGCTTGTGGGTCGCGGTGTTCAAGCGGCGGGGGCTGGAGGACTCCGAGGAGAACCTGGCCGCATGGGCGGCCACGATGCCCGGCTACGAGCCGCTGCCACCGTGCTTGGTGCTCGGGTGTTCGCCGGAGTCCGCGGTCCGTGCACGTCTGTGCCCGACGCACTACTACCGTTGGCAGGCCAGGGGTGAGGAAGCGCGGGGCTCGGTCGAGAGCTGGGCGAGTCGTCAGGCTCCCTACCTGAGCGGCAACCAGATCTCCCTGGCCCCGTTGGCCCCGGTGACGCGGCTCGAAGTGCTGTTCGCTCTGCAGCAGCGGGACACAGTCGACAGGAAGCTGGATCCTCGGGCCACCCGGTCGATCGTGTCGCAGCTCGTCGACCTGCCCAGCCTTGTCCTGGCCCCGCCGGAGAGCGTCGCCCGGCAGTCTTTCGGCCGAACCACCAGTGTCAGCGCCCATGCCCAGGAGATGCTTCGTCATCTGCGGGTGGCTTTCGATGACTTCAACGGCATCGACGCCACGCAGCGGGTTGTGTGGGACCTGCCGGCTCTCGGGATCGGCTCGGCTACCGGTGTCCGGCCGCGCCGCCACGCAGGGACGGCGGACTTCACCGAGATCCGGCAGCCGTGGCTGCAAGCGGTCGTGATGCAGTGGGCCCGCAGCAGCAATCCCACCGGCGGCAAGCTGTCCACGAGAATGGCCGCCTGCCTCGTCGCCTCCCGGGCCCTGGCGCTGCGGCCGGGCGGCGGCATGGACCCCGGAGTCCTGGGATTCGCGGACATGACGGCCGTCGTCGCCGCCTTCCGTACCCTGCTCAGGAAGGACGGCCGTCCTTACAGCGAGAAACACCGGCACACCGCACTGTCGAACTTCTGGCAGATCCTGGAGTTCGGCAGGTTCGCCGGGATGCTGGACACCCTTCCGGGCCTCTTCGGCCGCCATCCCGCGCACCGGATCGCGTTGCCCGAGCCGAACGAGGACGAGATCGGCAAAGCCGTACCCGAGTCGGTCATCGCCCAACTCGACGGCTTGCAAAACACGTTGGGCGATAGCCTCTCCCATGGTTCGATGCCTTCTGAAGAGGTCAAGGAGATGTGCCGCACCCTCTACGCGGTCATGCGGGACACCGGGCCGGCGCCCCAACGAGGTCGTCACCTTGAAGGTGGGATGCCTGGAGCGGGTCGACGGCCACTACAACCTGATCTGGGACAACAACAAGGGCAAGCGACTGCGGCGACGCCTGCCCATCGACATCGAATCCGCGGAGATCATCCAGCGGTGGGAACGCCGCCGGGCGGCACTGGCCGACTTCGAGCACGGTGACGGCTACCTGTTTCCCGCTGCCACGGAGCGCAAGGAGACGGGGCATCTTGGAGCGGACTTCCCCTCCCGCATGCTTCGGGTTCGGGTGGACGCCCTGCCGCAACTGGACTCCGAGATCCCCGGCGAAGACGGCCAGCCGCTGCCGTTCGACCGGTCCCTGATCTTCCCTTACGCCTTCCGGCACGCGTTCGCCCAGCGCTGTGCGGACGCCGGTATCGCCCTGGACATCCTCAAGGATTTTATGGATCACAAGGACCCAAAAACGACGATTGGGTATTACAAGGTCTCGCTCAAGCGGAAGCGGGCAGCGGTCGAGGTGGTGCGCAAGCACACCCTGGACCGTGGCGGACGCCCGGCGCCGATGCCCTCCAACGCCGCCTACGAGCGCAGTTCCGTGGCGGCGCCGTTCGGCGGCTGCGTCGAGCCCAGCAACGTCAAGGCCGGCGGGAAGGCATGCCCGCTCCGCTTCCGTTGCGCGGGCTGCGACTTCTACCGGCCCGACCCGTCCTACCTGCCCGTCATCGAGGACCACATTCGCACCATGAAGGCTGAACGCGAGACCGCGCAGGCACTGGACGCCGCGGAGTGGGTGATCCGGAACATGAACGAGGAGATCGACGCCTACAGGCGCGTCGCCGACAACATGAAGAGGAAGATCGAGGATCTGACCGCTGAGGAGCGGACCGAAGTTGAAGAGGCGAGCAAGATCCTGCGCAAGACCCGCGCCTCGAACGGCCGCACCCTGCTCCCGCTGACCGTCCTCCAGCAGCCGGGCGGTGACCAGTGAGCGGCAAGCGTGTCCCCGCCGAGGTCCTCAAGGCAGCCCGTCTCCGCGACAGCCAGACCAAGCGGACCAAAGTCCTGGCGGTACTGCACGACATGGTCGCCCGCGGCGAGCCCGTCACCTTCCCGGCCGTCGCCAAGACCGCCGGGGTGTCCAACTGGCTGGTCTACGCTTAGGGCGTCCGTGAGCACATCGACGCCGCCCGCGCTCGGCAGGCCATGCACCCGCCGAAGGCCAGCACAGGGGCTTCCGTCAGCTCGGCGGGCTTGAAGACCGATCTGGCGCTGGCTCGCCAGGAGATCACCGCACTGCGGGAGGAGCGGGACAAGCTCAAGGACGCCGTGCGACGACAGCTGGGGCAGCAACTCGACCAGGTCGGCACGGGCGAGCTGATGGCACGCATCGACGAGCTCAGCCGCCAGAACGCCGAGCTGACCGCCGAGAGAGACGCGCTGACGCGGGGCAAGGCCGAGTGGGAGGAGAAGCTTGCCGAGGCGGAGGAGGACCGGGACGCGGCTCGCGCGAGCCTGCGCAGGATGATGCGCAGGGAGAACACCAACCCGGATGCCCCCGAAGCCGGATGAGCCCTGTCATCGGGCGGAGCCGGTTCCCGCCGCCGAGTGGGAACACCCTCGCAGAGCACCTCGTCACAATTTCTCTGAGCTGCGGTGATGTCCCACAAACCGGAGCCGGTGGCGGTCGACCGGCCTGGCTCACGGCCCGGAATCACGGTTGCCGACCAGATCACTCCGTCACGGGCAGGCACTCGGCGAGCAGGTCGATGACGTCGTGCCAGGCGCGCTGCGCGTGCTGTGGGTGGTAGCCGACGCCGGGGACCACGGGGTGGTCGACCGGCGGGTGGTGGAAGGCGTGCAAGGCGCCGCCGTAGACCGCGAGGCGCCAGTCGACGCCCGCGGCCTGCATCTCGGCGGTGAACGCGTCCCGTTGCGCGGGCGGCATGATCGGGTCTTCCGACCCGACCCCGGCCCACACCGGGCAGCGAATGCGCGCCGCCTCGCCCGGTCGGCCCGTGGTAGTCGCGTTGACTGTCCCGATCGCGCGCAGGTTGACGCCATCGCGCCCGAGTTCCAGCCCGACGGCGCCCCCGGTGCCGTAGCCGACGGCGGCGATCCGGTCGGGGTCGGTCCGCGGTTCGGCGCGCAACACGTCGAGCGCCGCATGGCCGATGCCCCGCATCCGGTCGGGGTCGGCGAGCAGCGGCATGCAACGGGCCAGCATCTCCTCGGGGTCACCCAAATAGCGCCCGCCGTGAAGGTCGAAGGCCAGCGCTACGTATCCCAGCTCGGCGAGCGCATCGGCCCGGCGGCGCTCGACGTCGCTGAGCCCCATGCCCTCTGGTCCGAGCAGCACCGCGGGACGGCGGTCGACACCGGCCGGGAGCGCGAGGTGCCCGATCATCGTCAGACCGTCGGCCGGGTACTCGACCGTGCGCGTTGTAACCGTCGTCATGACACTGGACTGTAGTGATCGTCGAGCCCGGTCGGGCCGGTGTTCACCGCTGGCAGAACAGCGCGGGTGTGCCTCTGAAATGCGGCGATGGCTCACAAGATGCGTCACAAACCCCGTCCCCCGCGGGGGCACCGACGCTCAGCAACATGCCTAACTTCCCTTAACAAGCAACAGGGGCCTGAGCTGCATCAAGACTTGACAGCACTAGATAACAGTTTCGCTGTGCGCGCGGGTGGTCGGTGCGTACTTCTTGCCAGGCGTCGGCTTGCCCGTCACCGGGTTCGGCGCCCCCGGCTCAGTCCGCTTCGCTCCGCCTCGGCCTGGGGACGGTCACGCCCTGGCGCTGGTGCCGCCAGCGGACGCGGACCGGCTTGTCTGTGAGTTGCAGCCAGCGGGAGAAGTCCCGGGCGTCACTGCGGGTCGCCGCCCGATTCCAGGCGACGTCGACCGCCCACAGGAACCTGTACCACCTGAGTAGATCCATGCCGTACGACCGCACCGCGGTCACCGACCTGCTGGCCGCCTGCAACTCAGCGAAGAACGCCGCTACCGGCACGACCGGCAGACCAGCCGGATCGAGTAGCCGGTAGGGCTCCTGCGGTTCGTCGGTCTCGACTAATCGACCTGCTTCGGGCAGCAGGAAACGTGTCAGATCCCGCCCGGGATCGTTCAGATCAAGAGTTAGTTCAGTCAATGGGCCCCAGCGCCGCTCGATCTCGCCCTTGACCGCCACCGGGGACTCGGGCGCCTCCTGCTTGCCTCGCGGGGACACCCTGATCCACGGCTCGCCGTGCTTCCTGACGATCGTCACCCCGCCCGTCGTGCCCTCCTCCAGCCGCCTGCTCGAAGCGGTCCAGCGATGTCCGGAGGTTGCCGTGGAGAGCGGCGATGAACTCGCCGGCGTCCTGTGGCTGGCCCAGCGCGGCGTAGTACACGTCCCGGTTGTCCTCGAAGTCCGCCGGCAAGTCGTCTCCCGGGTTACGCCACCGGTTCGCCCCCACCACCCAGATCTCCCGGCGCCGCACCGCGTCCCGAAGCGCCACCAGCACGCACAGCTCGTACGGGACGCGCTCGACACGCCCCTTGTCGTCCACCACCGCCGCCCCGCCAGTGGCACGCGCTCCGCCAGGTCAAAGAACGCGCCCTCCTTCAGCGGCTGGTCCAGGTAGCGCTGGAGCAGGTCGATCGCGTCCATCACCAGCTGGTAGGAGGTGTTGTTGCACTTCAGCTCCAGCGCGCCCAACAGCGGCGAGAGTATTCGGCGCCAGTGCGCCGAATACGACGACCGCAGCACCGTGCAGACCCGGGCCTTGTAGCGGGCCTCGTTCGCCGCGGCGGCCTCCGCGACGCGCAGCAGCATGCCCTCCATGCCCCGGACCTTCTTAGACCGTGTCCTACATGGCGAGTTGGTCGTTGGACCTGGCATGGGGAGTGGGCGGTGGGGATGGATTGTTCCGGACGGTTTGTGGGAGCTTGCGGAACCGTTGTTGCCGGCTGCGCGAGTGCGTCCGCAGGGTGGCGGGGTTGTGAACATCGATGACGAGGCGGTCTTCGCCGCGATCATCTACGTGCTGGTCAGCGGCTGTGCCTGGCGGGCCTTGCCTCCGTGCTTCGGAGCGTCGAAGTCGACCGTGCACCGCCGGTTTGTCATCTGGTCGCGGGCGGGAGTCTGGGGCAGGCTGCACCAGAAGGTTCTCCAGCTCCTGGACGAGCGGAACTTGGTCGACCTGTCCCGCGCGGTTCTCGACTCTGCTCATGTGCGGGCTAAAAGGGGGGCGAACTTGCAGGTGCGAGCCCCGTGGAGCGGGGTAAGCCCGGTTCCAAGATGCATGTCCTGTCCGACGCGTACGGACTGCCCCTACGCGTCGGACCCTCCGCAGCCAACACCCACGACAGCCAGGCGCTGAAGCCGATGCTGTCCCACTTCCACATGGGACACGAATCCCACGCAGCCGACTCCAAGCCCCAACGCCTCCACGCAGACAAGGCATACGACATCCCTCACCTGCGAAATGGTTACGAGGCAAACGC
>NZ_JAGGPC010000057.1:0-110318 GCF_018614005.1 Streptomyces sp. ISL-99
AGATCTTCATGAGTCTTCTAGGAGCATCCTCACTCGTCGCCAGGTCTGCTTCTCGACTGGATCAGCAGCCAGGTAGGGGCAGGAGCAGATGGGTGCACCTGCGTATGCCCTGGTCCGACCCTGGCATCGGTATGCCTTCGTTCTGAGGATCGTTCCCCCGCCGATGTAGCGCTTGCCGCAGGGGCTGACGATCCGGCCGCTGAGGGTGTAGGGACGGGCCTTCTGCAATGTGCGGACCGGGCGCACACTGGACGCCCGGAGTTCCTCAACCTCGGCCGGGGTGAAGATCGGCGGTAGCGGAATGACCACCCGGTCGCCGTTCACCGGCCGTCCCTCGTGGTCTCGCCGCACTCCCGCAGAGCCGCGGAACACCTGCCGTGCCTCCAGGACAATGGGGTTGAGCACCTGCTGGCGCAGACTCTGGCCGCCCCACAGCCCGCCGTCCCGCCTCCGAAAGCCCTCCGCATTCACCGCGAGCGCCGCCTGGCTCCAGTCCCGCAAGTCGAGATAGAGCGTCCGCCCCCGCCGCAACGCGCACGCCTCGTGTTTCGCCGCGCAGTCCCTGTCCTCACGGCACTCATCCAGGACGAGGCGGCCCGCCCCGACGCGGTAACCGTAAGGGACCTTGCCACCGATGTAGCCGCCGCTCTCGGCCTTCTCCTGGATTCCGCCCTGGGTCCGCTCGCGGATGATCTCCCGCTCGTCCTCGGCGTAATCGGCATCCTTGCGCATCTTGCTCTCCCCCTCGGGAGTGCTGTTGTCGTAGTCCCGCTTGACCACGGCCACGAAGATGCCGATCTCCTGGAGTTCCCAGACCCACCTCCAAAAAGCACGTCCGGTACGACCGATGGCACGGCCCTCGTTCACGACCTCGATGTCAAAGGGCCGCGGGACCGCCCACGCTCGCTCCATCAACCGCCGCAGGTCGGGGCGTTGGCGTGACTCCAAAGCTCCGGAGACACCGTCATCGACGAAAGTGCCGACGTGCTCCCAGCCCTTCTTACTGATGTACCTGGCTGTCTTCTTGCCCGAGGACGCGATGCCGTAGCCCTTGGCCTGCTCCTCCGTCGACACACGCAGGAAGTCCACAGCCCGCAAGGCCCGCCTGCCCGAACGCAGCCGAGCCGCCGCCACCGCCGCCACCGCCACATGAGGATCTTGCATGCCGGGTGGGTTACCCCTGCGGACCCGAGACGAAGCGCCCGTCGTATGGCGGTTCGACTCCACGCCGACTCGAGGCCGGCCCCGGGAGGGGTGGCGCGAGCCGGGTCGTCGCGATCCGCACTCACACCCCTGACGCCCTGGTCGGTACCGCCATAGGGGCGGCGCCCGGACTGCCACGGCTTCACATCGAGCACCTCACGACACGAAACGATCAACATCGGCCAGAGTGCCCGCTCTTGGGATGTCAGTGGGGCGTGGTATCCCTAGAAACCAGACAGCCTGCGGATCACGACAGGAATATTCTGAGGGATAAAAACGTGTATCCTCAGGGGTGTTGAGTCGGGCAGGACGGGAGGTGGCTCGTGAGTGACCAGGAGAACTTGATCGCGGAACCGGCCATGCTCACACTGGCCCGCGATTCCCGCGGTTGGACTCAGTCCGGTCTCGCTGCAGAGATGTCGCGTGTGGAGGGCGAACGCATCACGCAGGGGTACGTAAGCCGGGCCGAAGCCGGGCGCATCCCGGTCCGGGGTGAGCGGCTGCACCTCTTCGCTTCCGCGCTTGGCTTCACCACCCAAATGCTGTGCCGGGATGCCGAAGCGACCGGGACAGGCGTCGGGCTGGTACATCACCGCAAGCGCGCCTCCATGGGCGCCCCCGCACTACGCCGGATCCACGCGACACTGGCACTCACCCGTATGCAAGTCGAGTCGGTGACACGAGTCGCGGCCCTCCGTCGCAACAGTCTGTTCAGGCCCATCGAAGTCAACGATTTCGATACTCCTGCAGACGCGGCGGAGACGGTACGCGACGAGTGGAATGTTCCCGCTGGCCCCATCGACGACCTGGTCGCTCTGCTCGAGGATGCCGGTGCACTGATCGTGGTCCGCGACCTGGGCACCACGGAACTTGACGCCGTAAGCCAGTGGCCGGCGGGCAAGGCACCGCTGATTCTCTTGAACTCAGCGGGACCCGCCGATCGTTCACGCTTCAGTCTCGCGCATGAGCTGGGCCACTTGGTGATGCACCGCGAGCCCGGCGAGAGCCGTGTGCAGGAGGCCCAGGCCGATCGGTTCGCCTCTGAGTTCCTGATGCCTCACGAGGTGATCCTGCCTGAGCTGAAGCCCAGCATCGATGTTGCCCGACTCATCGACCTCAAAGGCCGGTGGGGGGTGTCAATGGCCGCTCTGATCAGACGAGCCATGGACCTGGGAGTCATCAGCGAATGGCAATACCGCACGCTGATGGTCGAGCTGTCCGCTCTCGGCTACCGAACCAACGAACCGACCACGATTCGGCGCGAAATTCCGCGCCACCTCGCTCAAGTCGTCACCCGACTTGAGGAGCAGCTCCACCTCAGTGCGATCGAGACCGCTCACCTGGCGGGCCTGGGTCGTGAGGAGTTCCACGAGATCTACTTGTGCGCTTCCTCTCCGTCCGGACACAAGGACGTGCCGGACTCTCCAGCGAGGTGATTCATGAGCAACACCCCAGACCCGAGGCAGCAACCGCATGCCGCCAGAACTCTCGACCACACCGTTGCAGCTGTGCCGCTCCTGCAGGGGCGCGTCCTGCTCCACGAGAACGCCATCAACATCCCGCGACCCCGCAACGCACTCAATGACGATCTCAGCGGGGTGGTCATGACCGGGCCCAAGGCCGATGCACGAGCCTTCCAGCTCCGCACCGCTGCCGGCTACAAGGGAACGCTGCTGATCGACAGCGCCCCCTACGCCACCCACACCGCCACGGCAGAAGAACCGTTCATGGCCACTCCTGACGAGCTGTTCGCCGCCGTGGACGACTCCCTCACCTTCCAGAAGGCTCGAGGGGCGAGCGCAGCACTGACTCCGACCGGATACATCCCGCCAGCCAGCTCCAGGGCGCTCAAGGCCGTGATGCGGGAAGCAAACCGAATCGAGCGCGCCGACACCCTGGTCTCTCTCCCGATCGACGTCACGTGGCTCAACCGAGAGAACATCGGTCAACTCATCGCGGTCTGCTCGAAGATCGACCACCCGAAGGCCGTCATCCTCTTCCGCCAGTTCGACCCGCTGGAACAGACGAAGGACGTCCCCGCCAACCTGCGCAGGCTGTTTACCGAGGTCGAACACATGTCGCTTCTGCGCACGGATCTCGCAGCGCTGGACGTCATGGCACATGGCGCCCTCTGTGCCGGCATCGGCGTCCAGAGCTCGCTCCGCCACGCGATCCCGCCCGACGAGAAGCCCCGGACCGGCAAGCGAGGTGGCGGCCCCACCTACCCACACGCACTAATGCCCGAACTGATGTGCTTCAAAGGAGCCGAGTCCCTGTCCAAGCTCTACGCCAACGTGGACCCCGCGACATGCGACTGCGACGAGTGCGACGGGCGCGGCCTCGACCGCTTCGCCCTGCCCGACGGTGAAACGCGACGTGAGGCCGATAACCACACCCTCCTCACCTGGAGCAGCTGGGTCAGCGAAATGGCAAGCTACCGCGCCGGCAGCGAGCGCAGAACGTGGTGGCGCAGCAAATGCGCCGCAGCAGTCGATCGCTACGCGCTGGAGAACCAGCGCATCGGACTAGGCGCACACCCAAAGTCCGGATTCCAAGTACCCCCACCGCTCAGAGCGTGGGCGACGCTACCCGTCGCTCTATAGCAAGCTGCGGGCAGAACACTCAGGGAAGCTGACGGTAGACATCCTCCAGAAACTTCCATCCGGCGACGGTATGGCGTCTACGCACGAACGGACGGGGGGAAACCACGGCCTCCACCGCATCATCCCGCGCCACGAACAGTCCAATGCCGAAGTAATCCGCGCGCATCACAGCATCATCCCTACGCCGCAACACGCCATCCACCACGACCGAACGAGCAGCAAAAGGAGTAAACCGCTCGGCCCGCTCCATAGCCGACTCCCAGCTACGCCCCGGCACAAAGACCATATCGATATGCACCGGATGAATCGCCTGCCTGACGATCAGGCCACCCCGACGGACCACCGCACCCCCCGGTAGGCATTTCAACGCCCGCCGTTCCCTCTCACTCAAAAATCGAGCAGGAACCGACTCCCCAACAGGAAGAGCCATCAGAAGATTCAGCGCATCCAGCCGCACCAGCGGCGGCATCCCCACAGCTGCCCGTCGCTCACGCTCTCGCGCTTCATACCGGTAGGCCACAACTACCTGCGCCCCGAAAACTTCGGCAACAGCCAGCTTCGACTCACGGGGCAAGAGGTCACCCGGAGCCAGCGCCCCCGCGACCACATCCACAGGCTCCCGTGCCGTGATCGCCATGAACCAACCCCCTCTCGTCCCGGACTGACAACCGCCCCAGCGGGGCTTGCACGCACTCCTCGTCACCGCAAGCCATGGACCACCGGATGCAGGTGCAGATCACCTGTCATGAACCGTCTTCCGCTCCTGAGCCGCAGCGCGCGCAAGGCCCACAGGGCTAACTGGCCTCGCGGAGCCCGAGACACGAAAACGCCTCCAAGCGACCAAGGCTAGTACGGGCACTCGCACGATCGGCGACCACCTCCCGAATGATCCCGAATCGGTCAGCAACTGGCCTGCGCTGCCCAGCAAGCACCCGCAGCGGACACCACCGATCGACAGCGATCGTAGCCACCCCAAGACATGACGCCTACAGTTGTTCGAATATTTACAGGAGCCCACCGCCTTAAAGAGCGTTTTGTCCCGGCAAGGCTATTTGAGACTCTGGCCGGAATCGGTGGAGTCACCGACGAGGAGGACCCAGCTAGGAGTACCGGACACAGGGGCGGAAAGATCATCGGACACGGCAAACAAGTCAGCCAGAGCGCAGCCGCTAGGACAGAATTTCTGCGGTGCACGGTGTGGGCGTCCGCGTGCAAGGTGTAGACCAGGCTGCCCAGGAGCGGAAGCCGGCCAACTCTGGCCACTTACTCGGCCAAGGAGGCGACCAGCTGAGGGCGGGTGCGACAACTGCACCGCCACGGCCTCTGCGGGCTGGCCACCTGCGTCCGGTGGGCCAGTCTGCCGGGTGAACAAACCCAGTCCACCATCGCCATCACGACAGCGTTCAACACGTCGTCCGGGACGGACCCATCCGCTGCACCATCATCGCTCAGCCGGGGCCTATGCCGTCGGGGTGATCTCCACGCGCGCGCATCCCACGAGCGGGCCAAGGAAGATCCCGCCCTATTGGCGATCTCCGCCTGCGCGGAGCAGACTGGCGCTGCAGGGCGCGCACCTTGTCGAGGTCCGGGCCATCTCCACCTACGCGGAGCAGACGTGGACTTCATGCACCTGGTACTGCGATCCGGCGGGCCATCTCCGCCTGCGCGGAGCAGACCAGCCCTCGGGCCGCATGGCAAGTGCTGCGATCGGGCCATCTCCGCCTGCGCGGAGCAGACCCTCTTTCACCTGGCCTTCTGTGGCGGATTTGCTGTTTGTTTATCAAAGTGCAAGACCAGCCTTCGGGAGAGACGGCCATGGTTGTCACAGTAGCGCGTGCGGGATTTCTGCTGTCCTCTGTCAGAGGCTGCCGGTAGGACTGTGCGGGAGGACGTGGAGGCTGGATGTCGAAGTTGTCTGACGTGGATCGGCTCTTGTGGGCGAAGACGTGGCGTCGGAATCGTTGGGCGCCGGATACGCCGCCCGGAGCTTTGTGGCATTCGTTGATCGCGCATGTGTGGGACAGCGGTCACGCGGGTGGTTGGTTGTGGGATCACTTTCTCGCGCTCCAGGTTCGCCGGTTGCTCGCTGCGGACCTGGCGGAGGATGCCCAGTCGGCTCGTGTTCGGTTGGTGTGGTTGGCCGCTTCGCATGATCTGGGGAAGGCGACGCCGTCTTTCGCCGGCCTGGATAGCTGCCGCCGAGCGGAATTGATGGCTGTTGGGCTGCCGGTGGATCTGTCCGTCAGGGGCTCACTTCCCCACAGTTGGCTGTCAGGGCGCTTGATCTTCGACATGTTGTGCGCCGAGGGGTGGGATGCCGAGGCTGCCGAGTTCGTGGCCCTGACGCTGGCTGGCCATCATGGTGTGTTCCCCCGGGTGGGTTGGCTGGATGAGGGCATCCGGGCCAAGCGGCGGGGTACCGGTGCGTGGCTGCCGGCGCAGGATGCCGTACACAGGGCAGCTGTAGAAGGCAGCGGAGCTGAGCTGTTCCTGGAGAAGTGGTGCCGGAGTGTGCCGTCGGTGCCGGCCCAGTTGGTGCAGGCTGGCGCGGTGACGCTGGCGGACTGGCTGGCCAGTAACGAGAATCTCTTCCCTTATGAAGGCCGTTTTCCGGACGGATACATGAGGACTTCCGCCTCCCGCGTCCAGCACGCGGGTGAGGTCATGGGGGTGCGGGGAGCTTGGAAGCCGGATGCAGAAAGCGCTCGGTTGGGAGCGCGTGCGCTGTATCGGTCTCGGTTCGGCATTGCTGAGCCGCGTTCCGTACAGGAGGCAATCTGTACGGTCGCGTGCTCTGTGCGTAACCCTGGTCTCCTGATCCTTGAGGCGCCCATGGGAGAAGGCAAGACGGAGGGCGCCCTGGCAGCGGTGGAAGTGCTAGCCGCCAGGCTGGGCGCGAACGGGGTGTTCTTCGGTCTGCCCACGCAGGCGACGGCGAATCAGATGTTCGGGCGGGTCGTGAAGTGGTTGGAGCGACAGGGGGCCGACACGACGGTGGCGCTGGCGCACGGGAAAGCGGCACGGCAGGAGGACTACCGGGCTCTATTGAGTAGTGCCGTAGGGGTGGACGAGTGCACGGGGCTGATCGCGTCGCTGTGGGTCCAAGGCCGCTACCGGGCGCTGCTGGCACCGGTGGTGGTGGCGACGGTTGACCAGTTGCTGCTGGCGGGCCTCGCGTCGCGCTATGTGTCGGTGCGGATGTTGGGTCTGGCCGGGAAGGTGGTGGTCCTGGACGAAGTGCACGCCTATGACGCTTACATGTCAGGGCTGTTGAAGCGGGTGCTGGAGTGGCTCGGTGCGTGCGGTGTGCCGGTGGTGTTGCTGTCGGCGACTCTGCCCGCTAGGCAGCGGCAGGAGCTGCTCGATGCGTACGCGGGGCGGCGATTGGCACTGGTAGACGACGAGGCGTATCCGCGGCTGACATGGGCTGACGCCCCCGGTAGTGGCCGACCAAGCTCGGCGCCGCAGGTTACTGCTGCGACGACGGATCGCGGGCTGGGGGTGCAGGTGGAGATGCTGCCGGAGCCGGATGTCACCGCGGTCGCAGAACGTGCAGTGGAGATGGTGTCGGAGGGTGGGTGCCTCCTGGTCATTCGCAACACGGTGGACAGGGCGCAGAAGCTGGCGGCGCAACTGCGGGGAGTTCTTGGGGAGGACGCTGTCACGCTGATGCACGCGCGGTATACCGTGGCCGACCGTCGGCGCCTGGAGACGAGGCTGATCGAGCGGTTCGGGCCGGCCGGGGCGCGGCCTGTGCCGCACGTGGTGGTCGCCACGCAGGTGGTCGAGCAGTCCTTGGACGTGTCGTTCGACGGGCTCATCTCGGATCTGTGCCCCATTGACCTGCTGTTCCAGCGCATTGGTCGGATGCACCGGCATTTGGTGGCCGACCGCCCGAGGATGCTCGCGCAGGCTCGGGTTGTCGTGACCGGTTATCAGGTTGGCGTCGACGCGCCGCCTTCGGTTCCGGCTGGGTCGCGCACCGTGTACGGGGATCACCTGTTGTGGCGCACAGCAGCGGTATTGCTGGACCGGGGCGTGCTGGAGATGCCGGTTGCCATTCCAGAGCTGGTCAACCGTGTCTACGGCGATGAAGGGGTGGGGCCGGATTCCTGGCAGGAGCGGTTGGTTGAGGCGGCGCGCCAGGATGAGGAAGATCGTGACCGGATGGCGACGCTGGCGGCACAGGTGACTCTGCCCAGTCCGCGCGATGTGGAGACCCTGGCGGACCTCCACAGGGATGCCGCCTTCAGTGGTGAGGACGATGACGGCACGGCGCAGGTCCAGGCGCTGGTGCGGCTCGGGAAGCCGTCGTTGGAGGTGATCTTGATGCGTGGGGGAGCCGCTGCGGGCACGGCTGCGTCTGTCTCCGCTGGAGAAGGCTCAGTGGTGTCGCTGGCAAGCCTGCCGGATCCGGATGGAGTCGAGATGGTGCTGGACCAGGCGATCCGGTTGCCCGGGTGGTCGCAGGAGCTGACGGATGCCGCGGGCGCAGCTGCCTTCACTCCGGAAGCGTGGCGGGACTCTGCGTGGCTGGGTTCGGTCCGCGTGCTCCTCCTTCCAGCGGATGGCCGGCCCCTGCGGTTGGGTCGCAAGAGGGTCACTTACTGCTCACAGGATGGCTTGCAGATCGTCTGATCGGTCTCCTCTCAGCCTGTTTTTGCAGTTCATCGCCCGTTGTCAGTGGGGTCCTGTAGGTATGTGAGTCCGCGCCAGGCACTTGAAAGACGCCTGGACGCAGGGTGATTCGTCATGCCTACGCGCTGGAGCGGTATGGAATTCAACCTGGTCGACGACGACTGGATCCCGGTCGTCCTCACCGACGGCACGTCTGCGGAGGTATCCCTGCGCAGCGTCCTGACACGCGCCGGGCAAATCCGGAGCCTGGCCCTCGACGCCCCTTCCCAAATTCCGCCGGTCATGCGTCTGTTGCTGGCTGTACTGCATCGCGCTCTGCAGGGGCCGACCAGTGAGAAGCAGTGGGTTTCCTGGTGGGACGCTGGGGCCTTCGACGCCGAGGTGGTCGGGAGATACCTCGATGAGCACCGAGCACGGTTCGACCTGTTCGACCCGCAGTCGCCTTTCATGCAGGTGGGAGGGCTGGAAGCGCTCAACGGAAAGACGAAGACCGCAGCTCTGCTGCTCCCGCACATCGCCAGCGGGAACAATGTGCCGCTGTTCTCGGCCGAACGCGATGACCGGCCGGCCGCGTTGTCTCCGGCTCAGGCCGCACGGTGGCTGCTGCACGCCCATGCCTGGGACACCGCGGCGATCAAGACCGGAGCCGTGGGCGACGACCAGGCCGTCAGGGGCAAGACGCTGTCCAACCCTGTCGGATCGCTCGGCCAGCTCGGCGTGGTCATGCCCATGGGACCCACGCTGTGGCATTCCCTGATGTGCAACCTTCTGCCTCTCACCAGCTCTGAGGCCGGGGGGACGGACTTGCCGGTGTGGGAACGTCCCCCTCTGTCGGCGCAGTGGTCGCAGCGGGCGCCGCAAGGACGGCTCGAGCTGTTCACCTGGCCTGCACGCCGTATCCGTCTGGTCCCCGAACCCGCCCCGGAGGTACCGGGGCAGTTCGTGGTGCGACAGGTCGTGGTCTGTGGTGGGGACCGGCTCTCGTTGGAGACCGGTCAGGACCTTCGAGCATGGATGCGCAGTGAACCGCATTCGGCGTGGAAGCGCAGCTCGAACCTGGAGAAGAAGCGCAGCTTCCCCTTGGTGTACTGGCCCGTGCGCCACCAGGTTGAGCGGCAGCTGTGGCGCGGGCTGGGCCCGCTTCTGGCACGCGCGGAGCCGACCACCGCATCAGCGGTCCGGGACGCGCCGACGTTCCAGGGTCCTGCGGTGCTGTCTCAGCTGGGCAGCAGAGCACGCATGACAGCCCTGAAAGGCATGCCTCTGCACGTTCTCGCGGTCGGCTTCGAGTACGGCAACCAGAGCGCGGTGATCAACGAGGCGTACGGGGACGTGCTCCCTCTGCCCGTGATCGTTCTTTCCGCCCAAAGTGACGAGTGGCGCCACGCCGTGCTCGACGCGGTCAGGGCTACCGCCGCTGCCGTGCACGCGCTCGCGAAGCTAGCCGAGAACCTGGCAGTCGCCTCGGGGTGCCGCCCTTCCGAGGAGGGCCTGCTGGCCGGGCACCGGGAGCGCGCCCGAGAGACCGCGTACGCCGCCCTGGACACACCATTCCGACGGTGGCTGTCCTCACTAACCGAGAGCGACGCCGACATCGATCAAACCCTCGATCTATGGGCGAACGAGGTCCGGACCATCATCCGGGCCAGGTCCGGCACGCTCCTGAACGCCACCAGCCCGTCAGCGTGGCATGGCCACGAAACAGAGGACGGCCAGGTCATGGACGCGTCCCTCGCAGAAATCTACTTCCACAGTGCTCTGCACAAAGCACTGCACGAACTTCTCGCCCCTGAAGACGACCCGGACGACCTGGAGCCACCCACGCCATGACCACGACCAGCAACAAGAAGCCCTCCACCGAGCCACCTGCATGGCACAAACGCCTCGTCACCCAGCTCCGGGCCATCGACCGGGACCCGGGACTTGCCGCCGCCTGCCGCCGAGGACGCAACAGGGAGCCCCTCGACGAACTGGACATGCACCAGCCCATCTCCTACGTACTGGAGGGCAACGAAAACACACCGCTCGCCGAGTACGTGCCCTCATGGCAGCGCGACGAGGTCATCGCAGCCGTTCACCACACCCTCGCCCTGTACGCCTGCCACGCGCAGTCCAAGTCCACCTCGGTGCACCGAGACGGCATCTCCCTGGGGGCAGCCATCCGCAGACTGCAGAACGCAATGCCGTCGAAGGACGGCGCGTCCAGGCGCTTTCGCGCTGCCCAAGGCGCCGACTCGACGACCGAGCTGACCAGTCACGTGCGCTTCCTCGTCTCGCTCATGCGCACCTACAACGTGACTCTCGACTACGTCGCGCTGGCCGACGCCCTCGCAGCCTGGCACTCCCCCGCCCGGCGACAGGGCCTCAAGCGCATCTGGGGCATGGACTTCCACCGCACCCCTCACAAGCCCACCGACGCAACCACCGAACCGATCAAGGAGTAGCGCCATGGCCTTCCTCGACCTCCACATCCTTCAGAACGTACCGCCCTCCAACATCAACCGGGACCAGGACGGCAGCCCCAAGACTGCCGTCTTCGGCGGAGTCAGGCGCGCACGCGTCTCCTCCCAGGCGTGGAAGCGTGCCGCCCGCACCGCGTTCGAGGCAGACGGAGCCCTGGCCGGGGAGGACGCCGTCCGTACCAGGCAACTCCCCCAGATGATCGCGGACGAACTCACACAGAAGGCACCGGCCCTCGCCGGCAAGGCGGATGCCATCGGCATGGCAGCGGCGTTCGCGATGTTCAAGGTCGCCGCGAAAAAGCCCTCTGCGAAGAAGGATTCCACCGGCGCACCGGCCGAAGACCGGCCCGTCACCGAATACCTCCTCTTCCTCGGCCGCACCCAGATCAGCACCGTCGTCGACGCCCTGGCCACCGAGGTCGACGCCCTCGCCACCGCGAGCACCGACAAGAAGATCGCGGACATCGTGGGATCGCTGGGTCTGAAAGAGATGGGTGTGACGGCTCACCCCGGCGCAGTGGCGCTCTTCGGCCGGATGGTCGCCAACTCGCCGGACACCGGAGTGGACGCCGGCTGCCAGGTCGCGCACGCCATCTCCACCCACGAAGCGATCACCGAGTTCGACTACTTCACCGCCGTCGACGACATGCAGAAGGAGGACAACAAAGGCGCCGGCATGATCGGGTCCCTGGAGTTCAACTCCGCGACCCTCTACCGCTACGCCACCCTCGACCTGCGCACCCTGCACGCCAACCTCGACAACGACCACGACAGCACCGTGAAGTCCGCCCTCGGCTTCGTACGCGCCTTCACCTCAAGCATGCCCACCGGCAAGGCCAACACCTTCGCCCACCACACCCGCCCCGAAGCCATCGTCCTCAGCCTCCGCGAAGACCGCCCCGTCAGCCACGTCGACGCCTTCGAACGCCCCATCGCCCGCAGCTCCGACGGCTACCTCACCGCATCCGTCGAGGCCCTGTTCACGCACATCCACGACGCAGACGAACAGTGGGGCGACGCCCCGGCCTGGTCCGCCGCCGTCTACCCCTCCGCGCTGCGCAACACCAGCCCTAATCTGCCTGCGCCCACGACGTGGAAGACCGCCCTCGACGAGGCTCAGAAGGCGATCACCGCGGCACTGCCCAAGGCTCCGACCACATGAGCGTCCTGATCCTGCGGCTCGCCGGCCCCCTGCAGTCCTGGGGCATCGAAAGCCGGCACACCATCCGAGCCACCCTCCCCTACCCCAGCAAGTCGGGCGTCATCGGGCTCCTGGCAGCCGCCTGCGGCATCCCCAGAGACTGCAGTGCCTCGCAAACCACCGGCCTCACCCTCGCCAACCTCGCCCTCCTCCGCCTCGCAGCACGCGCGGACCAGCCCGGCGAACTCCTCGTGGACTACCACACCGTCAGCGGCGCCTCCCACGCCCCCACCGACCCCGTCCAGCAACGCCTGCCCAAAGCCGACAACGGCCGACTGCAGGTCAAGGAATCCACCAAGATCACCCGACGCCACTACCTGAGCGACGCCGTCTTCACCGCCTACCTCGAAGGCGACGCGGAGACACTCGCCACTGCGGCACGCGCCCTCCAACGGCCCCGGTTCCCTCCCTTCCTCGGCCGCCGCTCCTGCCCGCCCAGCAAACCCCTACTCATCGGGCTCCAACACCAGACCTGCCTCGACGACGCACTGCGCGCCACACCTTGGCAGGCCAGCGACCGGACGATCGCCCGCCACCACGCCCGAGGACAGTCCAGCGTCAGCCTGGACACCGTCATCGAAGATCCAGCAGGGACCGACGTCCTGCCCGACCAGCCGCTCCCGCCGACCACTCCCTTCCGGCGCCGGTACACCGAACGCCCCATCAGACACGGGCACATCACCCTGCCCCTGTCGACCCACAAAGCTGCCCACGACCCCTTCGACCTGCTCGGCTGACAGGACCCGCCATGTACCTCACCCGCGCCTACATCAACCCCCGCCGCCAAGGCGCCATCAAACTCATCGGCAACCCACGAGCCCTCCACGCCCTCATCATGGGCTGCTTCCCCGACCAACCCCCCACCCCACCAGGCCAAACACCACCCCGAATCCTCTGGCGCCTCGACAGCGACGACACCCGCCGCCCCACCCTGTGGACCGTCTCGCCCACCCGCCCCGACTTCACCCAGCTCATCGAAGACGCCGGATGGCCCGCCGCCGAAACACCCCAATGGGAAACAAAGACCTACACCCCACTCCTCAACCACATCCAAAAAGGCCAGCGCTACGCCTTCCGCCTCACCGCATCCCCCACACACCGCACCGCCTCCCCCGGCCCCAACCAACGCGGGCGCCGCCTCCCCCACACCACCACACACAACCAACTGCGCTGGCTCACCGAACGCGCAGAACGAAACGGCTTCACCATCCCCCTGGCCGGCAACTCCGACGACCTCGGACCCGACGGCGCAATCCCCCTGCAACTCCAACTACGACACCGCGGCAAGAACACCTTCGACAAACTCGACCACCAGGACAAACGCATCCGCGTCGCCCTCACCACAGCCACCTACGAAGGAGCCCTCCACGTCACCGACCCCGACGCCCTCCGCGCCCTCCTCACCACCGGCATCGGCCAAGGCCGCGCCTACGGCTGCGGCCTCCTCACTCTCGCCCGCCTTCCAGAAACCACGCAAAGAAACGGCAAAGCCATCCGGTAAGCGCAGGCCACAAAGGGTCCGCTCCGCGTACGCGGAGATGCTCCGACGAACGGGTTCCTCGCCGATCTCCACATCGAGTCCGCTCCGCGTACACGGAGATGCTCCGGGCGGTCACTTCGGGCACTCCCAGGTCCCTGGGTCCGCTCCGCGTACGCGGAGATGCTCCGCAGGGCAAGCGGCTGCGGGCCGAGCCGATCGCGGGCGCTCCGCGTACGCGGAGATGCTCCGCACTGTGCGGCGTTGAGTGGGAGGATCCGTACGTCCGCTCCGCGCACGCGGAGGTTTTTCGGACCCCCGCGCCGTCGTAGCCCTGCTGCCCGCACTTCGCTCCGCCTACGCGGAGATACGCCGTTCGGCTCGCTGTTGAACTTGAGGGAGCCCTCGTCCGCTCCGCGTACGCGGAGATGCCCCGTCGTGCAGTCCTCGACGTACACGCCCGCGTCCGCTCCGCGCACGCAGAGATGTTCCGGCGGGTATCCTCGGCCAGACCGCTGGTACGACGTCTGCTCCGCGTCGGCGGAGATGCTCCGATGGCGAACTTCCTGACGGTCTACGGGGGTGGGTCCGCTCTGCGTAAGCGGAGATGCTCCATCCTCGACCATGCACGGATGAATCGGCACGCGGTCCCCTCCGCGTACGCGGAGATTTTCCGTAGAACCGGCAGTAGGTAGAGTTCGGCGCAGTGGCCGCTCGGCGTATGTGGAGATGTTCCGTGGGGCGCGACCTACATCGGTTGGACGCCGCCATCCGCTCCGCAAACGCGGAGTTGCTCCGTCGATGGCCGCCTTCGCCTCGCACACGATCGGGCCTCCGCGTACGCGGAGGTGTTCCGTACCAGGCGTCCGATTCCTTGCCGCCCTGGATGTTTGCTCCGCGTGCGCGGAAGCGTTCCAGAGCGCCCGACGCGTCAAAGGACGTGCAGGCAGATCGCTCCGTAAATTGCGGAGGTGCTCCTTCCATAAGGTTGTCGACGACGATCACAGCCGGTTTCGCTCCGCGTACGCGGAGATACTTCGACCAACCAGCGCAACATCCAGGCTCGGTTCAAGTCCGCTCCGCGAACGCGGAGATACTCCGTGGACCTCGGCGTAGGTGGACTGCCACAGCAGGGACCGCTCCGCGAACGCGGAGATGCTCCGGGGTCCGGCGTCCACGCCCCTGTGCAGACAAGTCCGCTCCGAGTAGCGGAGATGCTCCGCGTGCTCTATGGGCGATGCCCTCTCGGCGACGCCTGAATTCTGACCCTCTGACGGCGGATCAAAAGTGACCCTCTGGGTGGTCTTCGCCTGAACCTGATCTTGATCAGAAGGTCAGGAGGGAAGGGTGATCCGCGTGGAGGACTGGGCAGAGATCCGCAGGCTGCACCGGGCCGAGCAGATGCCGATCCGGGCGATCGCCCGGAAGCTGGGCATCTCGAAGAACACGGTCAAGCGGGCGCTGGCGAGTGACCGGCTGCCGAAGTACGAGCGTCCGGCCAAGGGCTCGGTGGTCGACGCGGTCGAGGTGCAGATCCGTGAGCTGCTGCGGGAGACCCCGACGATGCCCGCAACAGTGATCGCCGAGCGGATCGGGTGGGAGCGCGGGATGACGGTCCTCAAAGAGCGGGTGCGGGAACTGCGGCCTGCCTACGTTCCGGTCGATCCGGTCTCGCGCACGACCTATCAGCCGGGCGAGCTGGCCCAGTGCGACCTGTGGTTTCCCGAGGCGGACATCCCGCTGGGCTACGGACAGACGGGACGTCCGCCGGTGCTGGTGATGGTGTCGGGCTACTCGCGGGTGATCGCCGCGCGGATGCTGCCCTCCCGCACCACCGGCGACCTGATCGACGGCCACTGGCGGCTGCTGAACGGATGGGGCGCCGTGCCCAAAACACTGGTCTGGGACAACGAGGCCGGGGTCGGCCGCGGCAAGCTCACCGCGGAATTCGCCGCGTTCGCGGGCCTGCTCGCCACCAAGATTTATCTCTGCCGGCCCCGCGACCCGGAAGCGAAAGGGCTGGTCGAGCGCGCGAACGGCTATCTCGAGACCTCGTTCCTGCCCGGCCGCACGTTCAGCGGTCCCGGCGACTTCAACACCCAGCTCACGGCCTGGCTGGCCGTCGCGAACCGGCGCCTGCACCGCACTCTGCAGGCGCGTCCCGCCGAACGCTGGGAGGCCGACCGGGCCGGGATGCTCACTCTGCCGCCCGTCGATCCGCCCGCCTGGTGGCGGATGCAGACCCGCATCGGGCGTGACCACTACGTCCGCGTCGACACCAACGACTACTCCGTGCACCCGGAGGCGATCGGACGCACCGTCACCGTCCTCACCGACAACGATGAAGTCATCGCGCTGGCGCCCGGCGGCGTGATCGTCGCCCGCCACCCCCGCTGCTGGGCCCGCCACCAGACCCTCACCGATCCCGATCACGCCGCCGCCAGCCAGACGATGCGCGGGCAGGCCCACCACCAGGCCGCCCAGGCCAAGGACACCCGCCGGACCGCAGCCGAGGACGGGCCGCTCGTCGAGGTCGAGCAACGCGAACTCCACTCCTACGACCGACTGTTCACCGTCATCGAAGGCGGCGGCGACAGGGAGGCCGGCTGATGCCCCGCACCACCACTGCCCCGGCCGACAGCACCGGAGCGGGCCGCAGAACCGGCTCCCAGACCACCGCCGACCTCGCCTTCCTCGCCCGCGCGATGAAGGCCCCGGCCCTGCTGGACGCCGCCGACCGGCTCGCCGAACGCGCCCGCAAGGAGTCCTGGACCCACGCCGAATACCTGGTCGCCTGCCTCCAGCGCGAGGTCTCCGCCCGCGAATCGCACGGCGGCGAGGCCCGCGTCCGCGCCGCCCGCTTCCCCGCGATCAAGACGATCGAGGAACTCGACGTCACCCATCTGCGCGGCATGACGCGACAACAGCTCGCGCATCTGGGCACGTTGGACTTCATCGCAGGCAAGGAGAACACCGTCTTCCTGGGCCCGCCCGGCACCGGCAAGACACACCTGGCGATCGGGCTCGCGGTCCGCGCCTGCCAGGCCGGCCACCGCGTCGCCTTCGCCACCGCCGCCGAGTGGGTCGACCGCCTGGCCGCCGCCCACCACACCGGACGGCTCCAGAGCGAACTCACCAAACTGAGCCGTTATCCGCTGATCGTGATCGACGAGGTCGGCTACATCCCCTTCGAAGCCGAGGCCGCGAACCTGTTCTTCCAGCTCATCTCCAACAGATACGAACGCGCGTCCGTGATCGTCACCAGCAACAAACCCTTCGGACGCTGGGGAGAGGTCTTCGGCGACGAGACCGTCGCAGCCGCCATGATCGACCGCCTCGTCCACCACGCCGAGGTCCACTCCCTCAAAGGCGACTCTTACCGCATGCGAGGACGCGAACTCGGACGCGTCCCCACCACCGACAACGACTGAAACGACCGAACCGAAGACACCCGGGTCAGATTTCACCTGTCCAGACTGGGTCCAGGTTCAGCCGCCGCCGACATGCCCCGGCGAAAGGCGTCCGCTCCGTAGACGCGGAGATATTCCGGAGAACCTGACGGGCGTAGCGCGCACTTTCGCTCCGCCAGGCGGAGATGTTCCGATGGTCTCCTGGACGTACTCCGGGGCCGGGGAGCTCGCTCCGCGAATGCGGAGATGTTCCGGACCCCCGCGCCGTCGTGGCCTTGCTGCCTGCGTACGCGGAGGTACTCCGTCGTAGACCATGGCGCGGATGGCACGTGTTGGTTCGCTTCGCGGTCGCGGAGATGCTTCGATGGTGATGCCCGTCGAGATGATCGTCCTGATGTTCGCTCCGCGTAGGCGGAGGTGCTCCAAAGGTAGTGACGATGCCCTCCGCGAACGCGTGGTTCGCTCCGCGTGCGCGGAGATGCCCAGGCCGTTGAGATCACCGAGCAGGCACGGCCGACATCCGCTCCGTGTTCGCGGAGATATTCCGGACCGGACGACTGGTCCACGGCGGCAGTCGGTCCCGCTCCGCGCATGCGGAGATGTTCCGTCGTACACGTCTAGGGCCTCGCGGATAGGCTGGTCTGCTCCGCGCACGCTGAGATGCTTCGGCGAACATCGGCGACCGCGCCCGCGGCGCCTCGTCCGCTCGGCGCAAGCGGAGATGTTCCGGACCCCGAATTCGTTGCCGTGGACTACTCCGGATCCGCTCCGCGCACGCGGAGATGCTCCGTAGACGCCGCTGTCAGTGCTGTGCCGTACCGTGTCCGCTCCGCGTATGCGGAGATGCTCCGGCGCTGGGGATCCACTCGCCGTCGCGCTTGATGTCCGCTCCGCGCACGCAGAGATACTCCGGGCGACGTCCTTACCTTCCCGCACCCTCTGTTGCCCGCTCCGCCTACGCGGAGATACTCCGACCAACCAGCGCAACATCCAGGCTCGTGCAAGTCCGCTCCGCGTACGCGGAGATGCTCCGGTGACGGCGCCGGCGGTGGTGGAGTAGATGCCGTCCGCTCCGCGTAGGCGGAGATGCTCCTTGGGTCGACATCACCGCGGTGCGGAGATGATCCCAGCCATCCGCGTGCGTCAATGGGCCGTCCCGAGTGTCGCTCCGTGTAGACGGAGATACTCCCATCATGGCCGCTAAGGGAAGCTCGTCCCATCCGTCCGATCCGCATACGCCGAGGTGTTCCTCCATGAGGTTGTCGAAGACGATCACCGCCGGTCTCGCTCCGCGTACGCGGAGATGTTCCGTACCAGGCGTCCGAGTCGTCCCCTCCCTGGACGTTGCTCCGCGTGCGCGGAGGTGTTCCGGCGAACTGACGGCAGCGCGCCACGAAGGCCAGGTTCGCTGCGCGTACGCGCAGATGTCCCGATGAACGGCAGCCGCACGCGGTAGCAGTTCAGGTTCGCTCCGCGTACGCGGATATGTTTCGTACCTCGAACGCCCGCTCACCGAGCAGGCCGAGTCCGCTCCGCGCACGCGGAGGTGCTCCGTCGGATCCGTGGACCTTCCCGCCAGTTCCAGAGTCCGCTCCGCCTACGCGGAGATGCTCCGGCGCGTGCTTCCTCCAGCGACGGAAAGCCCTCTTCCGCTCCGCATGGCGGAGATGTTCCGTACATCAACGAGATGACTGCTGCGCTGCGGGGGTCGGCTCCGCGTACGCGGAGATGCTCCGTGGCAGATCCGTGACCTGTTCCCGAAGTCCAGATCCGCTTCGCGTATGCGGAGATGCTCCGTGACCCCAGGTGATGCCCGTGCGGCTCTAGCCGTCCTCTCCGCGTACGCGGAGATGTTCCGGAACCTGACAGGCGTGGCGCGCACTTTCACTCCGCCAGGCGGAGATGTTCCGATGGTCTCCTGGACGTACTCCAGGGCCGGGGAGTTCGCTCCGCGAACGCGGAGGTGTTCCGAACCCCCGCGCCGTCGTGGCCTTGCTGCCCGCGTACGCGGAGGTGCTCCGTCGTAGATCATGGCGCGGATGGCCACGTGCTGGTTCGCTTCGCGGTCGCGGAGATGTTCCGCCGAAGATCACCAGATACGCGGCAACGGCCAGGTCCGCTCCGCGTGCGCGGAGACGCTCCGGGCGACACCGGGGCGACAGGTGCGCAGGGGTCGTCCGCTCCGCGCACGCGGAGATGTTCCGGCGATGATCGAGGGCCAGACCTACCACCTGGTGTCCGCTCCGCGTAGGCGGAGATGCTCCGAATACCTGCGCGCCGACGGCCGGGTAGTCGCTGTCCGCTCCGCACATGCGGAGGTGTTCCGATGACCTCCAACGTGAGAGGTCAGATATCAGAAGTCCGCTCCATTGTTCCGTTCAAGGCCAAGATGGGCCGCGGCCACCGGGGGTCCGCTCCGCGTACGCGGAGATGTTTCGACGGTCGTGCACTGGGTGCCGATCACCCGCAAGTCCGCTCCGAGTGCACGGAGATACTCCAACGGCCGGCGGCGGCATCGGTCAGGCCATCTCGTCTGCTCCGCGTACGCGGAGATGTTCCGTTGTCGAAGACCTCGGGGTTGAGCGGGGTGGCGTCTGCTCCGCGCACGCGGAGATGCTCCGATCGGGGCGATCACCCACACGACCTGCCACAGGTTCCGCTCCGCGTACGCGGAGATGTTCCGCCGTCCCAGTGGTGAATGAGCTTGCCGTTCACGTCAGCTCCGCGTACGCGGAGATGCTCCGACCGTTGTCTTCCGCGGTCCGCGCACAGCCAGGTCCGCTCCGCGTACACGGAGATGCTCCGGCCCTCTCGAAGGCGCTCCCCGCCCGCCCCAAGTCCGCTCCGCGTACGCGGAGATGATCCCAGCCATCCGCATGCGTCAATGGGCCGTCCCGAGTCCCGCTCCGTGTAGACGGAGATACTCCCATGATGATCGCTAAGGGAAGCTCGTCCCATCCGTCCGATCCGCATACGCGGAGGTGTTCCGTCCATGAGGACGCGGATATGTCTCGTGGGGTGCTACCTACATCGGTTGAACGCCGCAGTTCGCTCCGCGTACGCGGAGATATCCCGCTGTGGGAGCAGCGATCGTACTGGCACGTGCTGTCCGCTCCGCATACGCGGAGGTGGTCCAGGGTGCTGGCGGCGCAGCCAGAGCATGTCCTCGTTCGCTCCGCGTACGCAGAGGTGTTCCGGGTGCTCCCCAGGAACGGTTCCCTTTATCTCGTCTGCTCCGCGTACGCGGAGCTACTCCAATCGCCTTAGAGGTCGCGACCGGCCAGCTCCTGTCCGCTCCGCGTACCCGGGATTGCTCCGCCCACCAAACGGTCCGGGACCGCTCCGCCTACGCGGAGATGCTCCGTGGTCCGGGTACGGCAGTATGCGGCCCCGGGTGTTCGCTCCGCGTACGCGGAGATGCTCCGTCCTCGGCCTTGGTACCGAACAGGGCGACCGCGTTCGCTCCGCGCGTGCGGAGATGCTCCCCGCACCGCATGGCCGTCGTCTGCATTGCCCGCAAGTTCGCTCCGCGCTCGGGAGATGCTCCGCTGAAGGCTGGGAACACAGCCGACCTTGGCGTCCGCTTCGCGTACGCGGAGATGCTCCATGGGGCGCGACCTACATCGGTTGGACGCCGCCCTTCGCTCCGCATACGCGGAGATGCTTCGTTCGGTGCCACTCCAGAGGACCGGGCCCGGCTGTCCGCTCCGCATACGTGGAGGTGTTCCGATGACCCCCGCGTGGGAGGTCAGGTACCAAAGTCCGGTCCAAGTACGCGGAGCTCCGCGCACGCGGAGATGTTCCGTGGATGGGTGGCGGCATCGCGGCCATCCTCCTGTCCGCTCCGCATTCGCGGAGATGCTCCGCTCGACGACGCCATCATCGCGCGCACCAAGGCGTACGCTCCGCGTGCACGGAGATGCTCCGGTGGTCGCCATGCCTGAAGTGCACGTCTTGACGTCCGCTCCGCGTACGCGGAGATGTGCCGCAGCGCTCCGACGTCGAGCCGGTGATCCCGTAGTCCGCTCCGCGTACGCTGAATTGCTCCGACCCGTAAGCAGCCCGGCACCTCAAGGCGCAGTCCGCTCCGCGTACGCGGAGATGCTCCGCGGATGTGCCTGGTCTACTGCGCCTACGGCTAATCCGCTCCGCATACGCGGAGATACTCCAGACCCCGAGTTCGTCACCGTGGACTACTCCGGATCCGCTCCGCGAACGCGGAGGTTCTCCGGACCCCCGCGGCGTCGTAGCCTGCTGCCCGCATTCGCTCCGCGTACGCGGAGACGCTCCGGAGGAATCATCATGGGCACCGCCGAGAAGATCGTCCGCTCCGCGTACGCGGAGATGCTCCGGGTCAGCGCCACATAGACCACGCCTCGGCAATGTCCGCTCAGCGTACGCAGATGCTCCGATCACCGGATCCCGGGCGATCAGGCTGACCCCGTCCACTCCGCCTACGCGGAGATGCCCCGTTGCCCAGGGGCCTTCGACTGCGTGCCGAGCAAATCCGCTCCGCGTACGCGGAGTGCTCCGTTTACGACGTGCCCGTGACGGCCGGTGCCGTCGTCTGCTCCGCGTACGCGGAGATGCTCCGGTCGACATCTCCAACTGGACATCGCAGCTGGAGTCCGCTCCGCGTACGCGGATATGTTTCGTGGTGCGCGACCTACATCGGTTGGACGCCGCCCTTCGCTCCGCATACGCGGAGGTGTTCCAGGGTGCGGATAGCGCAGCCAGAGGATCTCCTCGTTGGCTCCGCGCAGGCGGAGGTGCTCCACAGGCAGTGACGATCCCCTCCGCGAACTCATGGTTCGCTCCGCGTGCGCGGAGATACTCCATGGGGTGCGGCCGACTTCGATCCGAACCAGATATCTGCTCCGCGTACGCGGAGATGTTCCGTACTGGACAAAAGTTCAGCACACGGGTCCTGGGTCTGCTCCGCGTATGCGGAGATGCTCAGCTGTCGAAAACCCCGGGATTGAGCGGGGTGGCATCTGCCCGTGCACGCGGAGATGCTCCGCCGGAGGAGGTGTAGGACCTCCTGTGGAGGCCGTCCGCTTCGCGTACGCGGAGATGCTCCGACGAAGAACAGGCAGCCGGGAACAGCGGGCGGGTCCGCTCCGAGTACATGGAGATGTTTCAACCGCCGGTGGCGGAGTCGGTCAGGTCATCATGTCTGCTCCGCGTACGCGGAGATGTTCCGTCGTACACATCTAGGGCCTCGCGGATAGGCTGGTCTGCTCCGCGCACGCGGAGATGCTCCGAGATCCCCGGCGTATGGCAGGAACAGGTCGACTTCCGCTTCGCGTACGCGGAGATGCTCCGGACGCGAAGCTCCGCCAGTCGGGCAACCGGCTGTCCGCTCCGCGTGGCGGAGATATCCCAGCGTTCTACCGGTAGCGCGCTATTAAGGCCGGGTTCGTTGCACGTACGCGGAGATGTCCCGATGAACGGCAGTTGTACGCGATAGCGGTTCAAGTTCGCTACGCATAGGCGGAGATGTTCCGTACGACACGGCCGTCCGTGAGCATGGGGCCGCGCCTGCTCCGCGTACGCGGAGATGTTCCGATCTTGGTGTCGTCCGCCATGGCCTGAAGGGCGTCTGCTCCGCGTACCCGGAGATCTTCCGTACTTGTGCTGCTCACGGCTGCCGTAGGCGTGTACGCGAAGATATCCCGCCGTGGGTGCAGCGATCGTACGGGCACGCGCTGTCCGCTCCGCATACGCGGAGGTGGTCCAGGGTGCGGGTAGCGCAGCCAGAGGATCTCCTCGTTGGCTCCGCGTGCGCGGAGGTGTTCCGGCGAACTGACTGCAGCGCCACGAAGGCCAGCTTCGCTGCGCGTACGCGCAGATGTCCCGATGAACGGCAGCCGCACGCGGTACCAGTTCAGGTTCGCTCCGCCTACGCGGAGATGTTCCGATGGTGATTCCTGTCGCGATGCTCGTCCTGATGTTCGGCCCGCATACGCGGAGGTGCTCCCTTGCCTACCGTCCATCAGGTTCCACCAATACGGTTGCTCCGCGTACGCGGAGATGCTGCGTGCGTCTACTCCCTGGCGAAGAAGGGCCTGCAGTCCGCTCCGCGTACGCGGAGATGTTCTGGAGTCCGGCACGTGCGGCGACGTGTGCATCCTGTCTGCTCCGCGTACGCGGAGATGTTCCGGCGCTGGGCATCGCCTCGCCGTCCAAGGTCATGTCTACTCCGCGTACGCGGAGATGCTCCGACGAAGAACAGGCCGCCGGGGGCCAGAGGCGGGTCCGCTCCGAGTCGATGGAGATGTTTCGACGGTCGTGCACTGGGTGCCGATCACCCGCCAGTCCGCTCCGTGTACGCGGAAATGTTCCGACGGACGGGTGCGCCTGGTACATAGTTGCCCAGCCCACTCCGCGTGGCGGAGATGCTCCCAACGGCAAGTCCACGCTGGGCGGCGGCATCGCGTCCGCTCCGCGTACGCGGAGATACTCCGGACCCCGAGTTCGTCGCCGTGGACTACTCAGGATCCGCTCCGCGTATGCGGAGATGCTCCGTTCCGACCTGACTTGGCGTCAAAGATCAGTCGGTCCACTCCGCGTGCGCGGAGATGTTCCGACGCCGAGGAACTGCGGGTCCGGCGTCAGGAAGTCCGCTCCGTGCACGCGGAGATGTTTCGGTCTCGCCGGACATCGCGCGGGAGCTGGCGTGGCTCCGCGCAGGCGGAGATGTTCCGCCGTGCATGTCGTCCTCGACGTACACGCCCGGGTTCGCTCCGCGTACGCGGAGGTGTTCCGCCAGCCACACCAAGCTGGATGGTCACACCCGAATGCCCCGGGAAGGGCTCAACCTCTCGTAGGTCCGCTTCATCGCGAGTGTGGAGGCCAAGGTCGAAGCCCGGCCCTCCGCAGCAGCAATCTTCGAGAGTCCACATAGCGGCTATCCGGCGAGCGCCAGGACGAGCGGGAGCACTTGGTCGGCTCCGGCTTGGCGCAGGAGGCGTGCGCCCACCGCGAGGGTCCAGCCGGAATCGGTGTAGTCATCGACGAGCAGAACCGGGCCAGGAGTGGCGGCCAAGGCGGCGGCGAGTCCGTCGGGAACGGTGAACGAGTCTGCGAGCGCGCGCAGCCGCTGGGCCGAATTGCTGCGGTGCGCGGTGTGCTCGTCGGCGTGCGGGGTGTAGACCAGGCTGCCCAGGAGCGGGAGCCGGCCGACCCTGGCCACTCCCTCGGCCAGGGAGCCGACCAGCTGCGGGCGTGTGCGGGAGGGCATGGCGACGACGCCGACGGGCCGGGCCACCGCGTCAGGAGTACCGCTGGCCCAGCCGCCCGGTGAACGGGCCCAGTCCGCCAGCACCGTCACCACAGCGTTCAGCACATCGTCCGGAACCGGCCCGTCTGTTACCTGCGCCGACAGGAGTGGGCGCAGGCGGTTGCCCCAGCCGATGTCCGACAGCCTCCCCAGCGCCCGCCCGGTCACCGCCTGTTGACCCGCAGGGATGCGGCCCTTAAGGTCCATGCCGACGGCTGCGAGGCCGGTCGGCCACATCTTGCGGGGCTCGACCTCGACGCCCGGCCGGTCCAGCTCCCCCGTCGCCGCCGCGAGAGCCCCGGACGACACGGCGGGATCGAGCCAGGGGCCGGCACAGTTGTCACATCGACCGCACGGAACCGCCTTCTCGTCATCGAGCTGCCGCTGCAGGAACTCCATGCGGCAGCTGGTGGTCGCCACGTAGTCCCGCATGGCCTGCTGCTCCGCGGCCCGCTGCTTCGCAACCCAGGCGTACCGCTCCGCGTCATACGCCCACGGCTGCCCTGTGGCAGTCCAGCCGCCCTTCACCCGCTTGACCGCCCCGTCCACGTCCAAGACCTTCAGCATCGACTCCAGACGCGAACGCCGAAGATCCACCAACGGCTCCAGCGCCGGCAGCGACAACGGACGCCCCGCGTTCTCAAGCACATCCAGAGTGCGCCGCACCTGCTCCTCGGACGGGAAACCCACCGAAGCGAAATACGCCCAGATCGCCTCATCCTCCCGCCCCGGCAGCAGCAAAACATCCGCATGATCCACACCACGCCCCGCACGCCCCACCTGCTGGTAATAAGCAATCGGAGACGAAGGCGAACCCAGATGCACCACAAATCCGAGGTCCGGCTTGTCAAAACCCATTCCCAGCGCGGACGTGGCAACCAGCGCCTTGACCCGGTTCGCCAGCAGATCCTCCTCCGCCTGCAACCGGTCCGCGTTCTCCGTCTTCCCCGTATAGGAAGCCACCGGATATCCACGCTGCCGCAGGAACGCCGCGACCTCTTCAGCCGCCGCCACCGTCAGCGTGTAAATGATCCCCGAACCCTGCAGATCCCCCAGCCGCTCCCCCAGCCACGCAAGCCGGTGCGCCGCATTCGGCAGCTCCAGCACCCCAAGGCGAAGACTTTCCCGGTCCAGCGGCCCCCGCAACACCAAGGCGTCCTTGCCGCCGGTGCCCAATTGCTCCGCCACATCCGCAGTCACCCGAGCATTCGCCGTGGCTGTCGTGGCAAGCACCGGCACCCCCGTCGGAAGCTCCGCCAGCATGGTGCGCAGCCGCCGGTAGTCAGGCCGGAAATCGTGACCCCAGTCGGAAATGCAGTGCGCCTCATCGACCACCAAAAGCCCGGTCGTCGCCGCAAGCTTCGGCAGCACCTGATCACGAAAGTCCACAGAATTGAGACGCTCCGGGCTCACCAGGAGAACGTCGGTCTCCCCGCGCTCCACCTCCCCGTAGATCGTCTCCCACTCCTCCGGATTAGCCGAGTTGATCGTGCGCGCCTGAATTCCCGCACGCGCCGCCGCCTCGACCTGGTTACGCATCAACGCCAACAGCGGCGAAATAATCACCGTCGGGCCAGCCCCCCGCCGCCGCAGCAAAGCAGTGGCCACGAAATACACTGCCGACTTTCCCCACCCGGTGCGCTGCACCACCAGCGCCCGACGACGCTCCTCGACCAGGGCCGCCACCGCCTGCCACTGATCCTCCCGCAGCCGCGCAGACCCCGCAGGGGCGCCGACCAGCTCAACGAGGACGGCATCGGCTTCAGCGCGCAGTTCCAGGGTGTCCATACCCCCATGCAACCCGATAGCACCGACAATCGACGACTCCACCCCGTGTCACCACCCGCTCACAAACGGTCCACAGGCACACGCCGATCGAGGACGGCCGAAACCGACCCTCCCGCCACGACCACCCCCGAACAGCACATTTACGCAGGTCAGGGCTCCACATCCGCCTGGAATTTGAATGCCCTCCCAGTGCCGTAGCCCGGAGCGGCTCAACAATCCCGACTTCCGCGACGAGGTGCTGCCCAAGCTGTCGGCTGCCACCGGCCTGCTGGTGGTGGACGAGGCCCACTGCATCTCGGACTGGGGGCACGACTTCCGGCCCGACTACCGACGGCTGCGCACCATGCTCGCCGACCTGCCGCCCGACGTGCCGGTTCTCGCCACCACGGCCACGGCCAACGCGCGCGTCACCGCCGATGTCGCGGAGCAGCTGGGCACGGGAGGCGGCTCCGACGCCCTGGTGTTGCGCGGGCCGCTCAACCGGGACAGCCTCAGCCTCGGTGTCCTGCACCTCCCCGACGCGGCTCACCGGCTGGCCTGGCTTGCCGACCACCTCAAAGAGCTCCCCGGCTCCGGGATCATCTACACCCTGACCGTGGCCGCCGCCGAGGAGATCACCGCGTTCCTGCGCCAGCGCGGGCACGCCGTCGCCTCGTACACGGGCAAGACCGAGAACGCCGACCGGCAGCAGGCCGAAGAGGATCTGCTCGCCAACCGGGTCAAGGCTCTCGTCGCCACCTCCGCCCTCGGCATGGGCTTCGACAAACCCGACCTCGGCTTCGTCGTCCATCTGGGCTCCCCCTCCTCCCCCATCGCCTACTACCAGCAGGTCGGACGCGCCGGACGCGCCGTGGACCACGCGGAGGTGCTGCTGCTGCCGGGCAAGGAGGACGAGGCGATCTGGCAGTACTTCGCCTCGGTCGCGTTCCCGCCCGAGGAGCTGGTCCGGCGCACCCTCGATGTGCTCGCCCGCGCGGGGAAGCCACTGTCGCTGCCCGCACTGGAGCCTTTGGTGGAGCTGCGCCGCTCACGCCTGGAGATGATGCTCAAGGTCCTCGACGTGGACGGCGCGGTCAGGCGGGTGAAGGGCGGCTGGACCGCCACCGGACAGCCTTGGACGTACGACGCCGAACGGTATGCCTGGGTGGCCCGGCAGCGAGCGGCCGAGCAGCAGGCCATGCGCGACTACGCCACGACGGCCGGCTGCCGGATGGAGTTCCTGCAACGCCAGCTGGACGACGAAGGCGCGGCGCCCTGTGGCCGCTGCGACAACTGCGCGCAGCCCCGGTTCACCGCCGGGCTGTCCCCGGAGGCACTGGATACGGCGCGCGGCGAACTGGGCCGCGCGGGCGTCGAAGTGGAACCGCGTCGGATGTGGCCGACCGGGCTCGCCGCGGTCGGCATCGACCGCAAAGGCCGTATCCCCGCAGGCGAACAGGCACTGCCCGGGCGTGCCCTGGGGCGGCTCTCGGACATCGGCTGGGGCAACCGGCTGCGCCCGATGCTGTCGCCGCGCGCCGCGGACGGACCGGTGCCGGAGGCCGTGGCAGAGGCGGTGGTGGGTGTGCTGGCCGACTGGGCGAAGGGGCCGGGCGGATGGGCATCCGGTGATCCGGACGCCCCCGCACGCCCGATTGGGGTGGTCACCATGGCCTCGCGCACCAGGCCGGAGCTGATCCACACACTGGGCGCCAGGATCGCTGAAGTCGGAAGGATGCCGTTGCTCGGCTCGCTGGAGTACACGGCGGCGGCCAACGTCACTTCCCCGCATCGCAGCAACAGCGCACAGCGGCTCCGTACGCTCGACGGCGCCCTCACTTTGCCGCCTCAGCTGGCTTCGGCACTGGCGGGCGCCGATGGCCCGGTCCTCTTGGTGGACGACTTCACGGAAACGGGCTGGACGTTGGCGGTGGCAGCGCGCCTTCTGCGTCAAGCGGGCGCCCCGGCGGTGCTGCCGCTGGTGCTTGCCGTGCAGAGCTGAGTCACCTGGTCAAAGCGGATGCGCTGCCGCTGCTCCGGCCGGGTGGGAGGCATCTCACGCGGCCGGACTGGGCAGGGATATCCACGTCATACCCGCAGATTTCAGTCGGCCGCGCCAATTGCTCGTTGCCGCACACCCCGCGGGACAGCGAGAATTGGAGCGCTCCCCGCGCGGACCGCCTGAGGACCGGAAGGGCTGTACCGCGGTGCGCCCAACCGACCCTGCCCGCATCGCGGGCGCGTATGCGAAGGGAGGACCGTGACCTTCGGATTCGCTTCGTCCACCGGCTCGTTGAACTCGGCATCGGCCGATTCCGCCAGCCGTCTGGGCCGGACGCTCGAACCGTCCGAGTGGGCAGCCGCCGGTATACCGCTGCTGCGCAATCCGCGTGAAGTGGTCAGCGGACTGCACGCCCGGCATCACCCACAACCTGCCACAGCTGTCGTCGCCGTCCTCGACGCCGAGGAACGGCTCACCGCCAGCGCTTCGTTCGCCCGGCGTTCCGTCCCGGCGGACGGCTGGGAGTTCCGCAACTCCCTGCTCGCGCACCTGCGTCGCGTCATCCCGCACGACCTGCGCCGCCGTACGCCCGTACGGACCGCCGTGCTGCTCTACTGCCGCGACGGCGACGAGCGCTGGACCGAGGAGGACGGGGCCTGGATGTGGGGCCTGCGGGACGCCTGCACCCTGCACGGACTGCGCTGCGGCGCGTACATCACGTTGACGCACGGCGGCTGGCAGGTGCTGGGCGAAGGCCGTGGCGGCCGTCGCCCGAGCACCGGATCACGCCCGTCCGGCCTGGCCGAAGCCGCGGCCGAGGCAGAGCCGCCGCCGCGCACAGGTGGCGGGGCGGCGGACGCGCTGCGGCGGGCGGCGGCCCGCTGAAGCGGTCCGCCGACCTGCTCGCCCCTCCCGTACCTCACGCACCTCGCGCACCGCACGGAGCGCGAGTTGCGCACGGAACGTACGGCGCGCACCAAGGCGTACGTACGTGTAAGTGCCTCAGACGCCCGCGCCGAGCACGGAGTTGACCCGCTGCGGGTCTCCGCACACGATCAGCAGCGCGCCCGCACGTGCCTTGGCGAGTCGCAGCGCCGGGTTCACCGCGTCGCCACGCTCGTCACCCTCGCCGGCTTCGCCGTTGACAGCGACGACGACCACGGGTCGGGCGGCAGCCCGCTCCGCGACGGCGGCGTCCGCGTAGAAGACGTCGTCACGGGCGTCGTGCTGGGCCCAGTAGGCGGCTTCACCGAAGGACAGCTCGTGGGCGGCCCATGGGTGCAGCGCACCGGTAGTGAGCACCAGGATGTCGCCCGGCGCGCGGCCCGCGTCGAGCAGGACGTCGACCGCCTCGTCGGCGGCGTCGAGCGCGCCGCCCGCCGGAGCGGGGATCAGCTGGATCTGCGGCGCGGAACGATTCTCCTGCCGCGGGGACGGGGACCGGCCACCGGGCGTGTGCACCCGCTGCGCAGCGGGCGACGCCGGCCTGACCGGGCCGGGGCCGGGTACGGCACGTCCGGGACGCGGCGTGGCCGCGGTGCGCGGACCGGGTACGGGACGGGGGGTCGACGCGGGACGGCCGGTGGCCGGAGTGACGCGGGGACCCTGGGCGCTCTCGTGAATCTGAGGCTCCTCGGGGGAGAGAGGCATAAGTGGATGTCTATCAAATGTCACCGCTGAACGCAGCAGCGGGTGGGTACATGCGTGCGATCAGAAATCGAAGCCGAGTTGGCCCCCGTTTTCCAGAGCTGCGGCCTCCGCCGAGATCCGGGTCTTCTTGAGATGCTGCCACTGGGGCAGCGCGTCGAGATAGACCCACGAAAGCCGGTGGTACGGGGAGGGCCCCCGCTCCGCCAGCGCCGCCTTGTGCACTGGTGAGGGATAGCCCGCGTTGGCCGAGAATGCGTAGGCGGCCAACTCCTCGGATTCCTTCTCCAGTTCGGCCATCATCGCGTCCCGCCGCACCTTGGCGATCACCGAGGCCGCAGCGACCGCGATGCAGGACTGATCGCCCTTGATCACCGTACGGACCTTCCAGGGCAGTCCGAGATAGTCGTGCTTCCCGTCGAGGATCACCGCGTCCGGCCGCACCGGCAGCGCCTCCAGGGCGCGTACGGCGGCGAGCCGCAGGGCGGCAGTCATCCCGAGCTCGTCGATCTCCTCGGGCGAGGAGTGCCCGAGGGCGTGCGAGGTGACCCACCCCTCAAGGACCGCGGCCAGCTCGGTACGGCGCTTGGGGCTGATGAGCTTGGAGTCGGTGAGTCCGTCGGGCGGACGTCGCAGACCGGTGACAGCCGCGCACACAGTGACGGGTCCGGCCCACGCTCCGCGCCCGACTTCGTCGACACCAGCAATGATCTTGGCACCGGTGGTGGCGCGCAGTGAGCGCTCGACGGTGTGGGTGGGTGGTTCGTACGGCATGGCGCCTGCCAGGTTACGCCGCCGGGGGCGGCCGGCGACACCCCGGGCCCGTCCCCTGCGTTCAGCCGGCCACCGGACGCAGAAACGGCGCCCTGACCTGGTCGGTCATTTCGGCGATCTCCTCGTCCTGCCATTCGCTGCCGCACACCTGCGAGCGGTACATCGTCAGGCCCAGGACCACGTCGAGCACCAGATCATCGGCGGGAGCGTCGGGCGGACGTCACCCCCGTCGATTCCCCGGCGTACGACCTCACAGAAGAGCCGGTTCGACGGCTCGGTCACTTGCCGAAGGATCACTCCGTGGAACCGTTCGGCGACCCCGCTGTCGCATTCGTAAAGAACCGACCGCAGTGGGAAGCCGGGCTCGGAATACATCGCTCCGCACACCTGCCGGCAGAGCTGACAGAGATCTGCGCGGATGCTGCCCCTGCCTGAGCGCCGGCGCGCCGCCAAACCACCTGCGCGGCATCCACCGTGACTAGCTCTCAGCCGGCCGCGCCACACAAGCCGGGCGCAACCGCGCGTTCACGCGGCCCGACGGGTCCGCTGTCGGCGTCAGCCCGGAACGGCCAGGGGTGGAGCCACGGTTCGGCTCCACCCTCTGGCCCGTTGACCGCATGTTGCCGGTCAGTACTCGTCGTAGAACCCTCGCTGGTCGCCGTACGTGCCGAGCTTCCGGCACTCGGTCTCGTCGACCTTCAGCGGGCGGTCTTCGAGGATCTCGCGCGCCCGCGCCACGCCGAGGCTCGTCGCGTACCAGGGCTCGTTCCGGTCCTCCAGCCGGCCCGCGATGCCGACCAGCGCACAGGAACGCTGCGGTTCCGGCAGCGTGTCCAGTGCCGGAACGGCGTCGGCCGACAGGTCCTGGAAGTAGTGCACGTCAAGCTTCCCGGTACTGCCGTAGCGCGCCACGTTCTGCTGCGCGACCAGCCCGTCCGGCGAGATCAGGCCGAAGGCCAGCACGGCCGCCGCCGCACTCGCGGCAACCGCGCGCGGCAGCCAGCGGGACCCGAGCATCCCGGCCGCCATGATCAGTACGATCACCAGGCCCAGCCACAGCTCGACCGCCGCCACGGAGATGCGCAGCCTGGTCAGGCCGTACGCATCGACGTACAGGTCCATGCGGCGCAGCGCGGACGCGACGACGACCAGGGTGAGGACGCACAGAGTGCCGAGCACCGAGCGGACCAGGGTTCGGTCGCGGTCTCCGCCGCGCGGGGCGAAGCGCAGGGCGAGGGCGATGACCAGGAGGACCAGCAGGGTGGCCCAGAGCAGTTGCCAGAAACCCTGCCGCGCGTACTCGGCGTACGACAGTCCGGTCTCGCTGAGCACCTTGTCGTAACCGCCGAACAGGACGGCGAGCTGGACCGCGATGAAGGCCGCGAAGAGCAGATTGAGCACGACCAGCGGAAGTGCCCACTCCGCTCGGCCGCGGGCACGCCCGGGACGTATCTCGAGCCGGTCCCAGCGCATCGGCGCGGCAGCGGTGCGGGCGGCGGCGAGCGCACCCAGCAGGCCGACCGCGAAGAGGAATGTCCGCCAGGGGCCGTCCGCGACGGAGACGTCGGGGCTGAGGCCGCCGAGCAGATCGGCGAAGGCGGCGTCCGCGGAGGCGAAGAGCGCGCCGAAGACGATCAGCAGTACGACGGCGACAAAGGTCGTACGCACCATGGGCGCCCAGCGGCCGCGGGACACTTCCGCCCGCTCGCGCAGACCGCGCCAGGCCCACGCCGTACCGGGGCCGAGTGAGCCGAAGATGCCCAGGGAGCCGGCGAGGACGCCGGCCCAGGTCCGGTTGCCGTGCAGGGCGAGCGAGCCGAGCGCCAGCGCGGAGATGCAGGCGAGGAACGTCGGCCAGCCCGCGTCGCGCAGCGCCGGAATGGCCAGCAGCGCCAGGCCGCCGACGGCCCAGACGAGCGTCCAGGGGCGCAGGCGGCGACCGGCCGCCTGAGCGGCGAAGTACGCGGCGACCGCGGCCGGTACGGCTACGACCAGCAGGTTCAGGCCCAGCCCGTCCCCGAGCAGCAGGGCGCTGAGCAGGGCGGTGGCCAAGGCAGCCACGAACGTGGCCGGACGGATTCTGGCCGGTGGCTCGGGTCGTACGTCGGTCAGCCACTTCGGGGGGCCGGCCGGTTGCCGCGGTGCGGCGGGTGGCGGCGGCCAGGGATGGTGGCGCTGGGGCTGTGTCGCCCTGCTGTGCTGCTCCCGGTACGACATCGTCGCCGGTGGCTGCGGAGCTGTGTCCTGCGGCGCGGGTCCCGGACCGTTGCCGCCATCGGACTGCTCGGGCGGTGCGGACGGCGTGGATGAACTGGACGGCGTGGACGGTGCGGATTGCTTGGATGGTCTGGATGGCGTGTCGGACACGGGACCCCCTCCCGACCGGGCGGGGAGACGGCAGGGTGCCGCTGCCGGAGCCCGGTGTCTCGTCGGCGCCCGCCCGACATGATCAACAGGGCGGCGTGGCCCGTCAGACTAGCTCTGACGCACCCGGTCGGCGCCGCCAGGAGCGGGCTGTGGCAGGACCGTGACAGTCACGGAACCCCGCCGCGACGGGCGACCGGCCGAGACGCCACGAGGCTGCCGAAGCCGGGCGCCGGCCAACGACATGTCGCGGGCGACGTAGTGCCAGGGCGGCATCACACGGCCCGTGTCACACGAGGCCGCCGTCACGCGAGGCCGACATCGTGCGGGCCGGCGCCATGCGAGGCCGACATCGTGCGGGTGGACATCGTGCGGGCCGGCGTCATGCAGGGCCGACATCATGCAGGGCCGGCGTCACGCGAGGCGGCATCATGCGGCCCGGCGTCAGATCGTCTGCGCGGGAATCCATCCGGGCAGCTCTTCCGTCCGCTCCAGCCAGGCGGCCGGCGGGGCTCCGGCCTTCCCCGCGGCGACGACTCCGCCGAAAATGGCGCAGGTGGTGTCCACGTCGCCGCCCACCTGCGCGGTGACCCAGAAGCCCTGCTCGAAGTCGCCGAGCGCCCGGGCGGCCGACCAGAGGGCGAACGGCACGGTGTCGTGCGCACTCGTACGCCGTCCACAGCCCAGCACCGCGGCCACTGTCCCGGCGTCGCCGTAGTCCAGCATGTCGCGGGCGCGGCGGAGCCCGGCGCCCACGGCGCTGCGCGGTACCAGCGCGATCACGCCGTCGAGCAGCCCGGTCGGCGTCGGCGGCCCTGCCGGATCGGCGGCGAGCGCGGCGGCGGCCGCCACGGCCATGGCTCCGACCACGGCCTCACGGTGCTGATGCGTGACGTACGCCGAGATCTCGGCCTGGTGGGTGGCCTGCTCGGGGTCGTCCGCGTACCAGGCGCCGAGCGGCGCGATGCGCATCGCCGCGCCGTTGCCCCAGGAGCCCTGGCCGTTGAAGAGCGCCGCCGCGAGCTCGCGCCAGTCACCGCCCTCCCTGATCAGCCGGAGCATCCGGTTGACGGCGGGGCCGTAGCCGCGGTCGAAGTCGTGATGATCGGCGAAGGAACGTGCAAGCGCGTCCTGGTCGATACGGCCGTGTTCGGCGAGCACGGCCAGGATTGAGCAGGCCATTTCGGTGTCGTCGGTCCACTGCCAGGGCGCGGGCGGCAGCTCGCGACTTCTGAGCAGCGGATAGTTCGCGGGTACAAAGAACTGGGAGCCCAGGGCGTCTCCCAGGGACAGCCCACGCAGGCTGGCCAGGGCGCGTTCGAGGCGCCGGACGGTGGAGGAGTCAGCGGTCATCGCTCCGCCACTCTATCCGGACAGCCGTACGGCTCGGGAGCCCTCCAGCGCTGGAACGGCCGGTCAAGGGTGTAGCGCCCGTCCTTCCCCAGCAGCAGTGTCCGGGTTTCGCCGTTGCCCGGATTGCACAGCGATTCGAAATCCGCCACCGTCCAGTGGAACCAGCGCATGCAGAACAGCCGCATGGTCAGACCGTGGGTGACGAGCAGCACGTTCGGCGGGTGGTCGGGCGCCTCGAAGCTCCGGTACAGGCTCTCCAGGAAGGCCCCGACGCGGTCGTACACGTCGGCCCCGGACTCCCCTTGGGCGAATCGGTAGAAGAAGTGCCCGTAGGCGTCCCGATACGCCTTCTGCAGGCGTACGTCGTCCCTGTCCTGCCAGTTTCCCCAGTCCTGCTCACGCAGCCGCGGCTCCTCCCGTACCCGCACGCGGTTCGGGTCGAGCCCGAAGGCGGCGAAGGTCTCATGCGTGCGGCGGTACGGCGAGACGTAGGCGCTGACCCGCTCTTCGCCGAAGAGTTCACGCAGGTGCGCCCCCACTTCCTGGGCCTGACGCAGACCGGCTTCCGTCAGTCTGAGCGCGTGGTCGGGCTCACGCTCGTACACCGAGTCGTCGGCGTTTCCCTCCGACTCCCCGTGCCGGACCAGTACGATGCGCCGCGGTCGTGCCATGCCGAAACCCTAGAACGTGAGATCGGATGCGGCTCAGCCGGGTAACCGCCCAGCCTCCATCCAGCGTATCCGGCCGTTGAAACGCCTGCGCAGCAAGCGGTCGCCCTCGACCTGGCCGGCGAGGACGACAGGACCCCGCCGGACACCGGCAGCCTCGAAGGAGACCTGCGCGCCCTCGCCCGCGAGGTGACCGACTCCTTCAGCGACCCGGCCGCGGCCGCCGCGACCGCCGCCGCCCGGGCCGGTGCGTACCGGAGCGCCCGTGCGGCGTGATCACACCGTCCAGGCCGGATCCAGCTGAACGACCGCGCCGGCGATTTCGGCCACATCGGCATCAGTCTGCGCACGCAGCGAAAGACGCTCCACCCGCTCGGCGCGGTACTTTCCGTGCTCGGCGGCGGAGTGCCACATCGACAGCACCAGGAACTCATTGCCGGGCGCCTCGCCGAAGAGCCCGCGCAGCATGCCCGGCGACCCGGCCATCGCCGGATTCCAGACCTTCTCCTGCATCAGCGAGAAATGCTCGACCCGGCCCTCATGCACCTTGCAGTGCGCGACACGGACCACATCGGCGTCGGTGAACCGAGGCTCGAAGCCCGTCTTGACGTCGAACCGGTAGTCGAAGAGCCCGACTTGGATGTTCTTGTACGTACCGGACTGTGCGGCAGCGAGCCGGTCGTGCGAGCGCGCCATGAACGAGTCGTAGAACGCGCGGCTCTCCCAGAAGGAAAAGATGTGAGCCACGCCCGGCCGCTCACGGCTCCAGCCACCGCCCTGCCCCCGGAAACCCGGTTCCCCCAGCAGCCCCGCCCACTTCCGCTGCCCCCGCTCGAAACCCCGACGGTCGATCACTGTGCAGCGAATCCACTTGACCAGCACCGCGCCATCGTACGGCCAGGAACACGCACCCGCTCACGCCCGCGGCGCACTTCACCACGACGATGCGGCGCAGCCCGACTCCCCTGTCAATGCGCCCAGTTGCGCCACATGGGAAGCTCCCGGCTCAGTGCCGAAAAGCTACACGCACCGCGCCGTCACAAACGATCAGCGTGCGAACGCCGCACATCAATGCGGTTTTCATCGGCGAACAGGGCGGAACAGGCCTCGACGCCACCCGAGTTGTCGGTGCTCGGGGCTAGCCTGGTTCCAGGTGCAATTCGCACAGCTCGCGCCGGTGGGATCCGGCCGGGTTCCGAGGGAGGGGAAGACCGGTGGGCAGTCTCAACAAAGGGGTCGGCAAGGTCGAAGTGACGCTCAGGTGGGACCCCACCCCCCTGGGCGAACCGGCCCACGACCTCGACATCATCGCCGCGACGTACGCCGCGGAGGACCCGTACGGCAGCCCCGCGTACGTCGTGCACTTCGACAGCCGCTCGCCGGACGGCACCATCACCCTCAACAGGGACAGCCGAGACGGCCAGGGCTTCGGTTTCGACGAGGCCATGACCCTGGAGCTCGACCGGCTGGCGCCCGCCTATGCCCGGGTGGTGGTGGGCATAGCCATCCAGCAGCGCGGGGGAAGGACGACGTTCGGCGAAATAGTCAATACGGGCTTCCGCATCCGTGAGGGCTACACCGTGCTCGCTGAGAACGACTTCGCCGACGTGTCCGCATCGACGGCCGCCACCATCGCCGAGTTCACCAGAAACGCCTCGGGCGGCTGGGAGTTCCGCCAGGTCGTCCGCGGGTTCGACGCCAACCCGAATTCCTTCGCCGGAACGATGGGAAGCAGCCTGACCTGACAGCCGTGCGCGCCCGGAAACGCCGAAGGGCGGCGAGCCCGTCAGGCCCGCCGCCCCTCTGTTCCTCAGTGTGTGTGCCTACTGGCCGCAGATCAGCTGCAGCCGCTGGTCGAGCCGCAGCCCTCGCAGATGTAGCAGCTGCCCGCACGCTGCATCTTCGTACCGCAGGAGAAGCACAGCGGCGCGTCCGCGCTGATGCCGAGCTGCATCTCGACGAGCTCCGCCGAGGTGTGCGCCTGCTTCTGCTCCGGCACGGCCTCCACCTTCGGGGCGGCGACCGGCTTCAGCGTCTCCGTCTGGCGCGGGGCGGACTGTGCCAGACCCTCGACGTCGATGTCGACGTCGCTGTCCTCCATCGACGGCTCGTACGAACCGGTCTCCAGGTGACGCTGACGCTCTTCGGCGGAGTGGATGCCGAGCGCCGAACGGGTCTCGAAGGGCAGGAAGTCCAGCGCCAGGCGGCGGAAGATGTAGTCGACGATCGACTGCGCCATCCGCACGTCCGGGTCGTCCGTCATGCCGGCCGGCTCGAAGCGCATGTTCGTGAACTTCGAGACGTACGTCTCCAGCGGAACGCCGTACTGCAGACCGACCGAGACGGCGATCGAGAAGGCGTCCATCATGCCCGCGAGGGTCGAGCCCTGCTTGGACATCTTCAAGAAGACCTCACCGAGACCGTCGTCCGGGTAGGAGTTGGCGGTCATGTAACCCTCGGCCCCACCCACCGTGAAGGAGGTGGTGATCCCCGGGCGGCCCTTGGGAAGGCGCTTGCGCACCGGGCGGTACTCGACGACCTTCTCGACCGCGGCGCGGATCGTCTCCTCGGTCTTCGCCGTGACCTCAGCCTTGACGTCCTTCTTCTTGGCGGAGAGCGGCTGGCCGACCTTGCAGTTGTCGCGGTAGATCGCGAGCGCCTTGACGCCCATCTTCCACGCCTCGAAGTAGACCTCTTCGACGTCCTCGACGGTGGCCGTCTCCGGCAGGTTCACCGTCTTGGACAGCGCGCCGGAGATCCACGGCTGGATGGCCGCCATCATGCGGACGTGGCCCATCGCGGAGATGGAACGCTCGCCCATCGCGCAGTCGAAGACCTCGTAGTGCTCCTGCTTCAGACCGGGGGCGTCGATCACATTGCCGTGGTCGGCGATGTGGGCGACGATCGCCTCGATCTGCTCCTCCTGGTAGCCCATGCGACGCAGCGCCTGCGGCACCGTGCCGTTGACGATCTGCATCGAGCCGCCGCCGACCAGCTTCTTGAACTTGACCAGCGCGAGGTCGGGCTCAAGGCCGGTGGTGTCGCAGGACATCGCGAGACCGATGGTGCCGGTGGGCGCGATGACCGAAGCCTGCGCGTTGCGGAAGCCGTTCTTCTCGCCGAGGCGCAGCACGTCCTGCCAGGCCTCCGTGGCAGCGGCCCAGATCGGCGAGTCCAGGTCGTCCACGCGCGGGGCGGTGGCGTTGGCGTCGGAGTGCTGCTTCATGACGCGCTTGTGCGGCTCGGCGTTGCGGGCGTAGCCGTCGTACGGGCCGACGACCGCGGCCAGCTCGGCGGAGCGCCGGTACGACGTACCCGTCATCAGCGAGGTGATGGCGCCGGCGAGCGAACGGCCGCCGTCGCTGTCGTACGCGTGACCGGTCGCCATGAGCAGCGCGCCGAGGTTGGCGTAGCCGATGCCCAGCTGACGGAAGGCGCGGGTGTTCTCACCGATCTTCTGGGTCGGGAAGTCCGCGAAGCAGATGGAGATGTCCATCGCGGTGATGACGAGCTCGACGACCTTGGCGAAGCGCTCGGACTCGAACGACTGGTTGCCCTTGCCGTCGTCCTTGAGGAACTTCATCAGGTTCAGCGAGGCCAGGTTGCACGAGGTGTTGTCCAGGTGCATGTACTCGCTGCACGGGTTCGACGCGGTGATCCGGCCGGACTCGGGGCAGGTGTGCCAGTTGTTGATGGTGTCGTCGTACTGAATGCCGGGGTCGGCGCAGGCCCAGGCGGCCTCGGCCATCTTGCGGAAGAGCGACTTGGCGTCGACCTCCTCGATGACCTCACCCGTCATACGGGCGCGGAGGCCGAACTTGCCGCCGGTCTCGACCGCCTTCATGAACTCGTCGTTCACACGGACCGAGTTGTTGGCGTTCTGGTACTGGACGGAGGCGATGTCGTCGCCGCCCAGGTCCATGTCGAAGCCCGCGTCACGCAGCGCGCGGATCTTCTCCTCTTCCTTCACCTTGGTCTCGATGAAGTCCTCGATGTCGGGGTGATCGACGTCGAGCACGACCATCTTGGCCGCGCGGCGCGTGGCGCCGCCCGACTTGATCGTTCCCGCGGAGGCATCGGCGCCGCGCATGAAGGAGACCGGGCCGGACGCGTTGCCGCCGGAGGAGAGGAGCTCCTTGGAGGAGCGGATACGGGAGAGGTTCAGGCCGGCGCCGGAGCCGCCCTTGAAGATCATGCCCTCTTCCTTGTACCAGTCGAGGATCGACTCCATGGAGTCGTCGACGGCCAGGATGAAGCAGGCGGAGACCTGCTGCGGCTGGGGCGTTCCGACGTTGAACCAGACCGGCGAGTTGAAGCTGAAGATCTGGTGCAGGAGCGCGTACGCCAGCTCGTGCTCGAAGATCTCGGCGTCAGCGGGAGAGGCGAAGTAGTTGTAGTCCTCACCGGCCTTCCGGTACGTCTTCACGATCCGGTCGATCAGCTGCCGCAGACCGGTCTCGCGCTGAGGCGTACCGACGGCCCCGCGGAAGTACTTGCTGGTGACGATGTTGACCGCGTTCACCGACCAGAAGTCGGGGAACTCGACGCCACGCTGCTCGAAATTGACCGAGCCGTCGCGCCAGTTGGTCATGACGACGTCACGACGCTCCCAGACCACCTCGTCGTACGGATGCACGCCGGGCGTGGTGTGGATGCGCTCGATGCGCAAGCCCTGCCGAGCCGCAGCAGTCTTGGATCCCTTGGTACGGGAACCTCGTGCCGGGCCGCTCGCCGTCTCTGTCATGCCGCCTCCCATATACGTACAAAAACGCTCTGAAGTGCCCAGTTCTTCCCGGGGCACGTTGTGTGTGTCTGATGTTCCGGACGCCGCGAAAGCGGCCGGAGCAAGTCCTGTCCGCCGCCGGTCGGTCAGTCGGCGGCAGCGGCGGGCACGGGGACCTCGGGGGTCACTCCGGGCCCACGATCGCAGTCGCAGTCGCTTGCGGGTGGCCGCTCTTCGCGGAGCTCCGCGATGGCGGCCTCAAAGTCTTCGAGTGAGTCGAACGCCCGGTACACGGACGCGAAGCGCAGGTACGCGACAAGATCGAGTTCCTGCAGTGGGCCGAGTATGGCGAGCCCCACGTCGTGGGTGGTCAGTTCGGCACTTCCGGTGGCGCGCACCGCTTCCTCGACCCGCTGGCCGAGCTTGGCGAGGGCGTCCTCGGTGACCGGCCGCCCCTGGCATGCCTTGCGCACGCCAGAAATGACCTTGGTGCGACTGAAGGGTTCGGTGACACCGCTGCGCTTGATCACCATCAGTGAGGCGGTCTCCACCGTGGTGAAACGACGGGAGCAGTCGGGACACTGACGGCGCCTGCGGATCGACGTTCCGTCGTCGGTGGTGCGACTGTCGACAACACGACTGTCGGGGTGCCTGCAGAAGGGGCAGTGCATGGATCCCAACCCTCCCTCACAGCGCGACTGAATAGCCTCGGCAGCCCCACCTGGGGCCCTTCGAAGCAGCCACCAGCATAGGCGATGGCGGGCAGCCCGGCGGACCGGGGACCACAACTTGTAGGCGGCCGCGGCCATGGAACCACTAGATCTGGGGTCTGGGCGCTTTTTCACTCTCTGCGCGTGTCGCGTCGCGCACCGCAGTCCGCGCGGCGCTCCCCGCGCGGCCGACACGCTGACGACACCCCGCCACCCCTCGGCCCAGCCGCGAAGGTTACCGTAATGGCCCGAATTGCCATTCGGCTAAAAACGGCTCCTCATACACCCCACCGTGCGTTCGAGAAAGGCATTCCGCGCTTTTTCACTCGAACGTGTGTTTGGCGCAACCTTTCGAAAGCAACTACCGTTGTCCAACCAGGGAGCGAGAACATCTCGAGAGGGGCCGACGTGACCACCACCGCTGACAGTGCAACTATCACTGCCCAGGACCGATCCCAGAGCCGACTCGAGCCGGTGCATGCCATGAATGAAGCAGCCACAAATCCGGAGGGCCCCAAGCCCTCACGCTCGCTGCCCGGCCGACCTCCAGGAATCCGGGCGGACAGTTCCGGCCTCACTGATCGGCAACGCCGGGTCATCGAGGTCATCAGGGACTCGGTGCAACGGCGGGGTTACCCGCCGTCCATGCGCGAGATCGGTCAGGCGGTGGGCCTCTCCAGCACCTCTTCCGTGGCCCATCAGCTGATGGCCCTCGAGCGGAAGGGTTTCCTGCGTCGTGACCCGCACCGCCCCCGGGCGTACGAGGTGCGGGGCTCGGACCAGCCGAGCACCCAGACCACCGACACGGCCGGCAAGCCCGCCGCGTCGTACGTCCCGCTGGTCGGCCGGATCGCGGCCGGCGGGCCGATCCTCGCCGAGGAGTCGGTGGAGGACGTCTTTCCGCTTCCCCGGCAGCTCGTGGGGGACGGTGAGCTGTTCGTCCTCAAGGTCGTCGGTGACTCGATGATCGAGGCGGCAATCTGCGACGGCGACTGGGTGACGGTACGCCGCCAGCCCGTCGCCGAGAACGGCGACATCGTGGCCGCGATGCTGGACGGCGAGGCGACGGTGAAGCGGTTCAAGCGCGAGGACGGCCACGTGTGGCTGCTCCCGCACAACGCCGCCTACCAGCCGATCCCCGGCGACGAAGCGACGATTCTCGGCAAGGTCGTGGCGGTGCTGCGACGGGTGTGACACCCGCCGGACTAAGACCGGGCCCCTGGAACCCACTGCGCCGGTTCCGGGGGCCCGCTGCGTTCCGCGTCGCGGGCCGGACAGGCTCGGCCCCTACTTCCCCTCGGCCTCCGCTGCGGCGTTGATCGCGGCGAGCGAGCGGCGTACCTGGTTACGGTCCGTGGTGTACCAGAAGTCGGGCAGGGACGCCCGCAGGTAGCTGCCGTAGCGGGCATTCGCCAGCCTCGGGTCGAGTACGGCGACGACGCCACGGTCTCCCATGGCCCGTACGAGCCGTCCCGCGCCCTGGGCCATCAGGAGCGCCGCGTGCGTGGCCGCGACAGCCATGAAGCCGTTGCCGCCGGCCTCCTCGACAGCCTTCTGCCGGGCGCTCATCAGCGGGTCGTCCGGGCGGGGGAACGGAATCCGGTCCATGACGACGAGCTGGCAGCTCGGGCCCGGCACGTCGACGCCCTGCCAGAGCGACAGCGTGCCGAACAGGCACGTCTGCGGGTCGGCCGCGAAGGATTTGATCAGCTCACCAAGCGTTTCCTCGCCCTGGAGCAGGATCGGCATGCCGAGCCTGCCGCGCAGTTCCTCGGCCGCTTCTTTCGCCGCCCGCATCGAGGAGAAAAGACCCAGCGTGCGGCCACCGGCGGCCTCGACCAGCTCGGCGAGCTCGTCCATCATGTCGCCGCGCGAACCCTGGCGGCCCGGCGTCGCGAGCTGCCGGGCGACGTACAGGATTCCCTGCTTCGGGTAGTCGAAGGGCGAGCCCACATCCAGGCCCTTCCAGACCGGAACGTCTTCCCCCTCGGTTCCCTCCGGCGACAGGCCGAGCGAGGCGCCTACGCCGTTGAAGTCACCGCCGAGCTTGAGCGTGGCGGAGGTCAGGACGACCGACCGGTCGCTGAAGAGCTTCTCGCGCAGCAGCCCCGAGACGGAGAGCGGGGCGACACGCAGGGAGGCACCGTAACGGTCGTGCCGCTCGCACCAGACGACGTCGTACTCGGAACCGTTGGCGATCCGCTCCGCGACACCGTGGAGGGACTCGACGGCCGCCAGCGCCTGTTTGCGCACCGCGTCCTCGTCCTGGACGGACTTGTCGCGGGTCGAGCCGATGGCCGAGATGACGTTACGGGCGGCGTCACGCAGCGCCATGAGGGCGTACCCGAGATCCTCCGGGACCTCTTCGAGGCGCCCGGGGAGCGCGAGCTCCATCAGCCGCTCGAAGGACTCCGCCGCCGTCTGGAGCTCGTCGGCGACCTTCTCGTTGACCAGCTTGGCCGCCCGGCGGACAGCGCGGTTGACCTGCCCGGGACTGAGCTCGCCGGTCGCGACGCCGGTCACCCGTGAGACCAGTTCGTGCGCCTCGTCGACGATCAGCACCTCATGCTGGGGGAGCACGGGGGCGCCCTCGATGGCGTCGATGGCCAGGAGGGCGTGGTTGGTCACGACGACATCGGCGAGCTTGGCGCGCTCGCGGGCCGCCTCCGCGAAGCATTCCGCTCCGTACGCGCACTTGGACGCGCCGAGGCACTCACGTGAGGAGACGGAGACCTGGCCCCAGGCACGGTCGGAGACACCCGGGGTGAGATCGTCGCGGTCGCCCGTCTCGGTCTCGTCCGCCCAGTCGCGCATGCGCAGCAGGTCCTTGCCGAGCTTGCTGGTCGGAGCCGCGGCTTCGAACTGGTCGAAGAGGCCGTCCTCCTCTTCCTGCGGTACGCCCTCATGGAGCCGGTGCAGGCAGAGATAGTTCGACCGGCCCTTGAGCATGGCGAACTCGGGGCGTCGGCGCAGCAGCGGATGCAGCGCTTCGACCGTACGCGGAAGATCACGCTCCACGAGCTGCCGCTGCAGGGCCAGGGTCGCCGTCGCCACGACGACGCGCTCGCCGTGCGCCAGGGCCGGGACCAGATAGCCGAGGGACTTTCCGGTGCCGGTGCCGGCCTGGACGAGCAGGTGGGCATTGTCGTCGATGGCTCCGGCCACGGCCTCGGTCATGGCGACCTGGCCGGGCCGCTCCGTGCCGCCGACGGCGGTGACGGCGGCATGGAGGAGCTCGGGGAGAGAGGGCTTCGTCATAGCCCGTCCAGCCTACGGGGCACCACTGACAACCCGCGTCACGCCGGCGACCGCATCAGGACAGGTGGAGGGGGTTCGGGACGGTGCCGTGCACCGCGGCGTGCGGGCGGTCGGGGCGGTCGCGGTAGCCGTCGAGGTGCAGGCGGTTCCGGTTGAGACAGAGACGCTCGATCCGCGGGGTGAGCAGATCGAAGATCTCGTACCGGTCCTTGAGCTCGGGGAAGCGGGCTTGGTGCCGCAGAATTTCAGCTCGTACGAGTGACCAGAATTCATTCTCGGGAACGCCCAGTTGCTCTTCGCACAGGGGCGCCAGATAGCGGAACACCCCGACGAACAGGCCGGAATGGATGAACTGCGTGAGGAAGGCGGGAGGCTCGGTCAGCAGCACCTCGCGTACGTCGTCGGGCATGGTGTCGTGCTCGGGCAGCGGATGCGCGCTCACGTTCACGTCGTCGACGAAATCCTTGATCGCGAGGCGTACCGGAATGTCGTGGTCGTCGAAGACGACGATGGCGTTCTCGCCGTGCGGGGAGAAGACGGTGCCGTAGCGGTACAGGAAGTGCAGCAGCGGGGGCAGCATCGCGGCGAAGAGGCGCCGGAGCCACACGGCGGGCGGGATGCCCGAGCGAGCGACGAGTTCCGCGGTGAAGGCGCGGCCCTCGGGGTCGGTGTGGAGCAGAGAGGCGAGCGTACGGGCGCGCTCTCCGGGCGCCAGCCGGCCAGTGAGCGGCTCGCGCCAGATGGCGCCCAGCAACTCCTTGTACTGGTACGGAACCTCGGGGAGGCCGTCGTACAGGGGGTGCTCGACGGCGACGGAGGCGACCTCGCCCAGGAGGACCACTCCGCACTCGTCACGCAGGAACGGGTCGGCGTCGCGCAGCCCGTGCACCCAGGCGGTGACGGCGGGCGCCGCAAGGGTGCGCTCGGTGGGCAGTCCGCGCCAGACCAGCGTGTTGAGGACGGCGAGCGGCAGTTTGACCGTGTGCCGGTCGGGACGGCTCGTATTGAGGAACGTACGGATGGACTGCTGCGGCAGTCGTACGTCGCCGTCGGTGGGGAGCGGCACGATGGCGCCCTGGGCGACGGCGGGTGCGAAGAGCGGCAGGATCACTTCGTCCCACTGCCAGGGGTGCACGGGCAGATAGAGGTACCGCGCGGGGTCCAGGCCGCGGGCGCGCAGTACGGCGGCGAACGACTCGCGGGTGGGGACGTCCAGCTCGCGTGCGTAGAGGCGCTCGGGGGTGGCGAGTAAGGGGACTCCTCGGTAGCCGGCGATGTCGGTGCTGACGGCGATCCAGGGAAGGGCGGCCGGGTGACGGGCTTCGGGGGCCCAGCGGGCGGTGTCGGTGGCGGAGAGGCCGAGGCGGCCCTTGTTGAGGACGAGCCAGGGATGGCCCGTCTGGTGCCCTTCGAGCTCCGCGTACCCGAGGTCGGCGAGGCGCGCGGCGGACACGGCGGTGTGGTCGAGGCGGGCGTCGGCGGCCAGGGTGGCGCTCAGCTCGCGGATGAGGTGGCCGAGGGTGGCACCGTCGAGCGCCAGGAGGCGGCGGGCGAGGACCAGGAAGCGAAGGGGATCACCGAAAGGGCGGCCGCCGGTGCCGACGTCGGTGTCGGCCGCGGCATCGGTGTCGGCGGCGGCATCGGTGTCGGTGTCGCGCTCGCGGAGTTCGATCGTGTCGGGCTTCACGCGCCAGCTGCCGTAGGCGCCGCGCACCGCCCGGAAGGAGAGGATGCCGCCGTCGTCGAGCCGGAGAGTGTGACGGTCACCGGCGGGCTGCGGGAGCGGCTCGATGATCTCTTCGTACGCGAACTCGCCGAGCATCTTGGCGAGGAGGCGGCGGGCGGCCAGGTCCCAGGTGCCGGGTTTCAGCTCGGGTGGCGCGAGCAGCGGGAGCGAGTCCTCGAAGTCATGGGCGACGGCGGGCTTCGGCACGGGGACTCCTCGGGGTGGAACCCATTCGGGGCGAGCGGTGTATGAGAGGTAGCGGGTCGTTCACAGCAGGTTTCGCAGGGCGCGGTCGCGAACCATGAGCGCGGCTCGCTTGTCGGGGAGATCGAGCTCCGCCGAGAAGCGGAAGCCGGCCGCGAGGAAGGCGGAGACGGAGGGGGTGTTGCGAAGGTCGGGTTCGGCGACGACACGTGCGCAGGCGGGACGCTTTTCGAGTACGAGGTCGGCGACGGCTCTGAGGAGGGTGGTGCCGAGGCCGCGGCCTCGGTCCGCGACGCCACCGACGAGGAGGTGGATGCCGGTGTCGTGCGGGCGGGCCGGATAGTGGCGGGCCAGCGGGTCGAGGTCGGCGCGGTAGATCTCCCAGTAACTCATGGGTACGCCGCCCAGTACGCCGAGACAAGGTGCGCTGCGGCCGTCACCGTCGAGCTGGGTGCGCAGGTGTGCGGCGGTGACGTCCTGCGGACCCGAGAGTTCCCAGAATGCGGCTACAGCTGGATCGTTCATCCACCGGCTGATGAGTGGCAGGTCCCGCTCGATGCGTACGGGAACGAGCTGGAAGACACCCGCCGAGGTGGTGACGGCGCCCCAGTGGGCGGGGGTGTCGAGGAGGCCTCCGCCGACGGGTCCGGGGACGGTCACCGGCGCGTCGTCACCGAAGAGCGCGATGAGCTCGTCGGTGAGCCGCAGGTCGAGGGTGTCCTCGGTGCTGGATCCGGCGCGGGGAGCGGAGTTGGTTCCTGCGTCGGTGCTCGCATCGGCGGGAGGCACGGTGACGCTCCTCTCAGCAGTTCGGGTGGGACGTGTTCCGTCAGGTACGAAGGGGATTGGTGATGGTGACGTAGACGGACTGGGTGTCGACCGGGCCTTCGAGCTCGTCGAGGCCGTGCAGCCGGGTCAGCAGGTTGGCCTTGCAGCGGAGGCTGGGGGTCTCCAGCAGTTGCGCGGGCAGCGGGGAGCCGAGTGCGGCGTTTTTCCCGAGGAACTGGCGGAAGGCGGCGATCAGGACGCGTTCGTCGGCGAGCCGCTGGGCACCGAACGCTCCGATCAGGCCGAGGACGTTGTTGATGCCGAGGTAGTAGGCGAAGCGTTCGTCGGTGACGGCGTCGGGGACGAAGGTGTCGCTGGTGGCGCCGATGCCGGGGAGGCGGCGTTCGAGGTCGGCGCGGTGGGATTCGCGGAAGTAGTAGCCCTGGTTGTCGCGGTAGCGGCCGCCGACGGGCCAGCCGTCGGGGTCGAGGAGGACCAGGGTGTTCTGCTGATGGGCTTCCAGCGCGACGCCGGCCGTGCCGTCCAGCCAGAGCACCGGGCGTACGACGTGGTCGAGGTAGCGCAGGAACCATTCGGTGGCCACGGCTCCGGTGGGCCGGCCGGTCCGGGCGGCGAGCCGGGCGACGACCTCGGCGAGGCGGGAGTGCATGCCGGTCCGGCCCGGCCAAGGCCGCGGGGCGGTGAGAGCCGCGATGCAGACGGCGTCGTCGCCGGGGCCGAACGGGTTGTGACGCAGCAGGGCGTCGAGGCCGGGAATGGGTTCGCCGTCCGCCGTGTCCACGGCGAGCCAGGCCGGGTCGCGGATGATGTCGAAGCCGGGGTGGGCGGACTGCCATTGCTCGGCCAGCCCGCCGCGCAGCAGCCGGTGGACCTCGACGCCTCGGTGGAGTTCCTTGCGGAGGTTCTCACGGCGGGAGTTGGTGATGCGTACGCCGAGCGAGAGCTTGACCATGGCGGGCGAGCCGGGACGGTGCACGGTACGGACGGAGGAGGTGGGGTGCCACCGGGCGCCGTGCGGGCCGAGGTCGTGGAGGAGACCTTCTCCGAGGAGCGCCGCGACGGCGGGCCGGTGCTTGAGCTCGCGGGCCTGCCAGGGGTGCAGGGGCAGGGGGACCGTGTGGTCGGGCAGTCGGAGTCCGTCGGCCAGCCGGACGACGAGCTGCTCGACGGGGACGGCGCGGCCACGTTCGGTCCAGGCCGAGTCCGCGGCCAGTACGGACCGGTCGACGGCCATCCAGTGCAGCGGAAAGGAGCCGTACAACTCGGGTGAGTACAAGAGCGTTTCGGCCTCGGAGAGCCCCTCGCGGCTCTTGGGGGTGGGGTGCAGTGGATGCCCGAGGAGAAGGGACTGTTCCGCGCTGAGGAACAGGTCCGCCTCTTCGGACGGGCCGGGGTGCGCGCGCCGTTCGGCGATGAACCGTGCGGTGCGCCGGACGGAGTCGGCGACCCGGCCGACCAGGTCCGCTCCTTCGCGCTGCCCCGCCTCGCGGCCGAGGAGCGCGGCGACCGTGACGGCGTCGGCGGGCGGCGCCCCCTGCGGCCCGCCTTCCAGCACCGGCATGCCGAAACGGTGCCATCCGGTGGCCGACCAGTAGCGGACGGGGACGAGCAGTGCGGTGCCGCTGGTGTCGAGCGGGATGCGGAGCGTCGGTCCCAGGGGCCGGCCGAGATCTCTCTCCCGGACCCAGCAGCGCAGCAGGTTCTCGACGGCTGCCGCCTCCGCCGCCGCGTGCGGGTCGGGGTGGTCGAGCAGGTCCGCGGCCAGGCCCGCTGTCTGCGGGCGGGCACCTGGCCCCGGTGTGCGCTGTTCCCCATGGGCGCTGCCCTTCTGCCGGGGCACCTTGGGCTCGTCGACCACGAGGCGGCCGTGCGTACCGCCCTGTCCTCGGTCGTGGGGGGCGGGTCGGTCTTCGGCCTCGGACGCATCGGATGCGGGAGTGGGGTTCACGGGGGTCTTCCTTGGGACGAGGTCCGGGGTCAGTTCGACAGCCCGGTCTGTTGCCGGTGGTACGGAGAGCGTTCGGCGGCGGACAGGGCGTCGGCCAGACGGTCGAGGACCGCCGAGGCCTGTTCATCGGTGAGGGTGAGAGGAGGCAGCAGACGGACGACGCCGGCATGACGCCCGCCGAGCTCGACGATGAGTCCGCGTTCCAGACACTCCTGCTGGACTGCGGCGGCCAGAGCGGACGCCGCCGGGGGTACGCCCGTGGACGTACGGCTTTCGTCGCCGGGTGCGGCGTCGGGGTCGACGAGTTCGATGCCGATCATCAGTCCCCGGCCGCGTACGTTCCCGATGCAGGGGTGGTCGGCGGCCAGGCCCTGCAACTGGCCCATCATGCGTGCGCCGAGCACGGCGGCGCGCTCGGCGAGCCGGTTCTCGCGTACGTACGCCAGGGTGGCGGCGCCCGCCGCCATGGCGAGCTGGTTGCCGCGGAACGTACCGGCGTGGGCGCCCGGCTCCCAGACGTCGAGATCGGCCCGGTAGACCACCACGGCCAGTGGAAGGCTGCCGCCGATGGCCTTGGACAGAACCATCACATCGGGCACGATTCCGCTGTGCTCGACCGCCCAGAAAGCGCCGGTCCTGCCGACGCCGGTCTGTACCTCGTCGGCGATCAGCGCGATGGAGCGGTCCGCCGTGATCCGGCGCATCCGCCGCATCCACTCGTCCGGTGCGGGAATCACCCCGCCCTCCCCCTGCACCGGTTCAAGGATCATCCCGGCCGGGTGCGCCACGCCGCTCTTGGGATCGTCGAGAAGGTTCTCGGTCCAGCGGGCGGAGAGTTCGGCGCCGCGTTCGCCGCCCACACCGAAGGGGCACCGGTAGTCGTACGGATAGGGCAGTCGCGTCACCCGTACGTCCTGCGCACCGCCCGAGGCGTCGAGGGCGCCCGCCGTCATGCCGTGGTACGCCCCGGTGAAGGCCAGCAGTCCGCTGCGCCCGGTGGCGGTGCGTACGAGTTTGAGCGCGGCCTCGACCGCGTCCGTACCGGCCGGGCCGCAGAACTGCACCCGCGCGTTGTCGGCGAGCCCGCGCGGCAGCGTCGCGAACAGCTCAGTGATGAACGCGTCCTTGACGGGGGTCGCGAGGTCGAGCACATGGAGCGGGGCGCCGGAGTCGATGACCCCCTTGATGGCTTCCAGGACCACAGGGTGGTTGTGACCGAGGGCCAGGGTCCCGGCGCCCGAAAGGCAGTCGAGATAGCGACGTCCGTCCGCTCCCTCGATCGTCAGGCCGCGCGCACGCACGGGAACGATGGGCAGCGATCGCGCGTACGTACGGGCGGACGATTCGCGCAGCGACTGGCGTCTCAGGATCCCCTCGTGCGCGGCGCTCAGCACCGCGGCGGCAGGTTCGGTCACGGCCACGTCTGTTGGTCCTCCCGCGGTGAAACTTCCGTCGCTCGCAGTGTCTGTAAGTGCGTGCCCGTCAGGGCTGAACACCGACCCTGCGTCCCCCGTACGTACCAACGACAGTGGCGGCGGGGGATCACGGGCAATAAGAAGATCCTTACGTCGGGGGAACCGCGGCCCTGCCGCGCGCCGTCCCCATCGGCACCGGCATAGTGGGGACCGCACTCCGGCCCGGAGGTCCGCCGTCGGGGTGCACAACGTGTGCAGAGTTCGCTGAAGAAGATTTCGAAGTCCCAGGGGGATCAAGACATGCGACCCATTCGCCCGACCATCGCAGCACGTGGCGGAAGGAGCGCGCGTCGCCGAACGTCCCCCGCACTTGCCGCTGTCGGCCTCGCCGCCGCCCTCGCCCTGACCGCCACCGCCTGCGGTCCGGCCGAGGACAACGCGGGCGGCGAGCCGAGCGCCTCCGCCAGTCAGGCCACCGACGACAAGATCGTCATCCCCGACGATCTGAAGGACCGGCTCAAGGAGCACGGTGTCGACCTGGACAAGTGGAAGGGCGGCGCCTGGAAGGACTGGAGCAGGGACGACTGGCTCCGCGAGGCCGAGGACTACATCAACCCGATCATCGAGGACCTCTGGGACGCGGACCGCATGCGGGAGGCGGAGGAGCCCGACAGGCCGGTGGCTCCCGACATCTCCGGCGACGAGGGTGTCACCGACCCGACGCCCGCGCCCGTCGAGGCGGTGCCCGTGAAGACCCCGTACACGGCGAGCACCCCCGAGTCCGGGAAGCTCTTCTTCGACGGGCCCGAAGGTTCGATGGTCTGCTCCGCGACCGTCATCAAGGACCCGGCACACCCCGGCAAGTCCAACATGGTGTGGACGGCCGGCCACTGCGTGCACGCCGGCAAGAAGGGCGGCTGGTACCGCAACATCGCCTTCGTCCCGTCGTACAACAACACCGGCAAGTCGGCCGCCGAGCTCGACGCCGCGCCCAAGAACGAGAACGAAATCACTCCGCACGGCGTGTGGTGGGGCGACTGGGCGCAGACGTCCGCGCAGTGGATCGCCCAGGGCGGCCCGACCGGCGGCGAAGGCGCTCCGTACGACTTCGCGGTGCTGCACGTCACCCCGGAGAAGGGCAGCGGCAAGTCCCTTGAGGAGACGGTCGGTTCGGCCCTTCCGGTGGAGTTCAACGCGCCGGCCGCACCCGAGATCGCGAGCATGACGGCGACCGGTTACCCGGCCGCTCCGCCCTTCGACGGCCAGAAGCAGCTGCAGTGCGCGGACAAGCCGGGGCGCCTGTCCATCAAGGCCGGCGACCCGACGATGTACCGCATCGGCTGCACCATGACCGGGGGCTCCTCCGGTGGCGGCTGGACGGCAACCGGCCAGGACGGCAAGCCCGCACTGGTCTCCAACACCTCGATCGGCCCGGTGACGGCCGGCTGGCTGGCCGGTCCGCGCCTGGGCGCGGAAGCCAAGACGATCTACGACTCGGTGAGCGGGAAGTTCGCCAACCAGTAGAGCGCAAGCCCGAAGGCCGCCCCCTCGTCGTGAGGGGGCGGCCTTCGGGCTTTGCTCTGTTCCTGTACGGCTCCGGAGCGGGCCCCGGTCAGCGAGTCGCCGGTACGAACGGCGCCAGGTCCGCCGCCAGCTCCTCGTGCACCCGTACCTTGATCAGCGTGCCTTCGCCGGTGTGCTCCTCGGAGATCACCTCGCCGTCGGCGTGTGCCCGCGAGATCAGCCCGCCGTGCGTGTACGGCACGAGAGCCTCGATCTCGACCTCGGGCCGGGGCAGCTCGGAGTCGATCAACGCCAGCAGTTCCGCCATGCCCGCGCCCGTACGGGCGGACACCGCGATCGCGTGACGCTCGATACGCAGCAGCCGCTGCAGTACGACCGGATCTGCCGCGTCCGCCTTGTTGATCACCACGATCTCCGGCACATCCAGCGCGCCGACATCACGGATCACTTCGCGCACGGCCGCCAGCTGCTCCTCAGGCGCCGGGTGCGCGCCGTCCACCACGTGCAGGATCAGGTCGGCCTCCCCGACCTCCTCCATCGTGGAGCGGAACGCCTCGACGAGGTGGTGCGGCAGGTGCCGTACGAATCCGACGGTGTCGGCGAGCGTGTAGACCCGTCCGCTCGGGGTCTCCGCCCGGCGCACGGTCGGGTCGAGGGTGGCGAACAGCGCGTTCTCCACCAGCACGCCCGCGCCCGTGAGGCGGTTGAGCAGCGAGGACTTGCCGGCGTTCGTGTATCCGGCGATCGCGACCGAAGGCACCTGGTTGCGCTTGCGTTCCTGGCGCTTGATGTCGCGACCGGTCTTCATCTCCGCGATCTCCCGGCGCATCTTCGCCATCTTCTCGCGGATCCGACGCCGGTCGGTCTCGATCTTGGTCTCACCGGGACCACGGGTGGCCATACCGCCGCCACCACCGGAACCGGCGCCGCCCATCTGCCGGGACAGCGACTGACCCCAGCCGCGCAGCCGAGGCAGCATGTACTGCATCTGCGCGAGCGCGACCTGGGCCTTGCCCTCTCGGGACTTGGCGTGCTGGGCGAAGATGTCGAGGATCAGGGCGGTGCGGTCGACCACCTTGACCTTGACGACGTCTTCGAGGTGGATGAGCTGGCCGGGACTGAGCTCACCGTCGCAGACGACGGTGTCGGCCCCGGTCTCGATCACGATGTCGCGCAGCTCGATCGCCTTGCCCGAGCCGATGTACGTGGCCGGGTCCGGCTTGTCACGACGCTGTACGACACCGTCGAGCACGAGGGCGCCCGCGGTCTCGGCGAGAGCCGCCAGCTCGGCCAGCGAGTTCTCGGCGTCGAGCACGGTTCCCGAGGTCCAGACGCCGACGAGCACCACACGCTCCAGGCGCAGCTGCCGGTACTCGACTTCGGTTACGTCTTCGAGCTCGGTGGAGAGGCCGGCCACACGTCGAAGCGCCGCACGGTCGGAGCGCTCGAACTGGTCGCCGTCCCGCTCCTCGTCGACTTCGTAGCTCCAGGCGACGTCCTCTTCCATCAGGGCATCGGCCCGAAGGCTCTCGGTCACGTTCTCCGTGAAGCTCTGTGCGTCCTTGGAAGCGGAAGAAGAGGAGGTCATTGGATCCTTACGTCGATAGAAAGTCGGTTGCATCGGTCACAACGCGTGACGTGGCCGGAAGATTCCCGAGGTGTCCGGAGTCCCCCGTCCCGGCAGCGCCGCAGACCCGTTGATAGTGGCACGGTGCGCCCCGGGCCGTCACTCCGGTTTATGCCCGCTCCCAGTGTTCTCGCACCTGTCCACGCACCGGAACCGCCTTGGCCGCAGCCTTGGCGGTCCCCCTGCCCGCAGCCTTTCCTGCCGCCTTGCCTGCCGCCTTGCCGGACTCGCTGCGCCAGTCCGGGTGCCCGGGCATGGGCGGCGTCTTCTTCCCGTACAGCCACTCCTTGAAGAAGCCGGACAGATCCCGGCCCGCGATCTCCGAGGCGAGGCTCGTGAAGTCGTCCGTCGTCGCGCTGGTGTCACGGTGACCGCTGACCCACCGCCGCTCCAGCTGCCCGAAGGCGTCCTTTCCGATCTCCTGGCGCAGCGCGTACAGCACCAGTGCGCTTCCGTCGTAGACGACCGGCCTGAAGAGGCTGATCTTCTTTCCCGGTGCGGGGCTCCGGGGAGCGGCGGGCGGGCCTCCCTGGGCCCGCCACGCGTCCGACTGCACGTACGCCTGACGCATCCTCGCCTCCAGCGGACGCTTCGCGTGGTCCTCGGCGTACTGGGCCTCGTACCAGGTGGCGTGCCCTTCGTTGAGCCACAGGTCGGACCAGGAGCGCGGTGAGACGCTGTTGCCGAACCACTGGTGGGCCAGTTCGTGCACCATGATCGATTCGACGTACCAGGCGGGCAGGTCGGAGCGGGTTAAAAGTGACCGCTCGAAGAGTGACAGCGTCTGTGTCTCCAGCTCGAATCCGGTGTCCGCGTCGGCGATGAGCAGCCCGTACGTCTCGAGCGGATAGCGGCCGACCTGCCGCTCCATCCATTCGAGCTGCCCCGGTGTCTTCTTCAGCCACGGTTCGAGCCGCGCCCGGTCGGCGGTGGGCACGACGTCGCGCAGGGGAAGGGCGTTCGGTCCGCTCCTGTGCACCACGGTCGACCGGCCGACAGACACCTGGGCGAGTTCGGTCGCCATGGGATGCCTGGTCCGGTACGTCCAGGTGGCGCCGTCCGCCGCCTTCTCACGCTCTCCCACCGGCAGCCCGTTGGCGACCGCGGTCATGCCCTTCGGCGCGGTGACACGGAACGTGAAGAGTGCCTTGTCCGCGGGGTGGTCGTTGCACGGGAACACCCGGTGCGCCGCGTCGGCCTGGTTCGCCATGGCGAGGCCGTCGCGCGTACGTACCCAGCCTCCGTCCGGGCCCTCCTTGGGGCTGGGATCGCTGGTGTGCCGGACGGTGATGTGCAGGGGCCGTCCCTCGTGCACCGGCTCCCGGGGCGTGACGATCAGGTCCTCCCCCGCCGTCGCGAACGCCGCGCGCTCGCCGTTGACCTCGACCGACGCGACGGTGCCGCGCGAGAAGTCGAGGTTGACGCGGTCGAGCCGCTCCGTGGCCAGCGCGTCGATCTTCGTGACGGCGTCCAGGGGCTTGCTGTTGCTTCCGCGGTACGTGAAGGAGATGTCGTACGCGCGAACGTCGTATCCGGGGTTCCCCAGGTGCGGGAACAGCGGATCGCCGATGCCGAGCGCCACCGGTGGTGCGGGCGCGGGCACGGTCGCGGCGACGAGGGTGGCCGATGCGGCGGCCAGCAGGGCGGCACGCAGGCGCCGTGAGGTGATCATCATGACTTACCGCTATCAGTGCGGTCGGCGGCCGCCGTGACGGCACGCGAAGCTCCCACTCGAAAGAGCGGTGCGTTCGGTCAGGCGGTGGCCCGTCAGGCAGGGGTACGGGCCGGGCGGTGGTCCGGGTCAGGCGGTCGCGGGATGCTGGGCGCGGCTCACGTCGTACACGCCCGGCACCGCGCGCATGGCGCGCATCAGCGCGGGGAGCCCCGCGGCGTCGGGGAGCTGGAGCGTGTAGGTGTGCCGTACGCGCTGCTCGCTCGGCGGTTCCACGGTGGCCGAGACGACCGCCGCGCCGGCGGTGGCGATGGCCTCGGTGAGGTCGGCGAGGAGCCGCGGGCGGCCGAAGGACTCGGCGACCAGGGTGACCCGGCAGTCGCCCGTGGCCAGCCAGCGCACGCCGACGGGCTCCCGCCCGCGCGCCTGCATCCGGCCCACCGCGGGGCACTCCTCGCGGTGCACGGTGACGACGCCGCCGCGCACCGCGAATCCCGTGACGGCGTCGGGCGGTACGGGCGTACAGCAGCCCGCGAGCCGTACGGTCGCGTCCGGCAGGTCCACGACGACGTTCTCGGCGCCCCGCGGCACCGAGGCACCGATGCCGGGCGCCGGAACGGCGCTCCCTCCCGCCGGCCTGGACTCCCGCGGCCCGCCTCCCGGACCTCCGGAGGCGGGTGCCTCGTCCTGGGAGTGGGCCGACAGCCAGCTGGTGATGGCGATGCGCGCGGCGGGCGTACGAGCGTGGTCGAGCCACTCCGGCGAGGGCCCCGAGCCGATGTCGTGGGCGAGCAGCAGCTGCACCGTGTCACCGTCGCTGAGCACCGTACTGAGCGTCGCCAGGCGGCCGTTGACCCGCGCGCCGATGCAGCGGTGCGCCGTCTCGCCGTACTGCGCGTACGCGGCGTCCACGCAGCTCGCACCGGCCGGCAGCCCCAGCGTGCCGCCGTCCGAGCGGAACACGGTGATCTCCCGGTCCTCTGCCAGGTCCGCGCGCAGCGATGTCCAGAAGGTGTCGGGGTCGGGCGTGGACTCCTGCCACTCCAGCAGCCGGGACAGCCAGCCGGGCCGGGTGGGGTCGGCGCGCTCGCCCTCGACGGCGGGTTCGGCCCCGTCGGTCGGCGTGTACGGGTTGCCGAGAGCGACGACGCCCGCCTCCGCCACCTTGTGCATCTGGTGCGTGCGGATGAGGATTTCGGCCACCTCGCCGTCCGGGCTCGCGACGGCCGTGTGCAGCGACTGGTAGAGGTTGAACTTGGGCGCCGCGATGAAGTCCTTGAACTCGGAGATGACCGGCGTGAAGCAGGTGTGCAGTTCGCCCAGTACGCCGTAGCAGTCGGCGTCCTCGGCGACGAGCACCAGCAGCCGTCCGAAGTCCGTGCCGCGCAGTTCGCCGCGTTTGAGCCTGACCCGGTGCACGGAGACGAAGTGCCGCGGCCTGACGAGTACTTCGGCGGCCAGGCCCGCCTCCCGCAGCACCTTCCTGACCTCGTCCGCGATGGTGTTCAGCGGGTCGCCCGCGCTCGCGTCCGCCGCGATGAGGGCGCGCGTGTGCTCGTACTCCTCGGGGTGGAGGATCGCGAAGACCAGGTCTTCCAGCTCGGTCTTCAGGGCCTGTACGCCGAGCCGTTCGGCGAGCGGGATCAGGACGTCGCGGGTGACCCTGGCGATCCGGGCCTGCTTCTCGGGGCGCATCACGGTGAGGGTGCGCATGTTGTGCAGCCGGTCGGCGAGTTTGATCGACATGACCCGGACGTCGTTGCCGGTGGCGACGAGCATCTTGCGGAAGGTCTCCGGTTCGGCGGCGGCGCCGTAGTCGACCTTCTCCAGCTTCGTCACACCGTCGACGAGGTAACAGACCTCCTCGCCGAACTCCGACCGCACCTGTTCGAGCGTCACATCGGTGTCCTCGACGGTGTCGTGCAGGAGCGCCGCGGTCAACGTGGTGGTCTCGGCGCCGAGTTCGGCGAGGATCAGCGTGACGGCCAGCGGGTGCGTGATGTACGGCTCGCCGCTCTTGCGCATCTGGCCGCGGTGCGACGACTCGGCCAGTACGTACGCCCGGTGCAGGATGGTGAGGTCCGCGTCGGGATGGTGGGCGCGGTGGGCGTCCGCGACGTGGCCGATCGCGTCGGGCAGCCGGTCGCGCGAGGTGGGGCCGAGCAGTGCGACCCGGCCGATCCTGCGGAGATCGAGCCTGGTGCGGCCACGCCTGCGACTGGTGGCGCCTGGGTTGGCGGCCTCTGCACTCATGGGCACCTCCGGCAGCTTCGACCGGCGGTGGACGCGTGGACCCACGTCCCGGCCGGTGCTTGATGCTACCGAGCCCACCACGCCGCGCAGTCCCGCTCTCGCCCAGCGTGAACCGGATCACCCATTCGAGCGAAGCTCTATGCGATGCCCGTTTCCTGCTGGTCGTACGGGGCGTGAGGGGCGCGCGGTGCTACGGGGCCTACGCCGCCGGAGCGATCCAGTCCGCGTCGATGGTGCCCTCGGCGACGATCACGGCGGGCCCGGTCATCTCGATGGTCCCGTCGGGCCGCTCGGTGATCACCAGACGGCCGCCAAGGACATCCACGGTGTACGTCACGGGCTCGCCGGTGACGGCGGGATCGGCGCCGTCCCTGCGGGCGGCCGCGACGGCCACGGCGCACGCGCCCGTACCGCAGGAGCGGGTCTCGCCCGAGCCGCGCTCGTGCACGCGCATGGCGACGTGGCGCGGACCGCGGTCGACGACGAACTCGATGTTGACGCCGTCCGGGTACGCGGAGGCGGGGCTGAAGGGCGGTGCGGTGAACAGATCACCGGCGTGCTCCAGGTCGTCGACGAAGGCGACGGCGTGCGGGTTTCCCATGTTCACATTGCGGGCGGACCAGTCACGGGCCCCCACGGAGACGGTGACATCGCCCTCGGGGAGGACGGCCCGGCCCATGGAAACGGTGATGCCGCCGCCGGAGTCCGCCTTGGCGATGTGCACCAGCTTGACGCCGCCGCGCGTGGCGATGGCCAGGTCGCCCCCGCCGACGAGACCCGCGCGCTGAAGGTAGCGGGCGAAGACGCGGACGCCGTTGCCGCACATTTCGGCGATCGAGCCGTCCGCGTTGCGGTAGTCCATGAACCACTCGGCCGCGTCGGCCATCGACCGGGCCTCGGGGTGCTCGGCGGACCGTACGACATGCAGCAGTCCGTCGCCGCCGATGCCGGCCCTGCGGTCGCACAGTCTCGCGACGAGGGACGGGGGCAGGTCGATGCTGTTGTCCGGGTCGGGGACGATCACGAAGTCGTTCTCGGTCCCGTGGCCCTTGAGGAAGGTGATCGGCGAGGTGCTCACGGCGTCAATCGTACGGGGCGGGTACGACAGCCGGTCAGCGCAGGCGGGCCACGCGCCAGACGGCCAGCGCGACAATGCCGGCCGCCACGACGACGTACAGCACGATCACCCGCCAGTCGGGGCGCTTGCCGGACTCCTTGGAGGGCAGGCCCGGCCAGGTGTGTCCCACGCGGCGGGCGGCCATCATGCCCCAGCCGGCGGCGCAGCAGCTGATGAGCAGTCCCAGCATGGCGACGACCGCTCCGCCGTCACCGAACTCGAAGGCCAGGGGGAAGGCGAACATCAGGGAGCCCATGGCGGCGAGTCCCACGATCGGCGCGAGCTGCCAGATCCGCAGGCGTCGCTGCGGGCGCAGCTCGACCTCGACCTCGGGACCCGTCCCGGTTTCGGGTGCCCCGTCCTGGTCGTCGGGCCCGTCGGGGCTCAAACGGTCCGGTTCGTCCTGTGCTGTGTCACGAGGGCCGGCTTCCATCGCCACGCGCCCTCCCAACTTGGACTCACTGGTCGATCGAAGCTTGATGATGGCACGCGCCCGGGCACCCGAATGACGGGCGGAGCGTCCCGATGCCATCACGTGATCAGGCTGTAACCGCTCGTTCGACCAACGCCAGAGCCCGATGCGGGAGTTCCGCGCGGTTCTCGGCCGCGCCGCTCAGCCAGTGGACCCTCGGGTCCCGCCGGAACCACGAGTCCTGGCGGCGTGCGAACCGCTTGGTGGCGCGTACGGTCTCGGCGCGCGCCTCCTCCTCGGTGCAGTCCCCGGCCAGCGCGGCCAGCACCTGCTGATAGCCAAGGGCGCGGGCCGCCGTACGCCCCTCCCGGAGCCCCTGCGCCTCCAGGGTGCGCACCTCGTCCACAAGGCCGGCTTCCCACATGCGGTCGACCCGCACCGTGATGCGCTCGTCGAGCTCGGGGCGGGCGACGTCGACGCCGATCTGGACGGTGTCGTACACCGAGTCGGGGCCGGGCAGATTGGCCGTGAACGGCTTCCCGGTGATTTCGATCACTTCGAGTGCACGGACGATGCGCCGGCCGTTGCTCGGCAGGATCGCGCGCCCCGCGTCGGGGTCGGCGGCGGCGAGCCGCGCGTGCAGGGCGCCCGGGCCGCGCAGCTCCAGCTCCTCCTCCAGGCGGGCTCGTACCGCCGGGTCGGTGCCGGGGAATTCGAGGGCGTCGATGGCGCCCCGTACGTACAGGCCGGAGCCGCCGACGAGGACGGGCGTGCGGCCCTCGGCAAGCAGCCGGTCGATCTCCGCGCGGGCGAGCCTCTGGTACTCGGCGACGCTCGCCGCCTCGGTGACGTCCCAGATGTCGAGGAGATGGTGCGGAATGCCGCCGCGCTCCTCGGGCGTCAGTTTGGCGGTGCCGATGTCCATCCCCCGGTAGAGCTGCATGGAGTCGGCGTTGACGACTTCCCCGCCGAAATGCTGGGCGAGGGCGACGCCCAGATCGGACTTTCCGGCTGCCGTGGGGCCGACAACGGCGATGACCCGCGGTGCGGGAGCTGCAGTTCTCACTCGCACAGTCTCGCAAACCCCACGCCCCCTCCCCGAACGAGTTACGTGACGGCACGCGGCCGGGTTCGTTGCCTGTTGCGAGGTTCCGACCGCCGGTTTACGGACCGGCGCCCCCGGGCGACGCAATGAGACGCTCCGGTCGGGCGCGGGATTTCGCCCACACGAGTAATGTATGGAGCAGATATGGGCGTTTTTGCACGGTTTAGCCGCAGGTCCAAGGCTGTGGCGGAGGAGTCAAGCGAGGAGGCGCAGGCCGCCACTCTGACGGCCGACACTCCGGAGGAAGCCGCGGCGGAAGGGCCGGAAAGCGGGGCCGAGAAGGGCGCCGGGGATTCCGAGGCCACCGCGGCGGAGAACGTGGACATCCCCAAGCAGCAGTCCGCGGACGAAGCGGCGGACAATGAGGCCGGAGAGAGCGCCCGTAAGTAGTCCCCCGAAGAGCGAAGGTGATCCATGGGCTTCCTGGATTCGTTGAAGGCCAAGCTTGCTCCTGCGAAGGAAAGGGTCTCGGACCTCGCGCAGCAGCACGAGGGCAAGATCGAGCAGGGCCTGAGCAAGGCCGCCAAGGCGGTCGACAGCAAGACCAAGGGCAAGTACAGCAGTCAGATCGAGTCGGGCACGGGCAAGGCGAAGCAGGCCCTGGACCGCATCGCGCACAAGGGCGACGGGACCGGCGGAACCGGAGGCACCGGTACGGGCACCACGCCGCCGCCGCCTCCCCCTGCGGCCGGCTGACCAACGGCCTCTTGACCGGCAGCAACGGCGGACGGCCGTGGAGCGCACATCGCTCCACGGCCGTCCCCGTGCTTTCCGGTGCCTCTGGGGACCGGACGGCCTCTCAGGACCAGACGGCGACGAAGTACCCGACGCCGTAGGGGGCGTCCTCGTACAGCACCTTCCCGTCGAGGCCGGCGCCCTCGGCGGCGCCCGCGAGGACCTGCCAGGGCGCCCTTCCCGCCGCCTTGAGTTCGTACGCCAGAGGCTCGTCCAGGGCCGCCAGAGCGGCCGTGTCGGCCGCGCCCAGCGCGCGCGCCGCCGCCGTGTCGAAGCCCTCGGCCCGTTCGTCCAGATACCCCGGTGCTTTGAGCGTCCGGCAGGCGCTGCCGTCGCCCATCACGAGAAGGGCGACCCGCTCCGCCCGCGCGGCCAGTTCCCGGCCCTCCTGCGCGCACTGAACGCCTGGCAGCCGTTCCCCGACGTGGAACCCCTCCACTGGGGCATCCCACCGCGTACGGGAGAGCAGCCAGGCACCCACCGCGAGCGACGGGGGAAGCTCGCTGTTCGCGACGCTTACGGGGACGCTGCTTTCCGGCATGTCCGCCGCTGCCAGGAACGTCTCGAAATCCACGCCGAAGCCCTTGAAGCTGCCCCTGGTCCCCTGGCGGTACGTTCCGGTGCCGTCCCCGGTCGCGGAGCCGACCACCACGAGCAGGTCCGGGCGGGAGGCCGCCAGCGTCCCCAGAGCGTCCGCGCAAGCCGCCCGTGCGGCGTCGAGTTCCGGTGCGGCGCCCGAGGCGACCTCGGGTACCAGGAGCGGCGGACAGGGGCACACGGCGGCGGCGACAAGCATGCCCGGCAGCCTAGTACCCCGGCGGAATCGGACTCCGGGGCTGCTGCCGGGCGGCTCTGTGCGGCGATCGCCTGCTACTGGACGGAGCAGCCGCCCGTGGCCGCCGGCAGCGGCTCCGGTACGCCGATCTTCGGCAGCCCCAGAAGAACGCCGGCGCCCTGCTGCGGCTGGGCGGTGCGCTTCTCCCAGGCGTCGCCCGCGCGGGTGCGGCGTACCGCCCTGGCGGGGCCCTCGGCGAGCAGGTGGTGCGGCGCTGCGTACGTGATCTCCACCGTCACCACGTCACCGGGACGTACGTCCTCGTCCGGCTTCGTGAAGTGGACCAGACGGTTGTCGGGGGCGCGCCCGGAGAGGCGGTGCGTGGCGCCGTCCTTGCGGCCCTCGCCCTCGGCGACCATGACATCCACGGTCCGGCCGACCTGCTTCTTGTTCTCCTCCCAGGAGATCTCCTCCTGGAGGGCGACCAGGCGCATGTAGCGCTCCTGGACGACCTCCTTGGGGATCTGGTCCTCCATGGTGGCGGCCGGCGTGCCGGGGCGCTTGGAGTACTGGAAGGTGAAGGCCTGCGCGAAGCGCGCCTCGCGGACCGTGTGCATGGTCTGCTCGAAGTCCTCCTCGGTCTCGCCGGGGAAGCCCACGATGATGTCGGTGGAGATGGCGGCGTGCGGCATCGCGGCGCGCACCTTCTCGATGATGCCGAGGAAGCGCTCCTGGCGGTACGAGCGGCGCATCGCCTTCAGCACGGTGTCCGAGCCGGACTGCAGCGGCATGTGCAGCTGCGGCATGACGTTCGGTGTCTCGGCCATCGCGGCGATCACGTCGTCCGTGAAGTCGCGCGGGTGCGGCGACGTGAAGCGCACGCGCTCCAGGCCCTCGATCTTCCCGCAGGCGCGCAGCAGCTTGGAGAACGCCTCGCGGTCACCGATGTCGGAGCCGTAGGCGTTGACGTTCTGGCCGAGCAGGGTGATCTCGGATACGCCCTCGGCGACCAGCGCCTCGATCTCGGCGAGGATGTCGCCGGTCCTGCGGTCCTTCTCCTTGCCGCGCAGCGCCGGGACGATGCAGAAGGTGCAGGTGTTGTTGCACCCGACGGAGATGGACACCCAGGCGGCGTACGCGCTCTCGCGGCGCGTCGGCAGCGTGGAGGGGAACGCCTCCAGCGACTCGGCGATCTCGACCTGCGCCTCTTCCTGGACGCGGGCGCGCTCCAGCAGCACCGGCAGCTTGCCGATGTTGTGCGTGCCGAAGACCACGTCGACCCAGGGGGCCTTCTCGACGATGGTGTCGCGGTCCTTCTGGGCGAGGCAGCCGCCCACGGCGATCTGCATGCCCGGCCGCTTGGTCTTCATCGGGGCGAGCCTGCCGAGGTTGCCGTACAGCTTGTTGTCGGCGTTCTCCCGCACCGCGCAGGTGTTGAAGACGACGACATCGGCGTCACCGTCGGAGCCCTCCGGCGCCCGCACGTACCCCGCGCCCTCCAGGAGACCCGAGAGCCGCTCGGAGTCGTGGACGTTCATCTGGCACCCGTAAGTGCGCACCTCGTATGTCTTCTCGCTCATCTCGTACACCAGGGTACGGGGCCGGGCACCCCCTGGTCCCCGAGGGGAGTGAACTGGCAGGATCGCGCGCATGCTCCAGGCTCTCCCCCGCATCAGCCGCCGCCGCGCCCTCCAGGGGTCCGTCGCCGCACTCGTGGTGACCGGACTGCTGCTGTGGTGGCTCCTGCCGATCGAGGAGTCCTCGCCGCGCGGGAGGATCACGTTCAGTACGGGCGTGACGACCGGGGTCTACCAGCGCTACGGCGAGCTCCTGGACAAGGAGGTCGCCCGCGATCTCCCCCGCGTCGCCATGGACCTGCGGACGAGCGAGGGCTCGCGGCAGAACCTCGCCCGGCTGGTGAACGGGCAGGCCGATTTCGCCATCGCCACCACGGACGCCGTGGCGCAGTACCGGCGGGACGGCCTGCCGGGGGGTTACCGGCTGCGCGGCTGCGCGCGGCTGTACGACGACTACGTGCAGCTCGTCGTGCCGAAGCGTTCCACGGTGCGCTCCGCGGCCGGTCTGCGGAACAAGCGGGTCGCCGTGGGACAGGACGGCTCGGGCGTACGGCTCGTGTCGAACCGGCTGCTCACCGCCGCGGGGCTCGATCCCGAGCAGGACATCACTCCGGTGTCCATCGGCATCGACACCATGCCCGAGCGGCTGATGAAGGGCACGATCGACGCGTTCTTCTGGTCCGGCGGCCTGCCGACCACCGCGGTCAAGGACCTGTCGAAGCGTTTCGACATCCGGCTCGTGCCCCTGGGTGACCTGGTCGACGAGCTGCACGCGGAGGCAGGCCCCTCGCGCCACTACCGGTCCGCCGTGATGCCTGCCGACGCGTATCCGGAGGCCCAGGACGGGGAGGCCGTGCCGACGGTGGCGGTCGCCAATCTGCTGGTGACCACGGACGCCACGGACGCGCGGCTGACGGAGGGGCTCACCCGTACGGTCATACGGAGCCGGGACCGCATCGGCAAGAAGGTGCACGCGGCGCAGCTGGTGGATCTGCGGACCGCCATCTACACCGATCCGCTGGAGCTGCACGAGGGCGCGCAGCGCTACTACCGCTCGGTCAAGCCGTAGGCCCGGTGCGCGGGACCTGGAGGGTCACGCGCAGCCCGTGGGGCTCGTTGCGGGCGTACGACATGGTGCCGCCGCCCGCGAGCAGCAGGGCCCGTGAGATGGACAGGCCGAGGCCCGAGCCGCTGACGTTCTGGTGGCGGGTGCTGCGCCAGAAGCGGTCGCCGACGCGTTCCAGTTCGTCGTCGGCCAGGCCGGGGCCGCCGTCGGCGACGGTGATCGTGCAGGACTCCCCGTTCGGTGCGACCGCGACTTCGACCGCCTCGCCCTCCGGTGTGAACTTCAGGGCGTTGTCGATCACCGCGTCCAGGGCGCTGGAGAGCGCCACGGGGTCGCCCCAGGCGGTGACAGCCTCGGGGCCTTCCCGGGTGAGGTGTACGCCCTTGTCGTCCGCCAGGGGGCGCCAGGCGGCGACCCGCTCGGTGACCAGATCCCCGATGTCGATGAGCTGGAGGTGGGCGGGGGCCTGTTCGGCCAGCGCCAGGCCCAGGAGGCTGTCGAGGACCTGGGCGAGGCGCTTGCCCTCCGTCCGGACGGAGGCGATCTCCTCGTTGCCCTCGGGCAGTTCGAGGGAGAGCAGCTCGATACGCAGGAGCAGGGCGGACAGCGGGTTGCGCAGCTGATGGGAGGCGTCGGCGACGAAGGCGCGCTGCTGCTCCAGCACTTCTTCGACGTTGTCCGCCATCTCGTTGAACGAGCGGGCCAGGCGCCTGAGTTCCGGCGGGCCGCCGGCCACCGCGACCCGCGAGTTCATCAGTCCGGTCGCTATGCCGTGGGTGGCCGCGTCCAGGACGCGTACGGGCCTGAGCACCCAACCGGTCAGCCGGAACGCGGCGCCGACCGCGACCAGCATCGCCGCGGCCTCGCCCGCCGCGATCAGCAGCCAGTCGCGCAGGATCCGCGAACGCATCTGCCCGGTCGGCGAATCGGTGACCACGACCGCGACCACGTCACCGTCCCGTACGACCGGTGAGGCGACGACGAGGCGCCCTTCCTGCCAGGGCCACACCTGGGCCGGGTCATGGCTGCGGCGCTTGTAGAGCGCTTCCTGGAAGGCGTCCTGTGCCTCGCCGCTCTCGGGAACGGCCCAGTTCTCGGGCGCGCTCGCCATCGGCCACTTGTCGCGGTAGAAGACGCCCGCCCTGATCCCGTACACCTGGCTGTAGCTGGCGAGTTCGGTCTCCAGCGTCCTGCGGCGCTCGTCCTGGCCGCTCTCCGTGCGTTCGGTGACGAACTGGGCGAGCGCCGCGAAGCGCGCCGTGTCGTCGATCCGGTCGACGACCACCCGCTGCTGCTGCGCGGCCGCCACGCTCACCGCGAGGGGCAGGCCCAGCGCGAGCAGGATGCCCGCGAGCAGGACGATGAGCAGCGGGAGGAGGCGGGTGCGCACGTGGGGTTACGGGCCCTGTACCGACGCGGCCGGGACGACGAGCCGGTAGCCGACACCGCGCACGGTCTCGATGAGCGCGGGCATCCGCAGCTTGGAGCGCAGGGAGGCCACATGCACTTCCAGGGTGCGGCCGGTTCCTTCCCAGCTCGTACGCCACACTTCGCTGATGATCTGTTCCCGGCGGAAGACGACGCCGGGGCGCTGCGCGAGGAGGGCGAGCAGGTCGAATTCCTTGCGCGTGAGCTGGACTTCGCTGCCGGCGACGCTGACGCGGCGCGTGGGCAGCTCGATGCGTACGCCGCCGAGCCGCAGCGCCGAGTCGTCGCCGGGCACCGGGGGCGCCTCGCCCGTCGCCTTGCGCCGGCTGACGGCGTGGATACGGGCGAGCAGTTCGCCGGTGTCGTACGGCTTCACGACGTAGTCGTCGGCGCCGAGGTTGAGGCCGTGGATGCGGGAGCGTACGTCCGCCCGCGCGGTCACCATGATGACCGGGGTGTCTCCGCGCTTGCGGATCTTGCCGCACACCTCGTACCCGTCCTGGTCGGGCAGGCCGAGGTCGAGCAGGACGACCCCGAAGGGCTCCTTCTCGGCCGGCAGGAGCGCCTGGATCGCCTCCTCGCCGCTGCGGGCGTGGACGACCTGGAAGCCGTGGCGGACGAGGATGGCGGAGAGGGCCGCCGCGACGTGGTCGTCGTCCTCGACGAGCAGCAGTCTCATGGCACCTCCCCCTCCGGTGAACTCTCTGTGAACAGATCTCCGCGCAATATGCCTCATGGCATAAACGCCGATGCGTCACGGTCCAGTCAAGACCCTTCCCGTTACGGGCATGTTCCGTTATGGAGCCGGTATCCCCGGCCGGAGTCCCGTTCACGCGGAGTGTCCGGTTGCAGCCGGATCGTTATGCTCAATTTCCGCTCAGATGTAATGACGCTGGTCGTAACGGCTGACTAGGGTCCTCCCCAACCGAGGAGGACGGAGCAAGAAGCCGATGAGCGGAGTTTCAGTGACCAAGGCCGCCGATGACGCTGCCCCCGCAGCCGACGACCTGGTCGTGCTGAGCAACGTCAACAAGCACTTCGGCGCGCTGCATGTGCTCCAGGACATCGACCTGACCATCGCCCGTGGCGAGGTCGTGGTCGTCATCGGACCCTCCGGGTCCGGAAAGTCCACGCTGTGCCGCACCATCAACCGCCTGGAGACGATCGACTCCGGTGCGATCGCGATCGACGGCAAGCCGCTGCCCCAGGAGGGCAAGGAGCTCGCGCGGCTGCGTGCCGACGTCGGCATGGTCTTCCAGTCGTTCAACCTCTTCGCACACAAGACGGTGCTGGAGAACGTCACGCTGGGCCAGATCAAGGTCCGCAAGGCGGACAAGAAGGCGGCGGAGGAGAAGGCGCGCACCCTGCTCGACCGGGTGGGGGTCGGCTCGCAGGCCGACAAGTACCCGGCACAGCTCTCCGGAGGCCAGCAGCAACGTGTCGCGATCGCGCGGGCGTTGGCGATGGACCCCAAGGTCATGCTCTTCGACGAGCCCACTTCGGCGCTCGACCCCGAGATGATCAACGAGGTGCTGGAGGCCATGCAGCAGCTGGCACGCGACGGCATGACGATGGTCGTCGTCACCCACGAGATGGGCTTCGCGCGCTCGGCGGCCAACCGCGTCGTCTTCATGGCGGACGGCAAGATCGTCGAAGAGGCCACGCCCGACCAGTTCTTCAGCAACCCGCGCAGCGACCGGGCCAAGGACTTCCTGTCGAAGATCCTTCACCACTGACGACCAACGACGACCTACGACATAAGGGATGTTCACGATGAAGCTCCGCAAAACGGCCGCCGTTGCCATTGCTGTGCTCGCCCTGACCGCGACCGCCTGTGGCGGCGAGTCCGGCACCGCGGGTGACAAGCCGAAGGGCCCGACCGGCGGCAAGGACGCCCCCAAGCTTCCGACGTACACGGTCGCCAAGGACGTCAAGCTCGACTCGCCGACACTGAAGAAGGCCCAGCAGGCCGGCAAGATCGTCTTCGGTGCCAAGAACGACCAGCCGTACCTCGGCTTCGAGGACACCGACGGCAAGCGCTCCGGCTTCGACATCGAGATCGCCAAGATGGTCGCCGCCGACCTCGGCTTCTCGCCCGACCAGATCACCTTCAAGACGGTCGACTCCGGTGTCCGTGAGACGACCATCTCGAAGGGTGACGTCGACCTCTACGTCGGTACGTACACGATCAACGACGAGCGCAAGAAGCAGGTCGGCTTCGCCGGTCCGTACTTCATGGCGGGCGCCGACCTCCTGATCCGCAAGGACGACAGCACGATCACCGGACCCGACTCCCTCAAGGGCAAGAAGGTCTGCTCGATCGTCGGCTCTACACCGCTCCAGGAGATCAAGAAGCCGAAGTACGGCGCGAAGACCGTCGAGCTGTCGAAGTACTCCGAGTGCGTGCAGCAGCTCATCAACAAGGAGGTCGACGCCGTCACGACCGACGACGCGATCCTCAAGGGCTACGCCGCCCAGCGTCCGACGAAGCTCGAGGTGGTCGGCAAGCCGTTCACCAAGGAGCCGTACGGCATCGGCATGAGCAAGGACGACAAGGTGCTGCGCGAGGCGGTCACCAAGGCCGTCGAGGCGCACATCAAGAACGGCGACTACAAGAAGGCGTACGACGCGACGCTCGGTCTCTCCGGCTCCGCGTTCACCGAGCCGCCGGCGCTCGAGCGCTACTGATAACCGCCGTCTGTCTTCGGTGGTGACTTTCCGTGCCCCGTACGCGCTTGAGGGGAGCGTACGGGGCACGGCGTCCCCTGCCCGTCCGCTGCTGCCGCCCACGAGGACTTCCCCGTGAATGTATTGCTCGACCACTTGCCGGAGTTCCGTGACGGCTTCATAGGAACCGTGCTGCTCACCGCCGCCAGTGCGCTGCTCGCGATGGTGCTGGGCGTCGTCATGGCCGGTTTCCGTGTCTCTCCCGTACCGCCGCTGCGGTTCTTCGGCACCGCCTGGGTCACACTCTTCCGCAACACCCCGCTGACGCTGCTGTTCCTCGTCGTCTGGTTCGTGGTGCCCGCCGTCTTCGGCGCCGGCATGAACCCGTGGGTCAAGGCCCTGCTGGCGCTCGGCTTCTACACCTCCGCGTTCGTCTGCGAGGCCGTCAGGTCCGGTGTCAGTACGGTGCCGCTCGGCCAGGCCGAAGCCGCCCGTTCGCTGGGCATGACGTTCTTCCAGACGCTGCGCATGATCGTCCTGCCGCAGGCCACGCGCGTCGTGGTCCCGCCGCTGAGCAGCATCTTCATCGCGCTCACCAAGAACTCGGCGATCGCGGGCGCCTTCAGTGTCACCGAGTTGTTCGGTGTGCAGAAGCTGCTCAGTGACAAGGGCTTCGCGATCGCCTGGATCTTCCTCTGGGTGGCCCTCGGCTACCTGGTCATCACCTTCACCATCAGCGGTCTCTTCCGGCTGCTCGAGCGGCGCCTGGAGGTCGCACGATGAGTTCGAGCGTCCTGTACGACGCCCCGGGTCCCAACGCCCGGGTACGTAACCGCATCTACAGCGTGGTCGGGTCCCTGCTGATCCTGGGGCTGATCGGTTTCGCGGTCTTCCGGCTGGCGGACCGCGGTCACCTCGCGCCCGAGATGTGGGACATCTTCAACTACGCCGGCGTCCGGACGAGCCTGCGCGACGGCATCCTGTCCACCCTTCAGGTCTTCGCGGTGGCGGCAGTGCTGTCGCTGGTCCTGGGTGTGCTGCTTGCTGTGGCGCGGCTTTCCGACCACCGTCCCGTAAGCCTGGTGGCCACCGGGTTCATCGAGTTGTTCCGGGCCATCCCGCTGCTGATCACCATTTACGCCCTGTGGGTCCTGTTCCTCACGTACAAGGACAGCCTCGGCTTCATCGGTGAGAGTTCGGCGTACTGGGCTCTGGTCATCGGACTGACCGTGTACAACGCGTGCGTCCAGGCCGAGGTCCTGCGGGCCGGTGTCAACGCCGTGCCCAAGGGGCAGGTCGAGGCGGCCTACGCCCTGGGTCTGCGCAAGTCGCAGGTCATGACTATGCTGCTGATCCCGCAGGCCGTCCGCTCCATGCTGCCGACGATCATCAGCCAGCTCGTGGTGACCCTCAAGGACACTTCCCTCGGCTACATCATCACGTACGGGGAGCTACTGTTCGTGGCCCGGACGCTGGCCAACAACACGATCGTCAATGACGACAATCCGTATGTCTCGGTCGTCATCGTCGTGGGTGCCATCTACGTCGCGATGTGCATGGCGCTGTCCTCCCTAGCCACCTGGATCGAGAAGCGCGGCAGCCTCGCCAAGACCGGCATCGTGCCGGCCGCCGCTGCCGAACCGCTGGAGGCACCCGGAGTGCTCGACGCCGGCGGCGGGCCGCTCGGACCGCACGTGGAAGGCAGGACCGAAGGCACCGAAGGGTCTGCGCCGAAGAAGAACTGACGAAATGTGAGGCAGCGGCCACCGCGCCGCTGCCTCTGTCACTTGACGCAAGCACCCGCAGTGGGTTGCATACGTTCTGTGATCGTGCACCGGGTTCCAACTGCCACTTCCCGCATGTCCGTACGGACTGGAGGGGACGCGCCGTGGACCCGGTGATCGTCGTGGGGGCGGGTCCGGTCGGACTGGCCCTCTCGCTGGCTCTCGCGGGCCACGGGGTGCCCTCCGTCGTACTCGACGAGGGGGCCGGCAAGGACGAGCCCCGCACGGCGCGTACGGCCGTCCTGCGGGCCGACACGGCGGATCTGGCGGAGCGGCTCGGTTGTGCGACGGTCCGTGACGACGGTACGCGCTGGGCCGGATGGCGGTCGATGCGGCGCAATCAGGACGTCAGGGAGATTCGTTTTGGCGACGACGATGATCTGCCCTCCCCCGTGCACCTGCCGCAGCACGACCTGACGCGCGGGCTGCGGGACGCCGTCGCGGCGCAGGAGCTCGTGCGGATCGTTGCGCACGAGCGCCTCGACACCATCGAGCAGGACGACACCGGAGTCACCGCGCACACCCGAGAGCCGGGGGCCACCTGGTGGCGCGGCAGCTTCCTGGTCGGGTGCGACGGGGCGAGGTCGACGGTGCGCAAGCTCCTCGACATCCGCTTTCCGGGACGCACGGCGGTCGAGAGGCACGCCGTCGCCGCGCTGCGTACGGAACTGCCCTGGGACGGCGAAGCGTTGCTGCACCGCATGCCGCCGTGGCGGACGGGCGGGCAGGAAGTGACCGCCCGTCCGCTGCGGGACGGCGTGTGGCGGCTCGACTGGCTGCTGCCGCCGCGCGGCGAACTCGTCACGCCCGAGGCGCTGGTGGCACGCGTCCGGGACACGCTGGCCGGCTGGTGCGGTGAGACACCTCCGTACGAGCTGATCGACACCGGCGTCTACACACTGCACCACCGGCTGGCCCGGAAGTGGCGGGTGGGACGCGCGTTCCTGGCGGGGGACGCCGCCCACCTGCTCGGGGCGCTCGGGACGCAGGGCCTCGACGAAGGGCTGCGGGACATCGACAACCTGGCCTGGAAGCTGGCGCAGGCGTGGCACCTGGGCGCGTCACAGACGCTGCTCGACAGCTACCAGGCGGAGCGGCGTACGGCCGTCGCCGCGCGCCTGCGCGCCGCCGACCAGGCGCTGCCGGTCCTGCGCGGCAGCGGGCTGCGGACGTACCTCCCCGGCACCACGCGCGGGCACGACTCCCTGCTCACGGACGGGCACCTGGGGCGCGGGGCGCTGGGGGCGCCTTCCGCGTACACGCACTCTCCGCTCGCGCCCCCGCACGCCGAGGCGCAGACGCTGGTCGGTACGCCCCTGGGTGGGCCGGTGGCGGACGTACGGGTGACGGCGCCCGACGGCGCGACGGTGCGGCTGCGGGACCGGCTGGGGCGGGGGCGGCAGCTGGTGGTGCTGGTCGCGCCGGGGACCGGCGTGTGGGACCGGCGGCACTGGATGACCGCGGGGGTGATGCCGCGGCTGGCGGCGGCGGTGACGGCGCTGCCGGTGCGCGCCGAGCTGCTGGTCACGGAGGGCTACCCCGGGGCGTCGGCCCACACCGTGCTGCTGGTGCGGCCGGACGGGCATCTGGTCGCGGCGTTCCAAGGGGTGCGGCCGGCCGAGCTGTACGCGGCGGCGGACGCGGCTCGTGGGGGACCGCCGGTGTCGGCGCAGGCGGGGCCGGGTCCGCAGCGTTCCGGGGAAGCGAAGGTCACCGCGAAGTCCGGGCGCTCCGACGGGACTGATCGGGCCGACCGGACTGACCGGACCGACCGGACTGACCTGACCGACCGGACTGCGGACATCAATTGACCGCCGCAGGCGTGCGTGGTGTACTCCGGAGCGTGACCGACACCGATGTGCGCCTGTGGCGGAGGGTCCATATGGACCTCGTCCGCTATGCGGGCTGCGTGTGTCGCCCGTCCTGCTGATTCGCCCTTCTTCTCTCGCGCTGTGCCGTGCTGTGCGTCCGGCCGCGCGTTCTCGCGAACTTCTCCAGGACGGTCCCCTGTGTCTCTTTCCGCACGTTCCTCAGACGCGCCCGAAAGCGTTCCCCGGAGCGCGTCGCCCTCCCCCTCCCCCTCGCCCTCTCCCTCTTGCGCGGAACTGCTCGAGTTCGTGCGCCGTACGGCCGCCGACGCTTCCCTGGTGGCTTCCCTTCCGCTCGACCCCGGCGGCCGTACCTGGGTACGGCTCGACGGGCCCGGCGGAAGCGAGGCATGGCTGATCGGCTGGCCGCCCGGCACCGGCACCGGCTGGCACGACCACGGCGGCTCACACGGTGCCTTCGCCGCGGCGGCGGGCACGCTACGGGAGGAGTCGCTCGCGGCGCGCATCCCCACGGAGGGCTGGAAAACCCTCGAACTGGCCGACGGGGTCGACCGCGAGCGGCAGCTGACGGCCGGCCGGGGACGGGCCTTCGGCGCGCACCATGTGCACCAGGTCCTGAACGAGTCGGCGGACGAGCACGCCGTCTCCGTGCACGCCTACTTCCCGCCGCTGCCGATGATGCGGCGCTACAGCCGAACGGGAGCGGTGCTGCGTCTGGAGCAGGTCGAGCATCCCGAGGAGTGGCAGTGAGCGGCGAACGTACCGGCATCGACGAACTGCTGGCGCGGGTGCGCGAAGGGCTCGACCGGATCGGACCGCAGGAGGCGTACGACGCCGCAGCGGCCGGCGCCCTGCTGGTGGACATCCGGTACGCCGCTCTGCGCGAGCGGGACGGACTGATCCCGGGGGCGCTCGTCGTCGAGCGCAACGAGCTGGAGTGGCGGCTCGATCCGCAGGGCAGCCACCGGGCCCCGGAGGCCACCGGTCATGATCTGCGGGTGGTGGTGATCTGCAACGAGGGGTACGCGTCGAGTCTCGCGGCGGCGTCCCTTCGGCAGCTGGGGCTGCACCGGGCGACGGATCTCGACGGCGGGTTCCAGGCATGGCGAGCGGCGGGGCTCCCGGTGGCTCCGTAAAGGCTCACCCGGTGACGGGCGTTCAGCGGGCTCGCTGGCGCCGGGGTCGGTGGCTGGGTTCCTGTGCCATGCGCGGGGACTCTCCTGTGCACACGTTTGCTGTGCACAGGAAGGGCGGGTCCGCGCCCGCGACCGGGGGCCTGCCCGCCCCGGACCGCCGAACCCGGGTGGGCGCCCTCCGGCAAAGCGCCCGGTCGGGCCGAAGCCTCCACATGGGCTGCGGCTCAGAGCGGGTCGTGGCCCAGGTCGTCGTCCGCGGCTTCGCCCTCTTCTTCGAGGGCGCGTCTGACCACCCGCAGGGCCATGCCCTCGGGGTAGCCCTTGCGGGCCAGCATGCCGGCGAGGCGGCGCAGCCGGCGGTCTCGCTCCAGGCCGCGGGTGGAGCGAAGCTTGCGGGCCACGAGCTCGCGGGCTCTCTCTTCCTCCTGGTCGGAGTCGAGCCGGCCCATCGCGTCGTCGATGAGGGTGGGGGCGACTCCCTTGTTCCGCAACTCCCGTGCGAGCGCCCGCCGGGCGAGGCCCCGGCCGTGGTGGCGGGACTCCACCCAGGCGTCCGCGAAGGCCGCGTCGTCGATGAGCCCGACCTCCTCGAAGCGGGACAGCACCTCGTCCGACACGTCGTCCGGGATGCCACGCTTCGCAAGGGCGTCCGCGAGCTGCTTTCGGGTGCGGGCGGTTCCGGTGAGCAGCCGCAGACAGATCGCCCGCGCCTGCTCACCCGGATCCTGAGGCGGCAGCCCCTTCCCGGCCCTCGACGGGGCGGGGCTGCCGCTGTCCTCGGCGTCCATGCCTTCGCTTGCGTTTCCCGGCCAGTCCGTTCTCCGGGTCACGGTCTAGCTCTTGGCTGCCGCGGGCTTGGCCGCCTTGGCCTTGGTCGCCGGAGCCGGCACCGACTTCGCGTCGGCGGCCGGGGCGCTGACCGCCGCGTCCGCACCGGGCTCGGCCCCCGGAGCCACCGGCTTGACGCCGACGCCCAGCTTCTCCTTGATCTTCTTCTCGATCTCGTCGGCGAGATCGGGGTTGTCCTTCAGGAAGTTACGGGCGTTCTCCTTGCCCTGGCCGAGCTGGTCGCCCTCGTACGTGTACCAGGCACCCGCCTTGCGCACGAAGCCGTGCTCCACGCCCATGTCGATCAGACCGCCCTCGCGGCTGATGCCCTGCCCGTAGAGGATGTCGAACTCGGCCTGCTTGAAGGGCGGCGCGACCTTGTTCTTGACAACCTTTACGCGGGTGCGGTTGCCGACCGCGTCCGTGCCGTCCTTCAGGGTCTCGATGCGGCGGATGTCGAGCCGCACCGAGGCGTAGAACTTCAGCGCCCGGCCACCGGTCGTGGTCTCCGGCGAGCCGAACATCACACCGATCTTCTCGCGGAGCTGGTTAATGAAGATCGCTGTGGTCCCGGACTGGTGCAGCGCACCAGTGATCTTGCGCAGTGCCTGGCTCATCAGCCGGGCCTGGAGACCGACGTGCGAGTCGCCCATCTCGCCCTCGATCTCCGCCCGCGGCACGAGGGCCGCGACGGAGTCGATGACGATGAGGTCGATGGCGCCCGAGCGGACCAGCATGTCCACGATTTCGAGCGCCTGCTCGCCGGTGTCCGGCTGGGACAGGATCAGGTTGTCCGTGTCGACGCCGAGCGCCTTGGCGTACTCGGGGTCGAGTGCGTGCTCCGCGTCCACGAAGGCGACGGTGCCGCCGGCCTTCTGCGCGTTGGCCACGGCGTGCAGCGTCAGCGTCGTCTTACCGGAGGATTCCGGTCCGTACACCTCCACCACGCGGCCGCGCGGCAGCCCGCCGACGCCGAGGGCGATGTCCAGGGCGGTGGACCCGGTGGAGATGACCTCGATGGGGTCGTTCGGCCGGTCGCCGAGGCGCATCACCGCGCCCTTGCCGAATTGCCGTTCAATCTGCGCGAGCGCGGCGTCGAGCGCCTTCTCGCGGTCGGTGCCTGCTGCCATGGGTTCCACCCGATTTGCTTGAGTCGATCGCTTCACGTCAATGACGCTATCTCCTGCCACTGACAACGCGTCCCGGCGTCGTCCTGACCTGTGGATAAACCCTCGCGCTACACGGCCAGGACCCCATGAGAATGGATGTTCGATTTTGCTGTCAAGCGCACCACGCCCGCCGCCCCGCGCCCCCCGCCCCGCCTATCCTTCGCTCCATGCCCCTCCCCCAGCGCACCGTGCACCTCGCCGTCGCGTCCTGTGTCGCCCTGGTCACAGTCGTCGGCACCCTGGTGCGCGACCGGGACGCATTCGACTCCCCGGGCCGCCTCCTGCTCGGCTGGTCGCTCATCGCCGTCGGCTGCTCGGCCCTGCTGTGGCGCCGCCGGTGGCCGGTGCCCGTCGCGGTGGTCACCCTGCTGTGCTGCGCGGCGTACTTCCCGGTCAGCCCCGTCGACCTGCCGCTGCTGCTCCTGGCCTTCGCGTACGCGCTCTACACGGTCGCCGCCCAGGGACACCTCGCCGCGGCCATCACGCTTGCCGTCGTCACCATGCTGTCCACCGTGTACGTCGAGCAGGTGGTGACCCGGGGAGCGCGGCACGTCGACGACGCCGCGATCTTCCTGATGGCCGGCTGGTTCGTCGGCGTGATCGCGATCGGCCAGGTGCACCGTACGCACCGCGCCTACCTGCGCGAGGTCGAGCAGCGGATCCGTGCCGCCGAGCGCGAGAAGGACGTACGGGCGCGGCAGTCCGCGACCGAGGAACGGCTGCGTATCGCCCGTGAACTGCACGACGTTCTCGGGCACAACATCTCCCTGATCAACGTTCAGGCGGGCGCCGCCCTGCACCGCCACTCCAAGCGGCCGCGCGGCCCCGAGGAGCTGGTGCCCGCTCTGGAGGCGATCAGGGACAGCAGCAAGGACGCGCTGCGCGAACTGCGCGCCACGCTCGGCGTGCTGCGCCAGGTCGACGACGCAGAGGGCGCGCCGGTCACTCCGACCGCCGGTATCGAGCAGATCGAGGAACTCACCGCCCGCGCGCGGGCGGCGGGACTCGACGTCCGTACGACCGTCGAGGACGCGGCGCAAGGACTGCCGCCGCAGGTCTCGCTCGCCGCCTACCGCATCGTCCAGGAGTCCCTCACGAACGTCGCCCGTCACGCCCGGGCGCACACGGCTGTCGTCACCGTGCGGCGCGACGGCGACAATGTCGTGGTGCGTATCGAGGACTACGGACAGGGCGCGGCGCCCGGCGCGGAGGGCAGCGGGATCAACGGAATGGCAGAACGGGCACGGGCACTGGGTGGCGAACTGACCGCCCTGGACACCGGCAGCGGCTTCCTCGTAGAGGCCCGCATCCCCCTCGGGGGCGACGCGTGATCCGCGTGGTGCTGGCCGACGACCAGACGCTGGTGCGGGCCGGGTTCCGCTCCATTCTCGACGACGAGGACGACATCGAGGTGGTCGGCGAGGCGGCCAACGGCCATCAGGCGCTGGCGCTCGCCCGTGAACTGCGTCCGGACGTCGTGCGGATGGACATCCGGATGCCCGAACTCGACGGCTTGGAGGCGACCCGCCGGATCGTCTCGGATCCCTCCTTCGACGGCGTACGGGTCGTCATCCTCACCACCTTCGACGTGGACGACTACGTCTACGGGGCACTGCGCGCGGGTGCGTCGGGCTTCCTTGTGAAGGACACGGAACCGATGGAACTGCTGCACGGTGTGCGGGTCGTGGCGCGCGGCGACGCGCTCATCGCGCCCGCCGTCACCCGCCGGCTGATCGCCGAGTTCGCGGGACGCGTCAAGCAGCCGGATCCGAGCCCGCGCCTGAACGCCCTCACCGAGCGCGAGCGGGAGGTGATGGGCCTGGTCGGCGCCGGCCTGTCCAATGACGAGATCGCCCAGCGCCTGGTGCTCAGCCCGGCCACGGCGAAGACGCATGTCAGCCGGATCATGACCAAGCTGAGTGTGCGCGACCGGGCGCAGCTGGTGGTCCTCGCCTACGAGAGCGGCATGATCACCCCCGGCTGGCTGGGCTGACCCGCCCCTCCCCCCTGACGCAACTCCTGGGGTACGCCGCCGGCCGGGCCCGCGACTCCTGGGGTACGCACAGTGTCCTCTCCGGGCCGATGCCCCGGCCCTGACCGCGCCCGCACAGTCACAGGCGTGGAACCAGAAACGCTCGATCTCGCGCGGTTGCAGTTCGCCCTCACCGCCGGCGGACACTTCCTCTTCGTCGCCCTGACCCTGGGGCTGGCGACTGTCGTCGCCGTCATCCAGACCCGCGCGGTCTTCTCCGGCGATCCCGTGCACGCCCGCATGGTGCGCTTCTGGGGGCAGCTGTACGTCATCAACTACGCCGTCGGCATCGTCACGGGCATCGTGATGGAGTTCCAGTTCGGCATGGCGTGGAGCGGTCTCGGGCACTACGCGGGGAACGTCTTCGGCGCTTCCCTGGCGATCGAGACGATTGTCGCGTTCTTCGTCGAGTCGACGTTCCTCGGTCTGTGGATTTTCGGCTGGAACCGCTTCGGCAAGCGTGTCCATCTCGCGCTGCTGTGGGTGCTGACGCTGATCTGCGCCCCGCCGACCGTCCGGCCGAAATGGCGCGGCTGCAGGCGGACATGGCGGCGAAGTTCGGGCCCGGTGACTATCTGCCGTCCGAGGCGTGGACCAGGGCCGGCGCGATCGTGATGCTGTCCGTCTTCGGCTTGATGTTTTTCATAGCGGTCCTGGGTGTCGTCCTCGGCTCCATCAAGTGGGCCGTCTATCACCTCCGTGCCTGGCATGTGCTGCTGATGGCCGTCGTGCCGCTGCCGTTCGTCGCGATGACCGCGGGATGGGTCTTCAGGGAGGCCGGCCGCCAGCCGTGGGTGATTTACGGGCTGCTGAGAACGCGGGACGCGGGCTCCGCTCTCTCCACCGGTCAGTTGCGGCTGTCGCTCACCGTTTTCGGCGCTCTCTTCGTGCTGCTGATCGCCGTCAACTGGTGGCTGTTGCTGCGTGCCGCGGGGCGCGGGCCTTCCGGGGTGGCTCTCGGTACGGACGACCGTTCCGAGGACGGCTCGTACGACCCTCCCCTCCCCGTCCACTCGTACTGAAGACAGAAGAAGACAGAAGAGGTCCGGAGAAAGACGTCATGGACATCCTTGCCATCGCCCTTCTCGGGTTCTTCGCCGCCGGTTACTTCGTGCTGGCGGGTGCGGATCTCGGAGTGGGCATGCTGCTCGCATACCTGGGACGCGGGGCCGGTGAACGGCGTCTGGTACTCGCGTCGATCGGTCCGTTCTTCCTCGGCAACGAGGTGTGGCTGGTCGCCACTGCCGGAGTGCTGATCGGTTGCTTCCCCACGCTCGAAGGGGAGCTGTTCCAGGGACAGTTCCTGGTGCTGCTCCCGCTCGTCACGGGCTGGGTGGTGCGCGACGCGGGACTGTGGTGGCGCGGACGGTGCGCCACGCGCGCGTGGCGCACCGTTATGGACGCCTTGGTGGTGTGCGGCAGCTGGACCGTGGCGCTGTCCTGGGGAGCGCTGTACGCGGGTCTGCTGACCGGGGACCCGGTCAGGCCGGCGTCCGGTGGCCTGACGGTGTTCACGGCCCTTGCCGTGGCGCTGCTGTTCGCGGCGCACGGGCTCGGGTTCGCCGCGCTGCGGCTGACCGGCAGGCCGTACGAGCGGGCGAGGCAGCTCGTCGGCCGTATGCCCCGCCTGCACTCGTTCGCGCCGACCGCGGTCGTGATGGCCGCCCTGCCGCTCCTCGTTGGCTCCCGGTTGCCGCTCATGGACGCGGCGGCGGACAACGCCACGCTCTCGCTCCTGGTCCCTGCCCTGCTCGTCGTCACGCCCGGACTGGTGGCCGCACAGGTGTGGCTGTGGCGGACGTTCCGCGACCGGGTCACCCGGCCCTCGTACCTCTGAATCAAGGAGACCTGTCATGACCACCGGTACCGATCCGACCGCTGAGCGCGCACAACGGCCGCCCGCACGGCGTGCGAGTGTCTTCGAGCGCCTGGCTGCCTTCTCGCACCAGCACCGATGGCGGGCTCTGGGCCTGTGGGTGGCTGTCCTGATCGCTGTCACCGCCGCCTCGACAGCCGTGGGCAGCGACTACCACAACGACTTCTCGCTCCCGGGTACGGACTCGCAGGCCGCCAGGACCACGCTCCAGGAGCACGGTTCCGCGCAGGCGGGTGACACCGTGCAGATCGTCCTCAAGGACAGTGCGGGTCTGCGCGGTGCGCACGTCGAGGAACGGGTCGAGCCCATGTTCGAGAACGTCGCGAGGCTTCCCGGCGTCGCCGATGTGCGCAGTCCGTACGACGACCGGGCGGCGTTCTCGAAGGACGGCACCGTCGCGTACGCGACCGTCACCCTCAAGGGCAAGGCGGAGGAGGTCGCCAAGGAGGACGCCGTAAAGCTGATCGACACCGCCAAGTCGGTCGCGGGCGACGGGCTGCGGGCCGAGGTCGGCGGTGACGCAGCGCGCGGCGCGGAAGAGAGCGGGGGCGGTGCCGCGGAGGGTGCGGGAATCCTGGGTGCGCTCGTGATCCTGGTCTTCCTCTTCGGTTCCCTGGTCGCCGCGAGCCTGCCCGTCGTCGCCGCGCTGTTCGCGGTGGGTACGTCGGTGGGCCTGATCGCGATGGCCTCGCACCTGGCGAACGTGGCCGACTTCACCCCGCCGGTCATGATGCTCGTCGGTCTGGGCGTCGGCATCGACTACGCGCTGCTGATCTTCTCCCGCTACCGGGGCGAGTTGCTGAAGGGCGTACGGGCCGAGGAGGCCACCCGTACGGCGCTGGACGCGGCCGGGCGTACCGTCTTCTTCGCCGGCTGCACCGTGATCATCGCGCTGATGGGCCTGGTGGCTCTGGGCCTGGGTTCGCTGCAGGGCGTGGCGCTCGCGGTCGCGCTGACCGTTCTGGTCACCATGGCGGCCTCACTGACGCTGCTGCCGGCCCTGCTGGGCATCCTGGGCAGGCGCATCGAGCGCGGTGTGGCCAGGCGGGCCGCGAAGGCGAAGCGCGTCGAGGGTGCCGGCTGGCGGCGCTGGGCGACCGGTGTGCAGCGCAGGCCTTGGGCGGCGCTGCTCGTGTCGCTCGTCGCGCTGGGCGCGCTGGCCGCCCCCGCGCTCGACATGCGGCTGGGTTTCGCCGACGCGGGCAACGACGCGCAGGCGAAGACCAGCCGTAAGGCGTACGACTTGCTGGCTGAGGGCTTCGGTCCCGGCTTCAACGGTCCGCTCGTCGTCGTCGCGGACGGTGGCGGCAAGGAGGCGGCGGAGCGGGTCCGTACCGCGGTGGAGCAGACCGACGGGGTCGCGGCGGTCACTCCGGCGCTCCCGGCCGAGGACGGCTCGGTGTCGACCGTCATCGCCTTCCCGGCTTCCGCGCCGCAGGACGAGGCGACGTCGGGGCTGGTGAACCGGCTGCGTTCCGACGTACTGCCGCCGCTGGAGCGGGACACCGGCGCCGATCTGCTGGTCGGCGGGTCCACGGCCGCGACCGAGGACTTCGCCGCCAGCGTCTCGGACCGGATGCCGCTGTTCGTCGCGATCGTGGTGGGGCTTTCCGCGCTGCTGCTGCTCGCCGTGTTCCGGTCGGTGCTGATCCCCGTCAAGGCCGCGCTGCTGAATCTGATCAGCATCGGGGCCGCGCTCGGCGTGGTCACTCTGGTCTTCCAGCACGGCTGGTTCGGTGTCGAGCCCGGCCCCATCGAGGCGTTCATTCCGGTCATGGTCTTCGCGATCGTTTTCGGGCTCTCCATGGACTACGAGGTGTTCCTGCTCTCCCGCATCCATGAGGAGTGGAAGCGCACCGAGGACGCCCCGGGTGCGGTGCGCGAGGGGCTCGCGGCGACGGGCAAGGTGATCACGGCGGCCGCCGCGATCATGATCGTGGTGTTCGCGGCCTTCATGCTCAGCCCGGACCGGATGCTCCAGCAGTTCGGCCTCGGCCTGGCGGTCGCGATCCTGCTGGACGCCGTCGTCATCCGCTGCCTGATCGTGCCCGCGGTGATGCAGCTGCTGGGGAGTCGCGCGTGGTGGCTTCCGGGGTGGCTGCGCGGGGCCCTGCCGCGGGTGGAGCTGGAGCGCCACTGACGACCCACACCTGAAGCGGGGGCGGGGTCCGGGGCATCCGGGTCAGGCGTCGTCGTCCGAGGACGGCGGCGCCTGGTCCGTGCGCGACACCCGCCGGGGCTCGTGGCGCAGTGTGCGCCGCAGGCGCAGAAGGGCCGAGGTGCCCCGGCGCCGCGGGTGCCGGCCGTGGACACGCGGGTCGTCCGTCACGTCGTACCGCTTCACATACGCGCCCAGGAAGGCCTGCAGCGTCGCGATCGCCGGAATCGCGATCAGCGCGCCGACGGCTCCCATCAGGGCCGTGCCCGCGACGACCGAGCCGAAGGCGACCGCAGGGTGGATGTCGACGGTCTTGGACGTCAGCTTGGGCTGCAGTACGTAGTTTTCGAACTGCTGGTAGACGACGACGAATCCGAGCACCCACAGCGCGTACCAGGGGTTGACGGTGAAGGCGATCAGCATCGGCAGTGCGCCCGCCAGGTACGTACCGATCGTCGGAATGAACTGCGAGATCACTCCCACCCACACCGCGAGGGCGGGCGCGTACGGTACGTCGAGGATCAGCAGCAGGACGTAGTGCGAGACACCGGAGATGAGCGCCATCAGGCCGCGCGAGTAGATGTAGCCGCCGGTCTTGTCGACCGCGATCTCCCAGGCGCGCAGCACCTCGGTCTGGCGGGCGGGCGGCAGTACGGAGCACAGGGCGCGGCGCAGCCGGGGTCCGTCGGCGGCGAAGTAGAAGGAGAACAGGAAGATCGTCAGCAACTGGAACAGTCCGCCGAGCACGGTCGCCGACACCTCCAGCACGCCGGTCGCGCTGTTCTGCAGATACTTCCGCAGCCAGTCGGAGTTCAGGACACTGTCCTGGACCCCGACCCGGGAAAGGTCCGTGCGGAAGGTCCGGTTGATCCAGTTGATCACTTGGTCGAGGTACTTCGGAAAGTCCTCGACCATCTCGACGATCTGGCCGGCCAGCATCGAGCCGAGCAGTACGACAAATCCGATGCCCACGGCCAGCACCCCGATGAACACCACGAAGGTGGCGAGGCCGCGGCGCATGCCGTGGGCCGCCATCCGGCCGACGGCGGGCTCGATCGCGAGGGCCACGAAGAAGGCGATCAGGATGTTGAGCAGCAGGCCGACGAGCTGATGGAACGCCCAGTTGCCGAGCTGGAAGCAGGCGAAGAGCGCGAGCGCGAGCACCATGGCGCGCGGCAGCCACCGGGGCATGCCCGCCCGCCCGCTGTCGGCCCCCGGGGGTGCGGGCGGCGGAGCGGTCGGCGAGTCTTCTGGCCCGGCAGGCTCGTCAGTGGATGCCACGGGTTCAGTCTCGCCCATGCCTGTGACATCGCACCCGCTCCCCACCTGCGGCCTGCACGTCAGCGCTTGTCCGCGGGCACGTCCATCGTGGCGCAGACGGCGCGCCAGACGGTCTTCGCTTCCCAGCCGGCGTCCAGCGCCTGGTGCACCGTACGACCGCCGAGCTCGGCCATCACATGGTCGCGGGCGAAGGAATCGGCGTACGCCTCGCCGAAGTGCTCCGCCATCCGCTCCCAGAAAATCGTCAACCGCATGACTCCAGTATCGCGCCCCTGAGAGTGCAGCCCCGCGCGCGGAGCTTGCCGAGGGCGCTTTCCGTTCTACGGTCGTTCCATGGCTGGATCCGGAACATCCCCCCTCGCACGCGCCGAGCAGTTCGTCTGGCTGACGGCCCGCGTGCTCGAACAGCGGCACTTCGCCTACCACTTCCTGGAGGGCGACGCCGACGCGGTCGAAGCGGCGCTCGCCCCGTACCAGGGTGAGGACGGCGGCTACGGCTACGCGCTGGAACCAGATCTGCGCGGTCCCGTGAGCCAGCCGCTGCACGTCGCGCACGCGCTGCGTGTCCTCGATTCCATCGGCCGCTGCGAAGGCCCGCGGGTGGAGCGGATGTGCCGCTATCTGTCGGATGTGTCGACGAAGGAGGGGGCGCTGCCCGCGGTGCACCCTTCGCTGCGCGGCTATCCGGCAGCGCCGTTCGTCCCGGTCGTCGACGACCCTCCGGGTGACCTCCTGGCGACGGGGCCGGTCGTGGGGCTGTTGCACCGCAATGAGGTGTGGCACGCGTGGCTCTTCAGGGCCACCGACTTCTGCTGGGCCGCCGTCGAGGCGCTGGAGGAGTCCCACCCGTACGAGGTTCAGGCGGCGGTCGCTTTCCTGGACGGTGTGCCCGACCGGACGCGGGCCGAGGCCGCCGCGGACCGGCTCGGCCGGCTGGTGCGCGAACAGCGGCTCGTGGTGCTGAACCCGGCGCGGGCCGGGGAGCAGCCGGTCGCCGCCGGGTACGCGCCGGGCGAGCACCACTTCGCCTACGACTACGCCCGTACGCCGGGATCGCTCGCCCGTCGCTGGTTCAGCGACGAGGAGATGAGCCGCTCGCTGGACTTCCTCGCGGCCGCGCAGCGGGAGGACGGGGGCTGGCCGATCCGCTGGCGGGAGTGGGCGCCGGGGACGGCCCTTGAGTCACGTCCGGTCGTGACGATCGAGGCACTGCTGACGCTGCGGGCGTACGGACGCGTCATCGGCTGATTCCGGCGTGGTGACGTCCCGCAGCAGCAGGGCGGCGATGGCGGACACGGCACGTCAGCCGCTGACCGCCCGTACACCGGCGGTGACGACCACGGCGGCCCCCACCACGACGAGGAAAGGGGCGCGAAGGACAAGCGCGAGCGCCGCCGCCGCGAGTCCCGCGCCTCTCGCGTCGAGCATCAGCTGCTGACCGGTGCTGAACGTCTGCTGGGCGGTGAGCGCGGCCAGCAGGGCTACGGGCAGCAGGGCGGCCAGCCGCTTCACGAGCGGGCGTTCCAGGGCCCCCGCCGGCACCAGCAGGCCGAGCAGTTTGACGAGGTAGCAGCCGACGGCGGTGGCGCCGATCGCGATCCAGACGCTCATCGGCCTTCCTCCTTCTCGGTGCGGCCTGCCCTGCGGCTTTGTACGCAGAGCACAGCGGGGGCGGCGAGGGCGGCGACGAGCACCGGCACGCCCGCGGGCAGTACCGGCAGGAATCCGAGCGCCAGGAGCACGGCAAGACCCGCCACGGCCCGTTCCATGCCGGTACGGAGCATGGGCGCCAGCAGTGCGAGGAAGACAGCGGGGCTTGCGGCGTCCAGGCCCCACGCGTCGGTGTCACCGATGGCCTCCGCACCCATGGCGCCCACCAGGGTGGTGAGGTTCCACAGCACGTACAGGGTCAGTCCCGTGACGGTGAAGCCGAGCCGGGCGCTGCGGCGCGAGGGCTGCGCGAGCGTCACCGCTGTCGTCTCGTCGATCACCCAGTGCGCGGCGAAGGGGCGTACGAATCGGGGCAGGGCCAGCAGCTGGGACAGCCGCAGCCCGTAGAAGGCATTGCGTACGCCGAGGAAGAAGGCGCCCGCGGCGGCGGTGAACGGATTGCCGCCCGCCGCGAGGGCGCCGACGAGCGCGAACTGCGAGGCCCCCGTGAACACGAGGAGGCTGAGCGCGCAGGTCTGGAGCAGGGTGAGGCCCGATCCCGCGGAGGTCACGCCGAAGGCGAAGCCGGAGAGTCCGACGGCGACGCCCACGCCAAGCGCGTCACGGACGACCGCGCTGTCCGGTTTGGCCGCAGGCGGTTCTGTACGTATCGCCGGGGGTGCTGTCTGTGCTGTCTGTTCTGCCACGTCCGGGACACTACGACGGGCGGCCACGACCGGTCTTGTACGTTCTTGCGCGCTCCCGCTGATAGGCGCCGGGCGGCACCCCGACAATCCGGGTGAAGTGCCGGTTCAGATGCGGCTGGTCGCTGAACCCGACCGCGGTTGCGGCCTCCACCGGGGCCGTGCCGGCTTCCAGGAGGCGCCGGGCGCTGCGTACGCGCGCATTGGTGAGCCAGGTGTGCGGCGGCATGCCGTACGCCGACTTGAACGCGCGCAGGAGCGCGAACGGACCGGTCCCGAGTTCGTTCGCGAGCTGTTCCAGGGAAGGGGGCTTCGCCATGCGCTCCTCGAGAAGGCTCTTCGCGAGCGCCGCCGTACGGGCGCCCGCCGCCGTCGGCGTACGTGCGGGCAGCGTCTGGCCGTGCCGCCGCAGCAGTCTGGCCACGGCGATACGCAGCAGGCTGTCGGCGGCGAGCGCGTTGCCCTCCTCGGCAGCCGTGTGCACCGCGCGGATGAGGCGCGCGGTGTCGGCGTCCTCGACGAGGGTCTCGGCGAAACCGGCCGTTCCCCGCAGGCTCGTCGTCTCCTCGGCAATGGAGGCGACCACCTGCACCGAGGGGTACAGGGTGGCGTACGACCATCCCTCGGGCACGCCCGCGCGGGCCGAGTGCGGCACCTCCGGGTTGATCATGACGACGGTGCCGGGGCGGGCCCTGATCGTGCCCTGCGGCATCACCACGTCCTCGATTCCGCGGAAGACCGCGCCGAAGACGAACCCCTCATGGCTGTGCCGCGAGAACGAGTGGCGCACGTAGCGGGCCCGGAGCAGGTCGAGGCCGGGGACCCCCGGGTACTGCCAGTGTCGCGCCCACTCGTCCGCGTTTCGCGCCTCCGTCATCGCCATAAGGCCATTCTGCGTCCGTGCCACGAGCCGTTGACCTGCGCGTCCATGTCCTGGACGCCCGTTGTCAGTGGTCGGGTGCACGATGGGGGACATGTCCAGGACTGCGCTCGACTCCTTCTCCCCCGCGACCCGCGGCTGGTTCACGGGGGCCTTCAGCGCGCCCACCGCGGCGCAGGAAGGTGCCTGGCAGGCCATCTCGGAGGGCTCCGACGTCCTGGTCGTGGCCCCGACCGGCTCCGGAAAGACCCTGGCCGCGTTCCTCGCCGCCCTCGACAACCTGGCGTCCAAGCCCCCGCCCGCCGACCCGAAGAAGCGCTGCCGGGTGCTGTACGTATCGCCGCTCAAGGCTCTCGCTGTCGACGTCGAGCGCAACCTCCGCAGCCCGCTCACCGGCATCCGCCAGGAGGCCGTACGCCTGGGGCTGACCGAACCCGACGTGCGGGTCGGCATCCGCTCCGGCGACACCCCGGCCAACGAGCGGCGGTCACTGGCGACGAAGCCGCCGGACATCCTCATCACCACACCCGAGTCGCTGTTCCTGATGCTCACGTCCGCCACCCGCGACGCCCTGGCCGGCATCGAGACGGTGATCCTGGACGAGGTGCACGCCGTCGCGGGGACCAAGCGCGGCGCGCATCTCGCCGTATCCCTGGAGCGGCTGGACGAGCTGCTGCCGCGGCCCGCCCGCCGGATCGGCCTGTCGGCGACGGTACGGCCGGTGGACGAGGTCGCCCGCTTCCTCTCCCCCCAGCGGCAGGCCGCCATCGTCCAGCCGCCTTCGGGCAAGGAGTTCGACCTGTCGGTGGTCGTCCCCGTGGAGGATCTCGGCGAGCTGGGCGGCGCCCCCGCCAAGGGGGACGACGCGGGTGACAAGCCGTCGATCTGGCCGCATGTGGAAGAGCGCATCGCCGACCTCGTCCAGGCCCACCGCTCGACGATCGTCTTCGTGAACTCCCGTCGTCTCGCCGAGCGCCTGTGCAACCGGCTCAACGAGATCGCGTACGAACGGGCCACCGGCGAACCTCTCCCCGATGGCCACTCCCCCGCCGAACTCATGGCGCAGGCGGGCGCCGCCAAGGGCGCCCCGCCGCTGCTCGCCCGCGCCCACCACGGCTCGGTCTCCAAGGAACAGCGTGCCCAGGTCGAGGAAGACCTGAAGGCCGGCCGGCTGCCCGCCGTAGTCGCGACCTCCAGCCTGGAGCTGGGCATCGACATGGGCGCGGTGGATCTCGTCGTCCAGGTCGAGTCACCTCCGTCCGTCGCCTCCGGCCTCCAGCGCGTCGGCCGCGCCGGGCACCAGGTCGGCGCGGTCTCCACCGGCGTCGTCTTCCCGAAGTACCGGGGCGACCTCGTCCAGTCGGCCGTCGTCACCGAGCGCATGCGCAGCGGCTCCATCGAGGCGCTGCGCGTTCCCGCCAACCCGCTCGACGTCCTGGCCCAGCAGCTCGTCGCCATGGTCGCCCTCGACACCTGGCAGGCCGACGACCTGCTCGCCGTCGTCCGCCGCGCGGCGCCCTTCGCCTCGCTCCCCGAGTCCGCGTTCACCGCGGTCCTCGACATGCTCGCGGGCCGCTACCCCTCCGACGCCTTCGCCGAGCTCCGCCCCCGCGTCGTCTGGGACCGCATCGCCGGTACGGTCACGGGCCGCCCCGGTGCGCAGCGCCTCGCCGTCACCTCCGGCGGCACGATCCCCGACCGCGGGCTCTTCGGTGTCTTCCTGGCCGGAGCCGACCCCAAGCGGGGCGGTGGCCGTGTCGGTGAGCTCGACGAGGAGATGGTCTACGAATCCCGGGTGGGCGATGTCTTCACCCTCGGCACCACCTCGTGGCGCATCGAGGACATCACCCGCGACAGGGTGCTGGTCTCCCCCGCCCCCGGCGTACCGGGCCGGCTGCCCTTCTGGAAGGGGGACCAGCTGGGCCGCCCCCTCGAACTGGGCCGCGCGCTCGGCGCGTTCGTCCGCGAGGTCGGCTCCCTCACGCCCGAGGACGCCCGGCTGCGGCTGACGGCGGCCGGACTCGACGCCTGGGCCGCGGACAACGTCCTGTCGTACCTCGACGAGCAGCGCCGCGCCGCCGGTCACGTCCCCGACGACCGCACCATCGTCGTGGAGCGCTTCCGTGACGAGCTGGGCGACTGGCGCGTCGTCATCCACTCCCCCTTCGGCGCCCAGGTGCACGCCCCCTGGGCGCTCGCCCTCGGCAGCCGCCTGACCGAGCGGTACGGCATGGACGCCCAGGTCATGCACGCCGACGACGGCATTGTGCTGCGCCTGCCGGACGCCGACCTGATGGGCTTCGACCTCCTCGGCGAAGAGCCGTCCCGGCAGGGCACGGAGTTCGACAGCGACCAGGCCCCGCTCGGCGCCGCCGACGTCGCGTTCGACAAGGGCGAGGTCAACCAGATCGTCACCGACCAGGTCGGCGGCTCGGCGCTGTTCGCCGCCCGCTTCCGCGAGTGCGCCGCCCGCGCGCTGCTGCTGCCGCGCCGCAGTCCGGGCAAGCGCACCCCGCTGTGGCAGCAGCGTCAGCGTGCTTCCCAGCTGCTCCAGGTCGCCTCGGAGTTCGGCTCGTTCCCGATCGTCCTCGAAGCCGTGCGGGAGTGCCTCCAGGACGTCTTCGACGTACCCGGGCTCACCGAGCTCATGGGCGACATCGAGTCCCGCCGCGTCCGGCTCGTCGAGGTCACCACCCCCGAGCCGTCCCCGTTCGCCCGCTCCCTCCTCTTCGGTTACGTCGCCCAGTTCCTGTACGAGGGCGACTCGCCCCTCGCCGAGCGGCGCGCCGCCGCGCTCTCCCTGGACTCCCGGCTCCTGGCCGAGCTGCTCGGCCAGGCGGAGCTGCGCGAGCTGCTCGACGCCGACGTCCTGACCGAGCTGGAGCAGGAGCTCCAGTGGCTGACCGAAGACCGTCGTATCAAGGACATCGAGGGCGTCGCCGACCTCCTGCGGGTCCTGGGCCCGCTCACCGGCACGGAGCTGGAGGCGCGCGGCGCCGAACCAGGGTGGGCAGAGGCGCTGTCGACCGCCCGCCGGGCCATCCGGGTCCGTATCGCGGGGGCCGACCACTGGGCGGCCGTCGAGGACGCCGGCCGGCTGCGCGACGCGCTGGGCACCGCGCTCCCCGTCGGCGTACCGGAAGCGTTCACCGAGCCCGTCAAGGACCCGCTCGGCGATCTCCTGGCCCGTTTCGCCCGCACCCACGGCCCCTTCACGTCCGCCACGGCCGCCGCCCGGTTCGGCCTGGGCGCGGCGGTGACGGACGGCGCCCTGCAACGCCTCACCGCGAACGGCCGGGTCGTACAGGGCGAGTTCCATCCCGCCGGCATCGGCCAGGAATGGTGCGACGCGACGGTACTGCGCCGCCTCCGGCGCCGGTCCCTCGCCGCCCTGCGCCATGAGCTCGAACCGGTTCCGCCCGCCGCCCTCGCCACGTTCCTGCCCCAGTGGCAGCACCTGGGCAGCAGCAGCCTGCGGGGCATTGACGGACTGGTGCGCGCCGTGGAGCAGTTGCAGGGCGCCTCAGCCCCCGCGTCCGCGCTGGAAAAGCTGGTCCTCCCGTCCCGCGTCGTGGGCTACTCACCCGCGATGCTCGACGAGCTCACCACCACCGGCGAGGTCCTCTGGGCCGGATCGGGTGCCTTGCCGGGCAAGGACGGCTGGGTATCCCTCTACCTCGCCGACGCGGCGCCCCTGCTCCTCCCACAGCCGTACCCCCTCGAACTGACCGCGCTGCACGAGTCCGTCCTCACCACCCTCTCCGGTGGGTACGGTCTCTTCTTCCGCCAGATCGCCGACCAGGTCCGCGCCACCACCCACCCCGACTGCACGGATCCCCAACTGGCCGACGTTCTGTGGGACCTGGCCTGGTCAGGGCGCCTCACCAACGACACCCTCGCGCCCCTGCGCTCCCTTCTGGGCTCGGGCCGTACGGCGGGCTCCACCGCCCACCGCGCCAAACGCACGGTCCCGCGCGGGCGGTACGGCACCCTCAGTGCGGCCGCCCGCCCCGCCTCCCGCACCGGCCCGCCCACGGTCTCCGGCCGCTGGTCCCTGCTCCCCGCCCACGAACCTGACCCGACCCACCGCGCCCACGCGCTCGCCCGCACCCTGCTCGACCGGCACGGTGTGGTCACGCGCGGCGCGGTCGCCGCCGAAGGGGTCGAGGGCGGCTTCTCGGCGACGTACCGCATCCTGGCCGCGTTCGAGGACAGCGGGCAGGCGCGCCGCGGTTACGTCGTGGAGGGCCTCGGCGCCGCCCAGTTCGCGATGGACGGCGCGGTCGACCGCCTGCGCGCGGCTGCCACCGCGCGCGAGCGCGCGGAAACCGATTCCCCGAACCGCGCGGTGGTCCTTGCCGCCGCCGACCCCGCCAACGCGTACGGCGCGGCTCTGCCCTGGCCGGAACCGCCCTCCGACGCCGGCCACAAACCCGGCCGCAAGGCCGGGGCCCTGGTCGTCCTCGTCGACGGCGAGCTGACCCTCTACATGGAGCGCGGCGGCAAGACCCTGCTGGCGTGGCCCACCGCCCCGAACGACCCGTCGGCCTCCGACCCCCGCCTCACCGCGGCGGCCGAAGCCCTGGCGGCGGCGGCCAGACAAGGCGCTCTGGGCACGGTCACCGTGGAACGCACCAACGGCGCCCCCGCCCTGACCTCCCCTCTGGGCAAAACCCTCGAAGCAGCGGGCTTCCACCCCACTCCCCGCGGCCTCCGCCTCCGCCCGTGAGCCCGCCGCCCCAGCGACCACCTGCACGGCAGCCCGCATACGGGCCTCACCCGGCGCCCCGGCCCAGTGCGCACCGCCACCGACCCGTTTTGAGCCCGGCCGGCGATTGAGGCCTTCGGGAAGGGGCGGGGGGGGGGGGAAGAAACAAGCCGGGCACGCCCGGTCCCAGCCCCGCCCCCGCCCCCTCCACCGCATCATGGACCCATGCCCGAAGGAGACTCCGTCTGGCAGGCCGCCCAGCTCCTGCACACCGCCCTCGCCGGACACACCCTCACCCGCGCCGACCTCCGCGTCCCCCGGTTCGCCACCGCCGACCTGACCGGCCGCACCGTCCTGGACGTCGCCCCTCGCGGCAAGCACCTCCTCGCCCGCATCGAGGGCGGTCTCACGCTCCACTCCCACCTCGGCATGGACGGCGCCTGGAAGATCTACGCCCCCGCCGAACGATGGCGCGGCGGCCCCGCCCACCAGATCCGCGCCATCCTCGGCACCGCAGACCACACGGCCGTGGGCTACCGCCTTCCCGTACTCGAACTCATCCGGACCGAGGACGAAGCCCAGGCTGTCGGCCACCTCGGCCCCGACCTCCTGGGCCCGGACTGGGACGCCGAAGAAGCACTCCGCCGCCTCCTCGCAGCCCCCGACCGCCCCCTCGGTGAAGCCCTCCTCGACCAGCGCAACCTCGCCGGCATCGGCAACATCTACAAGTCGGAGCTGTGCTTCTTCGCCCGCGCCACCCCCTGGCTGCCCATCGGCGAACTTCCCGCCCCCGAACGCCTGGTCGCCGCCGCCAAACGCCTCCTGGACGCCAACCGCGACCGCCTCGGCCGCCGCACCACCCTCCGCGAACGCGCGCCCACCCCGCTCCTCTACGTGTACGGACGCGCCGGCCGCCCCTGCCTGCGCTGCGGCGCCACGATCCGCCACGCCGACCAGGGCGACGGCAGCCGTCTCCGCCCCACCTACTGGTGCCCACGCTGCCAGTCGGGCCCGCCCCCCTGAGAGAGAGGCACCACCCGCCCGGCGCTCCACACACCAGCCCACCAGTTGACGCCCCGTCAGCTACGGCCGTACCGTCCCCGCATGCCCCTCAAGGCGTACGACCTCACCGGCCGCACCGCACTCGTCACCGGCGCCGCGAGCGGCATAGGCCAGGCGAGCGCACTGCTCCTCGCCGAAGCCGGCGCCACCGTCCACTGCGCGGACCGCGACGAGAACGGCCTGCACGAGACCACCGCCCTGATCACCAGGGCAGGCGGCACCGCCCATCCCCACCCCCTGGACGTCACGGACCGCGCCCGGCTCGCTGAGGCGGTCGCCGCGGCCGGCCGGGTCGACATCCTCGCGGCCATCGCCGGAATCATGCACCGCAGCACCGTCCTGGAGACCCGCGACGAGGACCTCGACCGCGTCCTGGCGGTCAATTTCAAGGGCGTTCTGTACGCCTGCCAGGAGGCGGCCCGCGCCATGATCGCGGCCGGGACCCCCGGCAGCATCATCACCATGGCGTCGGGCGCGGTGGACGCGGCGAACGCCGGTCTGCTCTGCTACAGCACGGCCAAGGCAGCCGTCGTACAGCTCACCAGGACGCTCGCCACGGAGCTCGGCCCCCACTCCATCCGCGTGAACGCCGTAGCCCCCGGCTGGATCCGCACCCCCATGACCGACCGCCACGACGCGGCGCTCCAGGACCGGGCCGAGGCCGCCCTGGTCCACGCGTCCCCGCTCGGCCGCGTCGGCGCGCCCGAGGACGTCGCGCACGCCGTCCTCCACCTGGCGTCGGACGCCTCCGCCTTCACGACGGGCCAGATCCTCCGACCGAACGGCGGCGTCGCAATGCCCTGGTAGCCCGACGCCACCATGCCCCCGGCACTACGCCCCCCGCCGCCCAGCCCCACGCCTCCGCGCCCCCCACCGCCACGCCCCGCCGGCCCCCCGCCACAGCGCCCCCGCAAGCCGGGCCCCGGCGCCCCCCTCCCCGCCCGGTGTACGCCCGCGCCTCCGCCGGCGCCCCGAACCCACCCCGGCCGCAGCCTCCGACACCACATGAACCGGCAGCAGGCTCAGCCCCCAGCCGCCCGCCGCCACCGCACCCTCCACCACTCCAGTCCGCTCCGGCATCAGCACAAGCCGCAGTGCGGCGCACCACCACACCGCGCCCAGCACCAACGCCGACACCCGCACCGCACCGCGTCGTCCCCAGAAGTCACGCCATGCCATGGCTGCCTCCTCCGGCCGACGCTAGGCGGGCCCCATGACACGGCGGGAGGGCGCACCGGAAGCACACTCCGGCGCACCCGCCCGCACCAGACACCGCACGCGCTCGCGCAGCCCGCTCGCCTGCGCTCGCCCTACGCGCTCTCGGCCTGGAACATCCACGCGTGCTTCTCAAGATCCGCCGTGAGCCCGATGATGATGTCCTGGGTCACCGGATCCGGCTCGGCGGTCACCTGGATCCGCTCGCGCATCCGCCCGACCACGACACCGAGCGCGTCCACCAGGATCCGTACCGCGTCCACATCCTTGATCCACCCCGACGGAACCTCCCGGATCGCCGTCGCACGCGCCACGCTCGCGGACCGCCCGTCCGGATTGACGCCCAGGGCCGATGCCCGCTCAGCCACCGAATCCGAGTGCAGCCTCGCCGAGGCGACCACGTCGTCGAGCTGCAGATGTACGGACCGGAAGCGCGGCCCCACCACATTCCAGTGGACCTGCTTGGCCACCAGCGAGAGATCCACCAGGTCCACGAGCGCGCCCTGCAAGGCCTCACCCACCGCCTTGAGATCCGCCTCGGGCAGGGTGCTCTTCACGACAGACATCCGTTTTCCTCCTCGGGAACCGGCCTTTCACCGTTCCCACCACCATGGCACATACGACCCAAAACGGTCATAGGAGGGCATGAAAGAGCCCCGGCGGTCCCTCAGGACCACCGGGGCTCCCCCACAAGCTCTGAATCAGCTCTGGATCAGCTCTGAATCGCCGCAATCAGGCGGCGACCACGTCCACCGCTTCGGCGGGTGCCTTGATCGTCACCCGCTCCGGTGGCACACCTGCCACCGACGTCACCGAAACGGAATTGAGCATCGGGCGTACCGGTGGACGCACCGGCTCGCTCGCAGCCGACTCCGCCAGCTCAGCCAGCGACAACTCATCACTCACTTCGCGCATGAGCTCGGACATCCGTACGTCAAGCGCGTCGCAGATAGCGGAGAGCAGCTCGGAGGATGCCTCCTTCTGCCCCCGCTCCACCTCGGATAGATAGCCGAGTGAGACTCGGGCGGACGAGGAGACTTCGCGCAGAGTACGGCCCTGGCGCTGGCGCTGCCGACGCAGCACGTCACCCAGCAGGCGACGGAGCAGAATCATCGGTGGCTCCCTCCTCGGACCGCGTAGCCGCATCCTTCACGCCCCACCGTACCGCCTCGCGCTGCGGCCGTGCGGGGAGCGATGTCGTGTTCACTCAGGGCTGCAAACATCAATTCCCCCCGTTCTGTTCCGTATCCTGTGCCCGCGCATTTTCGTTCAGTTCGCCGAAGAGCAGGGTCAGCGCGCTTCGTACACTCTCCATACGGATTACCGCCCGGTCTCCGTTCAACCTCAACCGGGCCACTTTCCCGGCCCCGTCCGGCCCCGCGACTGCCACGAAAACCGTCCCGACGGGCTGCCCGTCCTGGGCCTCGGGCCCCGCGACACCCGTGGTCGCGATGCCCCACCCGGCTCCGAGTACGCGCCGTACCCCTGCCGCCATCTGCCGCGCGACCTCCGGGTCCACGGCCCCGCGCTGCTCCAGAAGTGCCGCGTCGACCCTGAGAATGTCCCGCTTCAGCTCTGTGGCGTACGCCGTGACAGCCCCGCGGAAGGCCCGCGAGGCTCCTGGCACGGCGGTGAGCTCAGCGGCCAGCAGACCGCCGGTGAGGGATTCGGCGACGGCGAGCGTCTCGCCCCGTGCCGCCAGCACCTCCAGCACCTCAGCGGCACCACTCACATCTTCACCAGCCCCACCCGTCACCGTGACGACTCCGCCGCGATCCCGGCCCGCCGCAGCACCACGGCCTGCCGCACATAGTCAAGACCGGTCACCACGGTCAGCACGACCGCCGCCGCCATCACCCAGAACCGCAGCGTCGCGAGCGGCCCCGTCAGCGCCAGCACGTACATCCCGACCGCCACACCCTGCATGAGCGTCTTCATCTTGCCGCCGCGGCTGGCCGGAATGACTCCGTGCCTGATCACCCAGAAGCGCAGCACCGTGATGCCCAGCTCCCGGAAGAGGATGACGCCCGTCACCCACCACGGCAGATCCCCGAGCGCCGACAGGCAGATCAGCGCCGCGCCCATGATCGCCTTGTCGGCGATCGGGTCGGCGATCTTCCCGAAGTCGGTGACGAGGTTGTACGTACGGGCCAGATGTCCGTCGAAGATGTCCGTGATCATGGCGACGGCGAAGGCCGCCCACGCCCATGCGCGCCAGGCCGGGTCGTACCCGCCGTCCTGAAGCATGAGCATCACGAAGCCGGGCACCAGCACCAGCCGCATCATGGTGAGGATGTTGGCGATGTTCCAGAGGCTGGCCTGATTGACGGCCGCAGCGCCCAGCTTCCCGCCGGGCGCCGGCTTGGCGCCGGTTCCACCCGCAGCGGATGCCGGGACTCCGGTCATCTGCCTGCCTCCTCGTCGGGGGTCTGGGGGTCGCCTCCCAGAATCTCGCAGGGTTCCGCCACCAGGTCCACGCCCTCGGTCCCGACGACCTTCGCGACGACCATACGGCCGACGGTCAGCCCCTGGCCCGAGGTGAACAGCACCTGGCCGTCCGTCTCGGGCGCCTGGTGCGCCGCCCGGCCCACCGCGCCGTCCTCACCGTCCACCGACTCGACCAGCACCTCGACCGTCTCCCCGAGCCGTTCCTCGGCCCGCTGGGCGGTCAGCTCGTCCGCGAGCCGCGAGATGTGCTCCAGCCGCTCGGCGATGACGTCGGCGTCCAGCTTGTTGTCGTACGTGACGGCCTCGGTGCCCTCCTCGTCGGAGTACCCGAAGACGCCGATCGCATCCAGTCTCGCACCCGTGAGGAAACGCTCCAGCTCGCCGAGGTCCGCCTCGCTCTCGCCGGGGAACCCGACGATGAAGTTGGACCGCACGCCGGCCTGCGGCGCCTTGCTGCGGATCGTCTCCAGCAGCTCCAGGAAGCGGTCGGTGTCACCGAAGCGCCGCATCGAGCGCAGCACACCCGCCGCCGAGTGCTGGAAGGACAGGTCGAAGTACGGCGCGATCTTCGGCGTGGACGTCAGTACGTCGATGAGTCCCGGCCGCATCTCCGCGGGCTGCAGGTAGCTCACCCGTACCCGCTCGATGCCGTCGACCTCCGCGAGCTCCGGCAGCAGCGTCTCCAGGAGACGGATGTCGCCGAGGTCCTTGCCGTACGACGTGTTGTTCTCGGAGACCAGCATGATCTCCTTGACGCCCTGCTCGGCCAGCCAGCGCGTCTCCCCCAGCACGTCCGACGGACGCCGCGAGATGAACGATCCGCGGAACGACGGGATGGCGCAGAAGGAACACCTGCGGTCACACCCGGACGCGAGCTTCACGGAGGCGACGGGGCTGTTCCCGAGCCGCTGCCGCAGCGGCGCACGCGGCCCGGAAGCCGGCGCGAGCCCCTCGGGCAGATCCTCGGGAGGCGTGTCCTGGGCGTGCCCGGGAAGCGCCACATCGGAGGCGCTGGAGGCGTCCTGGCGCTGCGCGGGGCTGATGGGAAGCAGCTTGCGCCGGTCGCGCGGGGTGTGGGAGGCGTGGATGCCGCCGTTGAGGATGGTCTGGAGGCGGTCGGAGATGTCGGCGTAGTCGTCGAATCCGAGTACGCCGTCGGCCTCGGGCAGCGCTTCCTGGAGTTCCTTGCCGTACCGCTCGGCCATGCAGCCCACGGCGACGACGGCCTGGGTCTTGCCGTGATCCTTCAGATCGTTGGCTTCCAGCAGGGCATCGACGGAGTCCTTCTTGGCGGCTTCGACGAATCCGCAGGTGTTGACGACGGCGACGTCCGCGTCCGAGGCGTCCTCGACGAGCTGCCAGCCGTCCGCTGCCAAGCGGCCTGCCAGCTCCTCCGAGTCCACCTCATTACGGGCGCAGCCAAGAGTGACAAGGGCGACGGTGCGGCGTTCGGGCATGGACTCAAGACTACTTTGTCCCGGCGCGCGCCCCCGCCGCGAGGGGTTCCACGGGGACCGGCGCCCCCGTGTCCGGCCTCACCGGCCCGCCCCGGGCCGGTGAGGGCCTCCCAGGTCAGCCGACCTCCGGGTCACCCTTCGTGTACGTCAGCCGCTCGACCTGTCCCGCCTGGAACTCGTCGCCGACCTCCTTGCCGTTCACGAAGAGCTGCATCGCCCCGGCGTCACCCAGCACAAGCTCGATCTTCTCCTTGTCGGTGAAGGTCTTGGACTCGCCCTTGAGCAGCAGGCCGTCGAAGAGCAGCCTGCCGTTGTGGTCCTTCGCCGAGATCCAGCTCTTGCGGTCCCTGGCGGTGAGAGCGACTGTCACCTGGTCCTGCGGGACCGCCGCGATGGCACTGTCCGACGGGTCGGGCTTGGGGTCGACGGGCTTGGTCGTGGTGGGCTTGGCCGGCTTCGAGGTGGTGGGCTCGGAACCCGCGACCTCCCTGGCACCGCCGCTGCCGTCGTTGCCGTTGAAGAGCGTGAAACCGACGAAGCCGACGACGGCGACGATCGCGGCGACCATGGCCGCGGTCCAGTTGGGGCGGCGGGCCTCCGGACGGATCCGTTCCGCCTCGAAGAGCGGCGCCGCGGGCGTGGGCGCGGGGCGTCCGCCGTGCTCGTCGTCGTACTGCGCGACCAGCGCGTCCGGATCGATCCCGACGGCGCGTGCGAGCGTACGGATGTGTCCGCGTGCGTACACATCCCCGCCGCAGCGGCTGAAGTCGTCCTGTTCGATCGCGTGCACGATGGGGATGCGCACCCGGGTCGAGCCGCTGACCTCGTCGACCGTCAGACCCGCGTCCACGCGGGCCTGCTGGAGAGCGCGTCCGATCGAGGGCCGGTCGTCTTCGAACGAAGGCCGGTCGTCTTCGGGAGAGTTGCCGATGGACACGGGGGCGCCTTTCGAGCGTGAGCCACCTGCTGGATGTTCAGTCTAGGGGTGGTACGAAAGCGTGAGGCAACTGGGAGGGCGGACTTTGTACGCCATCAGAACCGCTCGCGGAACCGCCCGGCAGCCCGATGGTGACATCATCTGTCTCCCCCTCCCTCAACTGGACGTACGAACAAGGGAAACGGTTGCTCGCCGTTCTCTTACGGGTGAGAATCTCCCCGGATCATAGCGAGCATTTCATCCAATTCGTCCGGTTTCACCAGTACATCGCGCGCCTTCGATCCCTCACTCGGCCCCACGATGTTCCGAGATTCCATCAGATCCATAAGCCTGCCCGCCTTTGCGAAACCGACACGCAATTTCCGCTGGAGCATCGACGTCGAGCCGAACTGCGTGGACACCACGAGCTCGGCGGCCTGGCACAGAAGGTCCAGGTCGTCACCGATATCCTCGTCGATTTCCTTCTTCTTCGCCGTCCCGACCACGACGTCGTCCCGGAAGACCGGCGCCATCTGGTCCTTGCAGTGCTGGACGATCGCCGCGACCTCGTCCTCCGTGACGAACGCGCCCTGCATACGGGTCGGCTTGTTCGCACCCATCGGCAGGAAGAGACCGTCGCCCTTGCCGATCAGCTTCTCGGCGCCCGGCTGGTCGAGGATGACCCGGCTGTCCGCGAGCGAGGAGGTCGCGAAGGCGAGCCGCGAAGGCACATTCGCCTTGATCAGACCGGTGACGACGTCCACGGAGGGCCGCTGGGTGGCGAGCACCAGATGGATACCCGCAGCGCGGGCCAACTGGGTGATACGGACGATGGAGTCCTCGACATCACGCGGCGCGACCATCATCAGGTCCGCGAGCTCGTCGACGATGACCAGCAGGTACGGATACGGCGACAGCTCCCGCTCGCTGCCCTCCGGCGGCTTCACCTTGCCGCTGCGCACCGCCTGGTTGAAATCGTCGATGTGCCGGTAGCCGTACGCCGCCAGGTCGTCGTAGCGCAGGTCCATCTCCCGTACGACCCACTGCAGGGCCTCGGCGGCCCGCTTGGGGTTGGTGATGATCGGCGTGATGAGGTGCGGGATCCCCTCGTACGCCGTGAGTTCGACCCGCTTCGGGTCGACCAGCACCATCCGCACGTCCTCGGGGGTCGCCCGCACCATGACCGAAGTGATCAGGCAGTTGATGCAGGACGACTTGCCCGACCCGGTGGCGCCCGCGACGAGCACGTGCGGCATCTTCGCGAGGTTCGCCATCTCGTAGCCGCCCTCGACGTTCTTGCCGAGCGCGACGAGCATCGGATGGTCGTCCTCGGCGGCGTCCGCGAGCCGCAGCACATCGCCCAGCTTGACCATCTCGCGGTCACTGTTGGGAATCTCGATGCCGACGGCGGACTTGCCGGGGATCGGGCTGATGATGCGTACGTCGGGACTGGCGACGGCGTACGCGATGTTCTTGGCGAGCGCCGTGATCCGCTCGACCTTGACGGCCGGGCCCAGCTCCACCTCGTACCGCGTGACCGTCGGCCCACGGGTGAAGCCGGTGACGGCGGCGTCGACCTTGAACTCCGTGAAGACGTTCGTCAGTGAGGCGACGACGGCGTCGTTGGCGGCGCTGCGCGTCTTGCCGGGCCCGCCGCGCTCCAGGAGGTCCAGGGAGGGCAGGGAGTAGGTGATGTCGCCGGCGAGCTGAAGCTGCTCGGCGCGGGGCGGCAACGGCTGGGACACCTCGGGCTGTGCCTTGGTCAGATCGGCCACCTTCGACCCGGACGCGGCACCCGCCCCAGCCGCGGCAGCGGGCGTGGGCTCCGGCTTCCCGGCGCCCTCGCGTGCGGGCGGCACGGCGGCCGGACGCCCGGTGGAGACACCCTGGGTCAGATCTGCCACGAGCGCCGAGGGCGGCAGCCCGTTCAGTACGGCGCCGTCCAGCGCGGCAGCGGCGGCGGCGGCGAAGTCCACGGGGTCCATGGCGCGACCGGGCACCGGCGCGGGCGCGGGCTGCGCGGCGGACCTGCGGGGCCTGCGGCGCCGGGTGAGCGCCTCCTCCTCCGCGACGTCCGGGTCGTATTCAGCGGGAGCCGGGCCCCGGCGCGCGGACGAGCGACGCCCGCCGGCCGGAAGCGCCTCACGCCACTGCTCCTCGTACCGCTCGTCGTCCTCGAACTCGTACTCCTCCGGCGGCGCCGCGAGAATCCCGAGCATGACTCCGAGCTGCCGCAGCCGCTCCGGGATGGCGTTGACCGGCGTGGCGGTGACGACCAGCAGCCCGAAGACGGTGAGCAGCAGCAGAAGCGGTACGGCGAGGACGCTGCCCATGGTGAAGACCAGCGGTGTGGAGGTGGCCCAGCCGATCAGGCCGCCCGCGTCCTGCAGCCCCTCGATGCCGTCGCCGCGCGCGGGCGACCCGCAGGCGATGTGGACCTGTCCGAGAACACCGACCACGAGGGCGGAGAGCCCGATGACGATGCGGCCGTTGGCCTCCGGCTTCTCCGGATGCAGGATGAGCCGTACGGCCACGGCGCCCAGCAGTATCGGCACCAGCAGGTCCAGCCGCCCGAAGGCGCCGGTCACCAGCATCTCGACGAGGTCGCCGACCGGGCCGCGCAACTGCGCCCACGTACCGGCGGCGACGATCAGCGCGAGGGCGAGCAGGAGCAGCGCGACGCCGTCCTTGCGGTGCGCCGGGTCGAGCCCCTTCGCGCCGCGCCCTATGCCGCGGAACAGCGCGCCCACACCGTGCGCCAGACCCAGCCAGAGAGCGCACACGAGCCGGTACACGCCGGCGGTGGGCGACGGCGCGGGCTTCGGTGCGGCCCTGGCAGCCGCCTTCTTCGCGGGCGCCTTCTTGACCGGCGCCTTCTTCACGGGCGCGGTCTTCTTCGCCGCCGCCGCGGTCTTCTTGGCGGGCGCCGCTTTCCTGGTGGCGCCGGTGGTACGGCCGGCGCGCGGCTTCGCGGTGCCCGCCGTGCCCTGGGAACCCTTGCCGGACGTACGTGAGGCCATGGTGGTGAGGTTACCGGTGCGAGCCGCGATGGACACGTGTGCCCACTGCTTCACCCGTTCGTGTCGTGCCCTGGTCGACAGAAAACTGACGCCGCCTCACGCGGGCGACGCAGTCCGCTCAGTACGTCCGGTCAGTACGTCCGGTCAGTGCTGCGAAGGGAACGGCGGCGCGGCGCCGTTGGTACCCGGTTCGAGCGCGTCGAGCGCCCGGCGCAGCCCGGTCAGCTTGCGCTCCAGGTGAGCCGCCGTGGCGACGGCCGCGGCGTCCGCGGACTCGTCGTCTAGCTGCTTGGAGAGCGCCTCGGCCTGCTCCTCAACGGCGGCGAGCCGCGCAAACAGTTCGGCGAGGAGCCCGGCGGGCTCCTTCGTGTCGCCCACACCGCCCGCCTGGCCGCCGCCCTCCAGCTGGAGGCGCAGCAGCGCGGCCTGCTCGCGCAGTTGGCAGTTCTTCATGTACAGCTCGACGAAGACGGAGACCTTGGCGCGCAGCACCCACGGGTCGAACGGCTTCGAGATGTAGTCCACCGCGCCGGCCGCGTAACCCCGGAAGGTGTGGTGCGGCCCGTGGTTGATGGCGGTGAGAAAGATGATCGGGATGTCCCGGGTCCGTTCTCGCCGCTTGATGTGCGCGGCGGTCTCGAAACCGTCCATTCCGGGCATCTGTACGTCCAGCAGAATGACCGCGAAGTCGTCCGTCAGCAGCGCTTTGAGCGCTTCCTCCCCTGACGATGCCCGTACCAGTGTCTGATCGAGCGCAGAGAGGATGGCCTCCAGCGCCAACAGATTCTCCGGCCGGTCATCGACCAGGAGGATCTTGGCCTTCTGCACCATGGCCCGCCCTCCTCGCCCCGGCAGTGCACCGGGCGCCGCCCCAGGGGACGACTCTCTTGCGTCGCCCGTCCTTGTGCCGGTCATGGTAGCCGCACCCCGCCTGTCGCCACACCCTGTCACCGCGATGTCACTGTGCACGTAGCAAAAACGCGGTGGGAGACCAGAAGGTTCCCCGAATACCGCAGACTCACACACCTTCGGCCACAGTCAGTCAGCAACCTGCCGGATTCGCACAGCCTACGATCACTCCCCACGCATCCACTGATCCATCACAGAGAGCAGATGGTCGGGATCGACCGGCTTCGTGACGTAGTCGGAAGCGCCGGACTCGATGGCCTTCTCCCGGTCGCCCTTCATCGCCTTCGCCGTCAGTGCGATGATCGGCAGTCCCGCGAACTGCGGCATCCTGCGGATCGCCGTCGTCGTGGCGTAGCCGTCCATCTCCGGCATCATGATGTCCATCAGTACGACCGTCACATCGTCGTGCTGCTCCAGGACTTCGATGCCCTCCCGCCCGTTCTCGGCGTACAGCACGGAGAGCCCGTGCTGCTCCAGCACGCTGGTGAGCGCGAAGACGTTGCGGATGTCGTCGTCGACGATCAGCACCTTCTCGTTGGAGAACATGATGCCGCGACGCGGCTCCGGTGCCGCCTCCTGCCCCCTCCCGGACCACGACTCCTCGGCAGCCGCCTGTGTCTCCGGCGCGCCGGAGGGCTGACCGGCCGCCTGGCCCGGCAGCGCGGTCCGCTGGTCACGGCCGCTCACCGCCCTGCGACGGCGCCGGAACAGCCCGGCGGGGCCGGTCTGCGGGTCCGAGGGCAGCCGGGCGGGCCCGGTGTCGGCCGGCGGCGCGACCTCCGCCGCCGAGGCGTCGTCCGGGGCGCTCCCGCGCAGCGGCTCCATGCCACCGGGAGTGAGCTGCGGGTACCCCTGCGGCGGCAGTTCGCTCGGGTGCAGCGGCAGGTAGAGCGTGAACGTCGACCCGCGGCCCGGCTCGCTCGCCGCGTGGATCTCGCCGCCCAGCAGCCGGGCGATCTCCCGGCTGATGGACAGCCCCAGGCCCGTGCCTCCGTACTTCCTGCTGGTCGTCCCGTCGGCCTGCTTGAACGCCTCGAAGATCACCCGCATCTTGCTGGCCGCGATCCCGATGCCGGTGTCGGTCACCGAGAAGGCGATGAGGTCGGCGTCCGCGTCGCGCAGTGAGCCGGCCTCCAGCAGCTGCTCACGGATGGCGTCCGGTACGTCGGTCCTGGCCGGCCGGATGACGAGCTCCACGGCCCCGCTGTCGGTGAACTTCACCGCGTTGGACAGGAGGTTGCGCAGGACCTGCAACAGCCGCTGCTCGTCCGTGTGCAGCGTCGCGGGCAGCTCCGGGGACACCCGTACCGAGAAGTCGAGTCCCTTCTCCGCGGTGAGCGGCCTGAAGGTCGCCTCCACATAGTCCACGAGCTGGACCAGCGCGATCCGGGTCGGGCTGACGTCCATCTTGCCCGCCTCGACCTTCGACAGGTCCAGGATGTCGTTGATCAGCTGGAGCAGGTCGGAACCCGCCCCGTGGATCGTCTCGGCGAACTCCACCTGCTTCGGCGAGAGGTTGCCCTCGGCGTTGTCGGCGAGCAGCTTCGCGAGGATGAGGAGCGAGTTGAGCGGCGTACGCAGCTCGTGCGACATGTTCGCCAGGAACTCGGACTTGTAGCGCATCGAGACCGCGAGCTGCTCGGCGCGCTCCTCCAGGACCTGCCTGGCCTCTTCGATCTCGGTGTTCTTCACCTCGATGTCGCGGTTCTGCTGGGCCAGCAGCTCGGCCTTCTCCTCCAGTTCGGCATTGGACTCCTGAAGGGCCTTCTGCCGGTTCTCCAACTCCGCCGACCGCTCACGCAGTTGCTCGGTCAGCTCCTGCGACTGCTCCAGCAGCACCTCGGTCTTCGTATTGACGCTGATGGTGTTGACGCTCGTCGCGATCATCTCGGCGATCTGGTTGAGGAAGTCCTTCTGGATCTGCGTGAAGGGCTGGAAGGACGCCAGCTCGATCACACCGAGGACCTTCCCCTCGAAGAGCACCGGCAGCACGATCACATGTGCGGGCGGTGCCTCGCCGAGACCGGAGGAGATCTTCAGATAGCCCGGCGGCACGTTGTCCACCAGGATCGTGCGCTTCTCCTCCGCCGCCGTGCCGATGAGCGTCTCACCGGGCTTGAAGGACGTCGGCATGGAGCCCGCCGAGTAGCCGTAGCTCCCGCGCATGCGCAGCTCGTACGGACTGTCCTCGTCCGCGCCGACCTCGGTGCTGCCGCGCGTCGTCAGGGCCAGGAAGAACGCGCCGTGCTGAGCCGAGACCACCGGCGTGAGCTCGCTCATGATCAGCGAAGCCACGTCGTCGAGATCGCGGCGGCCCTGCATCAGACCCGAGATACGGGCCAGGTTGCCCTTGAGCCAGTCCTGTTCCTTGTTGGCGAGGGTGGTGTCGCGCAGGTTGGCGATCATCGTGTTGATGTTGTCCTGGAGGACCTGGATCTCGCCCGCGGCATCGACGTCGATCTTGAGATTGAGGTCACCGCGGGTCACCGCCGTGGCCACGGCCGCGATGGCGCGCACCTGCCGGGTCAGGTTCCCGGCCATCTCGTTCACGGACTCCGTCAGGTCACGCCAGGTGCCGTCCACATCGCGTACGCGCGCCTGGCCGCCCAGGATGCCCTCGGTGCCCACCTCGCGGGCGACCCGGGTCACCTGGTCGGCGAAGGACGACAGCTGGTCCACCATCGTGTTGATGGTGGTCTTGAGCTCCAGGATCTCGCCGCGCGCGTCGATGTCGATCTTCTTGGTCAGGTCGCCCTTGGCGATGGCCGTGGTGACCATCGCGATCTGACGGACCTGTCCGGTCAGGTTGGACGCCATCGAGTTCACCGACTCGGTGAGGTCCTTCCACGTACCGGAGACACCGGGGACGCGCGCCTGGCCGCCCAGTTCACCTTCCGTACCCACCTCGCGGGCGACCCGCGTGACCTCGTCGGCGAACGACGACAGCGTCGTCACCATGGTGTTGACGGTGTCGGCGAGCTGCGCGACCTCGCCGCGCGCCTCGACCGTCACCTTCTTCGTCAGGTCACCATTGGCGACCGCCGCCGAGACCTGCGAGATGTTCCGCACCTGAGACGTCAGGTTGTTGGCCATCAGGTTGACGTTGTCGCTGAGGTCCTTCCAGATGCCGGTGACGCCGCGTACGCGCGCCTGGCCACCGAGGATGCCCTCGGTACCCACCTCACGCGCGACTCTCGTCACCTCGTCGGCGAACGACGACAGCTGGTCCACCATCGTGTTGACGGTGGTCACCAGCTCCAGGATCTCGCCCTTGGCATCGACGGTGATCTTCTTCGACAGGTCGCCCTTGGCGACCGCCGTCGTCACCTCGGCGATGTTGCGGACCTGCGAGGTCAGGTTGTTGGCCATGGAGTTGACGGACTGGGTGAGGTCCTTCCACGTACCGCTGACGCCCTGCACCTCGGCCTGGCCGCCGAGCATGCCCTCGGTGCCCACCTCACGGGCCACCCGGGTCACCTGCTCCGCGAAGTTCGACAGCTGGTCCACCATCGTGTTGAGGGTGTTCTTCAGCTCCAGGATCTCGCCGCGCGCGTCCACGTCGATCTTCTGCGACAGATCACCACGGGCCACCGCCGTCGCGACCTGCGCGATGTTACGGACCTGGGCGGTGAGGTTCCCGGCCATGCCGTTCACCGAGTCGGTCAGATCGCGCCATACGCCGGCCACGCCCGGCACCTGCGCCTGGCCGCCGAGCCGGCCGTCCGTACCCACCTCGCGGGCGACCCGCGTCACCTGGTCGGCGAACGACGACAGCTGGTCCACCATCGTGTTGATGGTGTTCTTGAGCTCCAGGATCTCGCCGCGCGCGTCCACGTCGATCTTCTGGGACAGGTCACCACGGGCCACCGCCGTCGTCACCTGGGCGATCTGACGTACCTGCGAGGTCAGGTTCCCCGCCATGAAGTTGACGGAGTCGGTGAGTTCCTTCCACGTACCGCTGACGCCGTCCACCCGCGCCTGACCGCCGAGGCGGCCCTCCGTACCCACGTCACGCGCCATCCGCGTCACCTGGTCGGCGAACGACGACAGCTGGTCGACCATCGTGTTCACGGTGTTCTTCAGCTCCAGCATCTCGCCGGAGACGTCCACCGTGACCTTCTGCGACAGATCACCGTTGGCGACCGCCGTGGTGACCTGGGCGATGTTGCGCACCTGCCCGGTCAGGTTCCGGAAGGCCGTGTTGACCGAGTCCGTCAGGTCCTTCCACGTCCCCGCCGCGCCCGGCACCTGCGCCTGGCCGCCCAGCAGACCCTCGACGCCGACCTCGCGCGCCACTCGCGTCACTTCGGAACCGAAGGACTGGAGCTGGTCCACCATCGTGTTGACGGTGTTCTTGAGCTCCAGCATCTCGCCCGCGACGTCGACGGTGACCTTCTGCGTCATGTCACCGTTGGCCACCGCCGTCGTGACCTGCGCGATGTCCCGCACCTGTGTCGTGAGATTCCGGAAGACCGTGTTGACGGAGTCCGTCAGGTCCTTCCACGTGCCCGCCGCGCCCGGCACCTGCGCCTGGCCGCCGAGCAGACCCTCGCCGCCGACCTCGCTCGCCACGCGCGTGACCTCGTCCGCGAACGTCCGCAGCGTCTCGGTCATCTGGTTGATCGTCTCGGCGAGCTGCGCGACCTCACCGCGCGCGCTCACCGTGACCTTCCGCGACAGATCACCGTTGGCGACCGCCGTCGTCACCTCGGCGATCCCGCGCACCTGCGCGGTCAGGTTCCCCGCCATCAGGTTGACCGAGTCCGTCAGGTCCTTCCATACGCCGGCGACCCCTGGCACCTGCGCCTGCCCGCCCAGCTCGCCCTCCGTACCGACCTCGCGCGCGACGCGGGTCACCTCGGAGGAGAAGGAGGACAGCTGGTCGACCATCGTGTTGACGGTGTTTTTCAGCTGAAGCATCTCGCCGGCCACATGCACGGTGACCTTGCGTGACAGATCGCCCTTGGCGACCGCCGTCGTAACGAGAGCAATGTCACGCACCTGAGCCGTGAGCCGGTACGCCATGGTGTTGACCGAATCCGTCAGGTCTTTCCATGAACCGGACATACCACGCACCTGGGCCTGCCCGCCCAGCTTGCCCTCGGTACCCACCTCGAGCGCGACCCGCGTCACCTCGTCAGTGAACGCCGACAGCTGGTCGACCAGGTTGTTGACCGTACGCCCGACCTTCAGGAATTCGCCGCGCAGCGGATGCCCCGCGCCCTCCGCGCCGTCGCCCCCCTGCGTCCGCAGCTCCATCCGCTGGTCGAGGTCGCCGTCCGCCACCGCGGACAGCACCCGTCCCACCTCGGAAACAGGCCGTGCGAGGTCGTCGACCAGGGCGTTCGACGCGTCGATCGCGGTGGCCCAAGAGCCCTCGCAGGCCCCCGTCTCCAGCCTCTCGGCCAGCTTTCCCTCGCGTCCGACCATCCGCCGCACCCGGGCGATCTCACCGGTCAGATGCAGGTTCCGGTCGGCCACCTCGTTGAAGACAGCGGCGATCTCGGCCATCACCCCGTCGCCCGACACCGTCAGGCGTTTGCGGAAATTGCCGTCCCGCATCGTCACAAGGGCCTGCAGCAGCCTGTTCAGGGCCGCTGTGTCCACTTCGGTTGTCCCGTTGTTCCGGGACCGTCCGCCTTTTGCGCGCGTGCTGGTGCTCCGCGCGGCTACGCCAGACTCCACCGTGTCCCTCCCGCAGGGGTCGACCGTACTCATCGGGCTTCGCCCGAAGCCTTCCCAGTGTTTCACCATGGCCGAACAAGGCCATAACAGTTCGGCAGCTTCGCACACCCCTCCCCGGACTCCGGGAGCGGAAACACTGGTAACCGGCATCCGCTCGGACGTGGAAGGTAAGTAACCTGGCTTCTGGCTGTCCAGCCGCCCCGGTCCGCCCGGCGGGGGCGGTGACGCGAGATCCACCACCGGGCACCGGAGGGGCGGGCCGATCATGGCAGAGCCGGGCGTCGAGACGCGTACGAGGAGTTCTGTGATCACCGCGCGGGCGGCTGCCAGCTTCGACCCTGTGGGACGGTCCGTCGCGACGGCCCGCGCCTTTGTCAGGGACACACTCCAGGGCTGGGGGTACGCCGACATCGTGGACGACGCCGTCGTCCTCACCAGCGAGCTCGTCACGAACGCGGTGGTGCACGCCGGCACCACCGCCGACGTGCTCTGTCTGCGTACGGACGACGGCGTCCGCGTCGAGGTCGGCGACCGCTACCCCGAACGCGAGGTCCCGCTCCAGGGCACGGCCCAGTCGTTCGGCAGCCCCGACCGCGAAGGCGGCCGCGGCCTGCTCCTGTGCGCGGCCATCGCCTCCCGCTGGGGCGTCGACTACGCGCCCACCCACAAACACGTCTGGTTCCAGCTCGACCTCCCCGAACGCCCGGTCGGCATCCGCTCAGCCGGCCCCGTACTCCCCGTCGAGCTCCTCCCGGTCGCCGACGGCCGCATCCGCGTCGCCGTCGTCCAGATCGACCGCTCCGGCGCCATCAACGCCTGGAACGAGGACGCCGAAGAGCTCTTCGGATACGCCGCCGACCAGGTCATCGGCAAGCAGCTCACCGACTTCGCCGCCTGGCCGCACACCCCCGGCATCGCCACCGGCATCGCGGACGCCCTCAAGCTCTCCCGCTGGGAAGGCAGCTACGGCGTCCGCGCCGCCGACGGCCGCACCGTCGCCGTCTACGCCTCCCACCTGCGCGTACGGGACACCTCCGGCGAGCCGTCCACCGTCTGCCTCCTCGTACGCGACTTCGAGCGCGCCGTGCTCCAGTCGCCTCAGCGCACCCCCAGCGACACCGCCAAGGGCTCGCTCTCCGAGGGCCGCACCACGGACCCCTTCGAGGTCTTCATCGGCTCCCCCGCCCCCGACGACCTCGACGGCCTCCTCCAGCGCACCGTCGAGCGCTCCCGCGACATGCTGGACGCCGACTCCGCGTTCCTCCTCCTCGCCACCGACGACGAGACGGAACTGGAGGTACGGGCCACCACCGGCCTCCCCTCCGCCCGCCAGCGCTTCGCCCGCGTCCCCGTGGAGGCCGGCACAGGCCGCTACGGCTCCGCCCGCATGCCCGCCGTCCACGACGACCTCACAGCCGTCCCAGGGGCCGTACCGCTCCTCAACGGCACCGGCATGCGCTCCGTCGTCACCGTCCCCCTCAAGGTCGAGGGCCGCCTCACCGGCTCCCTCGGCGTCGCCGCCGAAGCCCCCGGTCGCTACTCGAACGAAGAGGCCCTGCGCCTGCAGTTCGCCGCCGACCGCATCGCCCTCGCCGTCGAATCCGCCCGCCTCGGCGAGCTCGAACGCCTGCGCCGAGGCTCCCTGTCCTTCCTCGTCGAGGCCTCCGACCTCCTCGCCGGTACGCTCGACCGCGACCAGACCCTCGCCCTCATGGCACAGATGACGGTCCCCACCCTGGCCACCTGGTGCGCCGTCTACACCATCGCCGACCAGTCCTCCGAGCCGTACCTCTCGTTCGTGCTCCACGAGGACGAGGAGCGCATCGACGGCCTCAAGGCCCTCCTCTCCAAGATCGACCCGCCGGAGCCCGTCCCGGCCCCCGGCGCCCGCGTCTGGAACGCCCCCAGCGAAGCCGCCCACCAGGCAGCCCTCCGTACCTCGATGCGCAGCCTCGGCCTCGGCTCCACCCCTCACCTCGGCTCAGGCATCGGCACCACCCTCGCAACAGCGGCAGCAGTCGGCGGCGAGACCGTCGTGCTCCCCCTGGTCGCCCGCAACCGCGTCATCGGCATGCTGACCCTCGGCAAGCCCACCGACGACCACTTCCGCCAGGAGATCCTCGAACTCGCCGAGGACCTCTCCCGCCGCGCCGCGCTCGCCCTGGACAACTCACGCCTGTACTCCGAGCGCATGGCCATCAGCCAGTCCCTCCAGCGCAGCCTGCTCCCTCCGGAGCTTCCGCACGTCCCGAACGTCGAGGTGGAGGTCATCTACCGCGCCGCCGGCGAGGGCAACGAGGTCGGCGGCGACTTCTACGACCTCTTCCCGATCCGCGACGGCGCGTACGGCTTCGCCATCGGCGACGTCTGCGGTACGGGCCCCGAGGCGGCAGCGGTAACCGGCCTCGCCCGCCACGCCCTGCGCCTCCTCGCCCGCGAAGGCTTCGGCGGCCCCGCCGTCCTGGAGCGCCTCAACGCGGCGATCCTCGACGAGGGCGCCCGCAGCCGCTTCCTGACGCTCCTGTACGGCGAGCTGTGGCCCCAGGAGGACGGCAGCGCCATCCTGAAGGTCGTCTGCGCGGGCCACCCCCTCCCGCTGCGCCTGCGCCCGGACGGCACGGTCGAACCGGCAGCCGAACCCCAGCCGCTGCTCGGCGTCATGGAGGACCTGGAGCTGTACGAGCAGATGGTCACCCTCGACCCCGGCGACGTACTCCTGTGCGTCACCGACGGCGTCACCGAGCGCCGCGAGGGAACCCGCATGCTCGGCGACGACGGCCTGGCCGACGTCCTCGCCACCTGTACGGGCCTGACAGCCGGCGCCGTCGCCGCCCGCATCCTGCGCGCCGTGGAACGCTTCGCGGCGGAACCGGCCTCCGACGACATGGCCATCCTCGCCATGCGCGTACCGATGCCGCACAACCCGTAAGAGGTACGCGAAAGGCCCCCGCCAACCGGCGGGGGCCTTTCGTGTGTTGAGCCCCAATACGGAATCGAACCGTAGACCTTCTCCTTACCATGGAGACGCTCTACCGACTGAGCTATTGGGGCCTCTGCTGCGCTGCGGCAACGGAATAGATCATACCTGAATCCCAGCCGTGCTCCGAACCGGGTGACATGGCCGCCCCAGAAGCCGTCGTGAACGCGACCGACCTGATGGTGGAGTTCTTCGGCCTCCCACCCCAAACAAAGGTCCTAGAAGGCCGGTTGAAGGAGCCCGCCGAGCGCATTGCAGGACGCCACAACGCGCTGAAGATCACGGCGGGACAGCAAGCCACCAACGGGCAGCGCGAGCGTCTCATCGGCAGCACGCTCGGTCTCGGGCAGACAGACCTCCCGCCGGAAGGCGGGCAGCCGGTGTACGGGTGTCTGAACGGGTACCTGACAGTCCACCCCCTTGCGCCGCACAGCGCGGGCAAACGCATCGCGGTCGGGCCGCCCATTGCCCGGAACCCGGACGACGTACTGCTGATACGTATGCCCTGCGCACGCCTCGGGGGTCCGCACCCCGGTGAGCCGCCGGTCCAAATAAGCGGCGTGCACCTGCCGTTGAGCGAGCGCACTCTGCTCAAGGACGTCCCCTTCGCGGTGCTCCACCACCAGGAACCCCCGCCGCCGCCCGAGCTCCCGCACCGGGTTCACACCGGCCAGGTACCCGAATCGCGGTACGGCGACGATGGCGGCCGTACGCGACGTCACAGCAGCGTCGGCAGCGTCCGCATCAAGGCAGTAAGTGGCCCCGTCGATGTCCGCGAACACCGGCATGGCACCAACGGCCAGCACGGCCTCGGCCAGCTCGGCGTTCCCGTAGGCCGGCACGATGACCTCGTCGCCGGCACCGACACCCGCGGACTTCAGCATTCCGATCGTCCCCATGTCTTGGGATGCTGGTCGTACAACGTGAACACCAAGTAACAGGGCATAAAAAAACGCTGGTCCCCGAACCGAAGTTCAGGGACCAGCGTTGAATGATTGTTCGGCGGCGTCCT